>DATJUS010000070.1:0-96470 GCA_035502175.1 Rhizomicrobium sp.
ACTGGCACGTGACGTTTCACGATCTGCTCGATGTCGTGAATCCGCTGCAGCATCTTCCTATCGTTGGAACGGTCTATCGCGCATTGACGCACGAACAGATCAAACCGCCGGAGAAGATCATCGGCGACACGCTTTACGGCGGCCTGACGGGACTAGCATCCTCCGTGGCCGACCTCGCGTTCGAGAGAATCACCGGGCACAATTTCGGCGACACGGTGCTGTCGCTCTTCACCGGTCATTACAGCGATGACAAACCGACCGCCGTCGCGAGCACCGACAAGCCTGCTCCGAAGACGGACGTAGCGACGGCTGACAAGCCCGCAACGCAGATGGCTGCCGCGGCTACAATGCCTTCAATGCCGGCGACTGCTCCGGCCACACAGACCGCCAGCGCCAATGAAACGGCGCTTGCACAATCGTTGACGAAATCCGGAATGAACAGCGATATGGCGCAGCGTGCGCTGTATGCGTATCGGCGCTCGATGGGCGCTTCCGATCAGGCGGCGGCTTCGCCCTTCTGAGGACGCGCGCCGAACAGCGCGCTTCCCACCCGCACATGCGTCGCGCCGAATTTGATTGCGGTCTCGAAATCCGCGCTCATGCCCATGCTGAGCCATGGCAGGTCCTGTTCTTTCGCCATCTTCGACAGCAACGCGAAGTGCGGCGACGGCTCCACATCGACCGGCGGGATGCACATGAGCCCCTTAAGTGGCAGTCCTGTCTCGCGCGCATAGTCGACCAGCGCCGCCGCATCCTTTGGTGCGACACCGGCCTTCTGCTCTTCTTCGCCGGTGTTCACCTGGACAAACAGCGTTGGCGCGCGGCCGCTGCGCTCGATTTCTGCTTTCAGGGAATCGGCGAGCTTTGGGCGATCCAGCGTGTGGATCGCGTCGAACAGCGCGACCGCTTCCCTGGTCTTGTTGGTCTGCAACGGGCCGATGAGATGCAGCTCGATATCGGGATAGTCCGCCTTCAAAGCGGGCCATTTGCCCTGGGCTTCCTGCACTCGGTTCTCGCCAAAGACTCTGTGGCCGGCTTCCAGCAACGCACGGATATGCTCGGCATCGTGCGTCTTGCTCACCGCGATAAGCGTGGTGGATGGCGCCGGCGCAAGCGCGGCCTTCCGCGCGGCGTCGATGCGCGCAACAATGCCAGTGAGATTTTCCGAAGCGGTCACGGGTGAGCGATAGACTTGGACGCGCGCAATTGGCAAGGGCGGCGGCGCACTTGCGCCGCGGACGGCTGCCCGCGCTGGTTCTGATGACGGATGACGACCGTCTGTCCGATCCGCTCCCAGCCGTCCGCGCGCTGCCGCGCGGCAGCATGGTTGTGGTTCGCGCGCGCGATGCAAAGCGGCGCGACGAACTCGCCCGGGCGATCCTGAAGCTCGCGCACAAGAGGGGATTGGCCGTTCTGATCGCCAGCGATCCGGAGATGGCAGCAAAGCTCGGCGCCGAAGGCATCCATCTCCCGGAAGCGCGCGCAAAGGAAGCCGCATATTGGCGTGCACGTTTTCCGACCCTGATGATCACGGCATCAGCGCATTCCTACCGCGCACCGATGCACACGCACGCATTGCCGATTGACGCCATCTTCCTCTCGCCCGTGTTTGGGACCGGCAGCCATCCGGATCGTGCGAGCCTGACGCCGCTTCGCGCCAACATCATCGCGCGCGCGATCAACAAGCCGGTTTATGCGCTCGGCGGAATCGACGCGCGCAACGCGACACTTCTGACGCCCGATTCATTTTCGGGCATCGCGGCGATCGGCGCACTGGCAGTGTGATCAGACCTGGAATTGCAGATGCAGGAAGCCCGCCTTCATGTCGATGCGCGGCAAGCCATTGTAGAAGGCGCCGGTGTTGCGCTTATAGATGAACCGTTCCCAACCGACATTCAGCTGCATGTTCGAATTGAGCACGTAGCCGACCGTCGCCGATTGTCCCTGAATGCCCAGGTTCGGTGCGCCGAGCTGTCCGTCGGCATCGCCTTGTCCCAGTTCGCCGCCAATAATCCACGGACCGTTTGAAAGCGTCGCGCTCAGATGCTTGCTGGTCGTTTGGCCCAAAGCGAGCACATCGTTGGTATTGAACGTGTAAGCGTTGCTGTTGCGATAGGCGCCGCCGATGGCGAATTTCCAGTCGTCGTTGATCGTGTAATCGAGCTCGGTGCCGAGGCTCCAGTCGGTCAGACCCGCATGACCCGGCGTCTTGTTGTCGGCATGACCGGTCGACCATCCGCCGGAGAAACTCAGGGACACGGGCCCGAACGTGTCGGTATAACTCACCGCCGCTTCCCAGATACTCTTCTGGCGGTTGGCGACATCCGGCCCGTTGTCGAGGAACGGCAGAACATCCTTGCCTTCCGACGGCGTGAACGAGCCTGCGATCTGGATGCCGAACAGGCGCGGCGAGTAATAAGAGACCTTGGCGTAGTTCAGCGACGCTTCGGTCGCGCTGTTGAGCGCGAAGATGTTGATGAACGCCGTGCCCGTCGACGGATCGCGGAAGAAACTCGCATTGGTGTTGTCGATGGAGATATCGCCCTCGACGACGGGCCCGGTATTGGCGAGCACGAACGCCGCGCCATCGGCGTTGCCGATCTCGACTCGGCCGAGGCCCGTCTGCACGACGCCGTAGACCTTCTGCACGAAATCGCCGCCGTAATTATCGATGGACAGACGGTCGTGATACACCTCGAACGTGCTTTTCAGCGAAATCTGCATGCCGCTGTCGTAGTCGCGCTCGAGATCCGCCGCGAACGTCGCAGCGCCCGTGACGCCCGACTGATCGAGCCCCGGCGCATCCGGCTGATTGGCGGCGTAGGCCGTGCCATTGGCGCTGCCGTGAAGTTTGAGCTGAAGGTTGTCGCCGATGGTCGTCTCGTAGGGCGAAACGGTCCAGTCGCTGAGATCGAGGGCCGCAGCCGGACCCGCCATGGCGGCCAGCGCCACGCCTGCATACCAAAACGCCTTCACCGCGGACCCCATCTCTTGTTGGGTAAACCATTACAACAAAACAATAAGCCCGCGAAGCCTCCCGCCGCCCGGCAGCGTTGCACCCCGCCTTGTGTGACAGTATAAGCCCACCATGCCGTCTTCGGGGGATGCGAACGGCGCAAACGCGCGGCCTTCGCCGTGCCGAACAGGAAGCTGGAAGCCCATCGATGCGTATCTTTGCCGCCCTCCTCTGCGCCCTTGTCCTTGTCGGCTGCGGCTCGTCCGACGACAAGATGGACCCGGATTCGGGCACGACCGCGGGCACGTCCCGCACGGTCGGCGTCAACGCCTTCCTATGGCAAGCCACCCTGGACACGCTGTCCTTCATGCCGCTCGCTTCGGAAGATCCGTTCGGTGGCGTGATCCTCACGGACTGGTATTCCGCGGCGGCAACGCCGAATGAGCGCACCAAGGTCACGATCTACATCCTCGATCGCCGCCTGCGTGCGGACGGCATCAAGATCGCCGTCTTCCGCCAGACGCGCAGCAATGACGGCTGGGTCGACAGCCCGGTCAGTCCCGACACCGCGACGAAGCTGGAAGACGCGATCCTGACGCGCGCCCGCGAGCTTCGACTTGCGAGCGCCGACTCTGGAAAGTAATTCACGGGAACGCTAAGCCTACCCTCATCCGGGCGTCAGCGTTCCGGAAAACAGGAAGGCTTTGATGGCGCGCTACAACGCCAAGGAATCGGAAGTTCGCTGGCAGGCGGAATGGGAGAAGCAGCAAAGCTTCGTCACCCACAACGATTCCACACGTCCGAAATGCTATGTGCTCGAGATGTTTCCGTATCCGTCCGGAAACATCCATATGGGCCATGCCCGAAACTACACGATGGGCGATTGCCTGGCGCGCTTCCGCCGCGCGCAGGGATTCAACGTGCTGCATCCGATGGGCTGGGACGCGTTTGGCCTGCCGGCGGAAAACGCGGCGCGCGACAAGGGCGTGAACCCGCGCGCCTGGGTGGACTCCAACATCGCCAACATGCGCGCGCAGCTGAAGCTGATGGGATTGGCCATCGACTGGACACGCGAATTCGCGACCAGCGATCCGATCTATTACGGACGGCAACAGAAACTGTTCATTGATTTCTACAACCAGCAACTCGTCTATCGCCACGAAGCCGATGTGAACTGGGACCCCGTTGATATGACCGTGCTCGCCAATGAGCAGGTGATCGACGGACGCGGCTGGCGCTCCAACGCGGTGGTCGAACGCCGCAAGCTGTCGCAGTGGTTCTTCAAGATCACCGCGTTCTCGGAAGATCTGCTGAGCGCTTTGGATCGCCTCGATCGCTGGCCAGAGAAAGTGCGCATCATGCAGCGCAACTGGATCGGCCGTTCCGAAGGCATGCGCTTCACGTTCGCGCTGTCGAACAACGAGAAACTGGAAGTGTTCTCGACCCGCCCGGACACGCTATTCGGCGCGAGCTTCGTTGCGATCTCACCGGATCATCCGTTGAGCGAGGCATTGGCAAAAGAGAATCCGAAAGTCGCGGACTTCATCGCCGAATGCCGCCGCACCGGCACGGCCGAAGCGGAAATCGAAAAAGCCGAGAAGCTCGGCTTCGACACCGGCATCACCGCCGCGCATCCATTCGATCCGAACTGGAAGCTGCCGGTGATGATCGCGAACTTCGTGCTGATGGGCTACGGCACGGGCGCGATCTTCGGCTGCCCCGCGCATGACGAGCGCGATCTGGAATTCGCGCACAAATACAAATTGCCGGTGCTGCCTGTCGTTATTCCTGAAGGCGCCGATCCGAAGACCTTCGATGTCGGCAAGGAAGCCTATGTCGGGCCCGGCAAGCTCGCAAACTCCCGCTTCCTCGATGGCATGAGTGTCGATGAGGCGAAGGCCGAAGTCGCCAAGCGTCTGGAAGCCGCAGGACAGGGCACGCGCACGATTCAATATCGTCTGCGTGACTGGCTGGCATCGCGTCAGCGCGCCTGGGGCTGTCCGATCCCGATGGTGCATTGCGCGAAGTGCGGTGTGGTGCCGGCGAAGGAATCCGATCTGCCGATCAAACTGCCCGACGATCTGAAATTCGATGTGCCGGGCAATCCGCTGGATCATCATCCGACGTGGAAACACACGACCTGCCCGAACTGCGGCGGCAAAGCGCAGCGCGACACCGATACGCTGGATACGTTCGTCGACTCGTCGTGGTATTTCGCGCGCTTCTGCGACACCAAGGCGGACGGCCCGGTGAATCGCGACGCGGTCGATTACTGGCTGCCGGTTGATCAATATATCGGCGGCATCGAGCATGCGATTTTGCACTTGTTGTACGCGCGCTTCTTCACACGCGGGCTGCACAAATGCGGTTACACCAAAATCGACGAACCGTTCGCAGGCTTGTTCACGCAGGGCATGATCTGCCACGAGACCTACAAGGACAGCGCCGGCGACTGGATCGAACCGGTCGATGTCGAGAAGCGCGACGGTAAGGCATTCCTCAAAGGCACCGACACGCCAGTGGAAGTCGGCCCGTCAGAGAAGATGTCGAAGTCGAAGAAGAACGTGGTCGCACCCAGCGCGTTCATCGACACCTATGGCGCGGATTCGATGCGCTGGTTCATGCTCTCCGACACGCCGCCGGAGCGCGATATCGAGTGGACCGAGGCCGGGGTCGAGGGCTGCTGGCGCTTCGTGCAGCGTATCTGGCGTCTGGTGTCCGAGGCCGAAAACCTGCCGCCTTCCGGCGGGAAGATTGACGCTGCAGACGGCGCCGCGCTGGAACTCCGTCGCGCCACGCACCGCGCGATTGCGGCGGTGACCGAGGATCTGGACGCGCTGCGCTTCAACCGCGCGGTCGCGCAGATTTATACGCTGGCCAATGCTATAAGCGGTGCCGATGCCAAGATCGCCGGCGCTGTGCGCCGCGAGGCATTGGAGGCGCTTGTCGTGCTGATCGGACCGATGATGCCGCATCTGGCGGAAACCTGCTGGGAAGTTCTCGGCCACAAGGCAATGATCGCGGCGACAGATTGGCCGAAATTCGATCCCGCGCTGGTCAAATCCGACACCATGACCATCGGCGTGCAGGTGAACGGCAAGCTCCGCGGAACGCTCGACGTCTCGACAGAGATCGCGGAAGACGCGCTGAAAGCCGAAGCATTGGCGCTCGAAGGCGTCGTGCGTGCGCTGGAAGGCAAGACGCCGAAGCGCGTGATCGTCGTACCGCGCCGTATCGTGAACATCGTCGCATGAGAAAGCTCGGCACGCTCGCGGCTTTGGGGCTTGCTTTCGCCGCAAGCGGATGCGGCTTTCATCCGCTCTACGGCAGCAGTGGCGCGACGGCGGAGACGATGGACAAGCTCAGCCAGATCTATGTCGATCCGATTCCGCAATCGCTCGGCTATGAGTTGCGCAACGAGTTGATCGATCTGTTCGACTCCTCGGGCCGTGCATCGGAAGACAGCTATCGTCTGCATGTGACGTTCACGCAGAAATCCGAAGGTGTCGCAGTCCAGAACGATGCGGCGATCACGCGCTATAATGACACGATGACGATCACCTATGTGCTGTCGGACATGAAGGGCAAGGAGATCACGAAGGGTGTCGAGACCGGTCTTGCCGCCTACAACGTGGTGGCGTCGCCCTACGCGACGTTGACCGCGCAGAAGGATGCCGATGTTCGCTCTGCCGTCGATATCGCCTATCGCATCCGCACCAACCTCGCCGTCTATTTCGCCCAGGAAGCGAAGCGGGCAGCAAGCGCGAAATGATCGTCAAGACGTCCGAGGCCGACCGCTACGCCGCGAACCCGCCGAAGAATCTTGTCGCCGCGCTGGTGTTCGGGCCCGACACCGGCATGGTGCGCGAACGCGCCGAAACATTGATGAAAACTGTCGTCGATGATCTGAACGACGCGTTCCGCGTCGCCGATCTCGATGATTCCGCACTCACCTCCGATCCCGCACGCTTATCCGATGAAGCCGCTGCGATCTCCATGCTCGGCGGGCGGCGCGTGGTGCGCGTGCGTGGCGCGGGCAACAATCTCGCCAAATTGTTTGAAACGTTTCTGGAAGAGCCCGCCGGCGACGCACTGATCGTGCTGGAAGGCGGCGACCTCGCCAAAGGCACGGGCCTGCGCAAACTGTTCGAGGAAGCCGACAACGCCGCCGCCATCGCCTGCTATCCAGACACTGCGCGTGATCTGTTTGACGTCGTGCGCTCGGGCCTGAAAGCCGAGGGCCTCACCATTGCGCCGGACGCATTGGAAGACGCAGTTGGGCGATTGGGTTCAGACCGTGGCGTGACGCGGCGCGAGATCGAAAAGCTCGCGCTCTATGCCCACGGCAAGAAGAACGTAACACTGGAAGACGTGCAGGCGACGCTCGGCGACGAAGCTGAGGCGCGCGTGGAAGAAGCCATCGACGCAGCCGGAAATGGCGATGTCGGCAAACTCGATCTCGCGCTCGAACGCCTGTGGATCGCGGGCACGTCTCCCATCCAGGTCGTGCGCCAGGCAATGTCGCATTTCCAGCGCCTGCTGCTCGTCAGTGTCGAGGGCAAACGCGGCGAGGGCATCGACGGCGCGATCCGCAAGCTCCGCCCGCCGCTGCATTTCTCGCGCGCGGCCTCGTTCAAGAACCAGGCGCAGCGCTGGAGCGAAGCCAATCTGCTCGAAGTCCTCGACCAGCTTCTAGACACCGAAGCGCTGTGCAAAACCACCGCCGTCCCCGCTGAAGCCGCCTGCGGCCGCGCGCTGATGAACGTCGCGGCGCGGGCGCGGGCCCGCTGATGCTGAAGATCCGCGTCATTCCCTGTCTGGACGTGAAAGACGGCCGCGTCGTCAAAGGCGTGAATTTCGTCGATCTGCGCGATGCCGGCGACCCGGTAGAGCAGGCGATGCTGTATGACGCCGCGGGTGCGGACGAGCTTTGCTTCCTCGACATCACGGCGAGCCATGAGAAGCGGGGCATTCTGCTGGATGTGGTGCGGCACACGGCCGACGTCTGTTTCATGCCGCTGACCGTCGGTGGCGGCGTGCGCACGCTGGACGATATTCGCGATCTTCTGCTCGCCGGTGCCGACAAGGTCTCGATCATGACCGAGGCCGTGCGCAACCGCGATTTCGTGCGCCAGGCGGCAGAGAAATTCGGCAGCCAGTGCATCGTCGTCGCCATCGACGCCAAGCAGACCGCGCCGGGCAAATGGGAAGTCTTCACCCATGGTGGCCGCAATCAGACCGGGCTGGACGCTGTCGAATACGCGCGCGAAGTGGCGGCGCTTGGCGCCGGCGAAATCCTGCTCACCTCCATGGACCGCGATGGCACAAAGAACGGGTTCGACCTGGCGCTGACGCGCGCAGTCGCGGACGCTGTCACAATTCCGGTCATCGCGTCCGGCGGCGTTGGAACTCTTGCGCATCTGGTCGAGGGAATCCGCGACGGCCACGCCAATGCCGTGCTGGCCGCATCGATCTTTCATTTCGGCGAAGCGACGATCGCGCAGGCGAAGGAAACTCTGGCACGCGCGGGATTGCCGGTGCGGGCGGTTTAGCTAAACTCGAATCATATGGACGAGCCCCGCCCCGCCACCATCCGCACGACCGTCGCCGCCCGCAGTCCCGATCTGCAGGCGTTCGCGGTCAACAAGCGGCCATTGCGCATCAGCCGCGAAATGACCGTGGAAGATGCCTATCGCGTCACGGTGCTCGAGTGCCTCGCGCATGTGGCAAGCAATGTCGGCGCCGTCACGCGCTCGCGCGATGTCGAGGGCCTGCATCAGCTTCGTGTCGGCTTGCGCCGTCTGGCCGTCGCGTTTGCAGCGTTCGGTGACGATTTTCGTACGCCGGCGTTGCGCGAATTGCAGGAGCGGACCAAGACCTTCAGCAGCGCGGTTGCACCGGCGCGCGATCTCGACGTGTTTGCCGAGGAGCTTCTCGGCCCGCCCGAAGAAGCCGCGGGCGACGAAGCCTTTGTGCTGCTGCGCGAGCGTCTGGACCGCGCGCGCCTGGAGGCTTGGGACCAGACCGTCGAACGCGTCTCCAGCGTCGAATTCGCGATCCTGATGGACGATGTCGCGCTCGCCGCGCAAACCCGCAGCTGGGCGACGGCAGCCGGCATCGACCTCAAGAGCCGCATCGCAGTGCGCGCGCCGGTGAAATCCGTGGCGCCGCGCATGCTGGACGAATATCTCATCAAGGCGCGCAAGCGCGCGCGGCACGTGAAGGATCTGGATGTCGGCGATTGTCACCGCCTGCGCATTTCCCTGAAGAAGCTTCGCTATGCGGCGGAGTTCTATGGTCCGCTGTACAAGAAAAAGAAAGTCAGGAAATACGTCGCGAAGATCAAGGAATTGCAGGAGCTTCTCGGCGCGCTGAACGATGCTGCACAGGTTCGCGCGACGCTCTCGCAATTGACATTGGACGAGAGTTTGAGCGCGCGTGCGCAGGCCGATCTCTGCTTCGCATCCGGCATCGTCAATGGCTGGCACTGCGCGCGTGCGGTGCGGCTGGGCGGCAAGGCGCTCAAGCGCTGGGACAAGTTCAAGCACACCGAGCCGTTCTGGGCGTGATATGCGTCAGGCCATAGACGCGGCAAAAGCGTCGGACTATCCCGCGAACATCCAGGCCATTTTGAAACGGCAGGCGCCGTGTTCGGCGTGGTTGAACCAGCAGCTGCTGGAAATCGACAGCGAGACCGGATTCGCAAGCATCGCCTATGAACTCGGCGAGGCGCATTTCAATCGCTTCGGCGCCCTGCATGGTGGCGCGATCGCGTGCGTGATGGACGACGTGCTGGCCGTTGCCGCGGGCCTCATTCTGCAATGGGGCGAGATCGCGCCGACGCTGGAGATGAAGGTCTCCTACCTCAATCAGGGTGCGGCCGGCCGTCACATCGCCGAAGCGAGAGTCGTCAAGCGTGGGCGGCAGATCAATTTTCTGGAAGCGACGCTCACCAACGCCGACGGCAAGGTGATCGCGACATCGACCGCGACGATCATGATCGCGGCGATGAAGAAGAAATGACCTAAGCCCAGTTCCAGATCGCTTCCTTGAGTTCTTTCTCGATAAAAGCCGTATGCGCCGCGATCTCGATTTCGGTAACGCGGACTGCCAGGGGCTCGGGCCGCACGCGCGCAATGCGGACGCCGGTTATCGAGACGGCGGCGGCTTCATCCTGCGGCGTGAGAAGCAGCGCCTTCTGCCGTCCGCCGAGAAGCTCCTGATAGACCTGCGCCGTGAGCTGCGAGTCGAGCAGCGCGCCGTGCAACGTGCGCGAGGTGAGATCTATGCTGAACCGCCTGCACAACTCATCGAGCGAATAGCGCGCGCCGGGAAACTTGCTCTTGGCGATGTCGATCGTGTCGATCGCGCGCGCGAGCGGGATGGGCGGGCGTTTCAGCCGGTGCAGTTCCGAATTCAGGAATTTCAGATCGAAACTGGCGTTGTGAATCACCAGCGGCGCATCGCCGATGAACTCCAGGAATTCTTCGACCACTGTTTCGAACAGCGGCTTGTCAGCGAGAAACTCGGTCGTAATCCCGTGAACCTTCTGGACCTCCGCCGGCACATCGCGTTCGGGATTGAGATAGGCCTGAAACGTGCGCCCGGTCGGGAAGTGATCCATCAGCTCGACACAGCCGATATCGATCACCCGATGCCCGTCATTGGGATCGAGGCCCGTCGTCTCGGTATCGAGAACGATCTCACGCATGCCGCTTTGCCTTCAGCACTTCGACGATTGCCTTCACCTGCGCAAAGGCATGATCGAGGCCCTTGTCCGTTTCAACCACAAAATGGGCTTTTGCACGCTTTTCTTCGTCGGGCATCTGGCGGGAGAGAATCTGGTCGAGTTTTTCCGGCGTCATGCCCGGTCGTTCCAGCACGCGCTCGCGCTGGATATGGGAAGGCGCGGACACAACCACAACCGCGTCCATGCGCGTATGCCCGCCGGTCTCGAAGAGCAATGGGATATCCTGCACCACCATCTCCGCGCCGTCGGCGATCGCCTGCAGCATGAATTTGCGGTTTTCCTCGCCCACCAGTGGGTGGACGACCGATTCGAGTTTCCGGAATGCGGCCTCGTTGCCGGCAAGTTGCTTGGACAGCGCGGCGCGGTCCACACGGCCATCGCGCACGGCTCCGGGGAACATCTCCGCGATCTGCTCCACCGCCGCGCCCCCCGGTTCGTAGAGCCGATGCACCGCCGCATCGGAATCGTAGACCGGGATGCCGAGCTTCGCGAACATCTTCGCGGTTTCGCTCTTGCCCATGCCGATCGAGCCGGTGAGGCCGATGAGAAGCGGACGCTCAGCCATGCAGCGCGCTTTCCAACTCGCGGCGGAGGGCCGATGTGACCTTCGGCTCGACGCCAAAGAACGCTTTGAACGCCGGTACAGCCTGATGCATCAGCATGCCGAGGCCATCGACGGTCTTGAGGTGCAATGCGCGCGCACGTTTCAGCAATCCGGTTTCGAGCGGGTTGTAGACGATGTCGCACACCGCCGCGAACTTCGGCAGGGATTCAAGTGCGACGTCGAGTGACGGTGTGCCTTTCATCCCTGCACTGGTCGCGTTGATGACGAGCGCAGTATCACCGGCAACCTTGCGCCAACCGTCCAGCGGAATCGGCACCAGATCGACATCGCAGGATGACGAAAGGTTGGATACCAGAACATCCGCGCGATGTTTGTCGCGGTTGAGGATGCGGATTTCGCTCGCTCCCAAATTCGCCAGCGCGAGCACCGCGGCACGCGCCGCGCCTCCGGCGCCGAGCAGAATTGCCGGCCTTCCGATCAGCGACAGGCCCGCTTCGCGAAGGCTTCCCGCGAGGCCGGGAGCATCGGTGTTCAGACCTTCGATATCGCTGTCTTCGTGGAAGATCAGCTGGTTGACAGCACCCGCCGCTTTCGCCGCGTCATCCACGCGATGGGCGATGGCGAAGGCTGCTTCCTTGTGCGGCACGGTCACGCTGACACCACGGTATCCTTCGCGCTGCAAAGATCGAATCGCGGTCGAGAAATCCGTTCGCTCCACGGGCAAGGCTATGTAGGAACCGTCGATGCGGTATTCCTTCAGCCAGTGGCCGTGCAGGCGCGGCGACAGGCTGTGCGACACCGGCCACCCGATCACGCCCGCAAGTCTGGTCTGTCCGCTCATATCTCCAACGCACCGTGATCGCGCAGCGCGCCGAGAAGCGGCAGCAGCGACAATCCGAGGATGGAGAAATAATCGCCTTCCACCCGCTCGAAAAGCTGGGCGCCGAGACCTTCGAACCGATAGCAGCCGACACTGCCGAGCAGGGCTTCGCCTTCCTGTGCCAGATAAGCCCGGAGAAATTCTTCGCTGAAATCACGCATCCACAGCATTGCCGAACCTGTGTGCCGCCAGACGGGATTTCCGCCTCGTGCAAGTGTTAATGCGCCTGTCAGGGTATGACTCTTTCCGCGCAGCCGGCGCAGTTGCGTTGCGGCGCCTTCAAGCGTCTCGGCCTTGCTGAACAACTCGCGATCCAGCGCCAGAACCTGATCGGCGCCGAGCACCAGGTCTTGTGGATATTGTGTGGATATCTGCAGCGCCTTCAGATCGGCAAGCCTCTCCGCGACGACATGGCCGGTCTTTCCGCGCATCTCATCTTTGACGGCGTCTTCATCGATATGCGCCGGGTGCACGGTGAATCGCACCCCAGCATCCCGGAGGATCTGCGCCCGGCTGCTACTTCCCGACGCGAGAATGAAATTCATGCGTTCGCGACCATGCGCTCGGCGATCAGGTTGATGATCGCGGCCGCGGTTTCCTCGATCGAGCGGCGCGAAACGTCGAGTGCCGGCCAATCGTGCTGCTCGAACAATTTGCGCGTCGCGGTGATCTCCGATCGCACGCTCTCGACCTCGACATAATCGGTGTCGCGTTTTTCGCCCATTGTCGACAGGCGGTTGCGGCGGACCTGGATCAAACGTTCCGGCGATGCCCACAAGCCAACGATCAGCGGCGCCTTGGCGGCCAGCAGCTGCGGCGGCAGCGGGATGCCCGGTACCAGCGGGACATTCGCCGCGCGGAGGCCACGAATGGCGAGATACACACAGGTCGGTGTCTTCGATGTTCGGCTGGCACCGACAAGGATCACTTCCGCTTCGTTCAGCGTATCGAGCGACTGACCGTCGTCATGCTGGATCGTGTAGTTCAGCGCCTCGATGCGCAGCAGGTATCGCTGGTCGACCTCATGCTGTCCGCCAGGCCTGTGGGTTTCCGCGGTGCCAAGGAACTGGCGCATCATCGAGACCGGTGTCTCCAGGACATCGAGGCAGGGCACCGACAACCGCGCGCACTGGGCAACAAGCTCATCGCGAAGCTCCAGACTTGCCAGAGTGAAGAAGACAAGCCCCGGATTCTCGCGGATATGCTCCACCGCGCGCTCGAGCTGCCGTCGGCTTCTGACCAACGTGTAGGCATGCTCCTGAACGGTCACGCCTTCGAATTGCGCGAGCGCGGCCTTGGCGATCGCATTCAAGGTCTCGCCGGTCGCGTCCGACACCTGATGGACGTGGAACGTGTTACTCACAAATCCATTCCCTTTGCGCACACAGCGCGCTTCGTTTTCCCATCATAACCCAAAGAATCCCACAGCACCCGACCGGTACACAGCCTGGTCCCCATGAGAGCGGCCTCCCTGTCAGTCGTTCGGCCATCCGTAAAATCCCTTACACCTTGAGTCTCCTGCGCTTCCGGCCTAGAAAAATCGCTATCCCCCAACCCGTCCACAACCCACAGAACCATCATCTTCCTCATCATCTTACTTAAGGAATCTTGTTTTGAAGGAAGAGAAGTCCCTGATCGGTGTGTTGAACGGTGAGAAGAGAAATCCTTCGCCGGTCTGGTTGATGCGTCAGGCTGGAAGATACCTGCCGGAATACCGCGCGCTACGGGCGAAGGCGGGCTCGTTCTGGACGATGTGCAACGATCCGGAGATGGCGGCGGAGATCACACTGCAGCCGATCCGCCGATTTGGTTTCGATGCCGCGATCATCTTCTCGGATATCCTGACGGTTCCTTATGCGTTGGGTCGTGAGGTGAAGTTTACGGAAGGCGAAGGGCCATCGCTGCAACCGATCGCGAACGCGGACGGTCTGGATCGCGATCCTGCGGCGTGGGCCACAAAGCTTGCTCCGGCCTATGAAACGCTGAGACGCGTTCGGGCATCGCTCGATGGCAAAACGACGCTGCTGGGCTTCGCAGGCGCGCCGTGGACGCTTGCAACGTATATGGCGGCCGGGCGTGGCGGTGATGAGCAAAAGGCGGCGAAGCTGTGGGGCTATCGCGAGCCGGAAAGTTTTGCGCGCTTGCTGGACGTGCTCGGTGAATGTGTTGCGCAACATCTGATCAGGCAGATCGAAGCCGGAGCCGATGCGGTGCAAATCTTCGACAGCTGGGCGTCAGGGTTGCCGGAGGCGCTGTTCGAACGCTGGGTGATCGCCCCGACGAAGAAGATCGTCGCCAAGATACGCACAGTTCATCCCAAGGCGAAGATCATCGGGTTTCCACGCGCGGCGACTTTGGCTGGCTATGAGCGCTATGCGAATGACGTTGGTGCGGATGCGGTTTCGCTCGACACCGCAGTGCCCATGCCGTGGGCCGCAAAGGTGCTGGGCGGCAAAGTTGCGGTTCAGGGTAATCTCGATCCCATCGCATTGATCGCTGGCGGGAATGCGTTGCGCGAAGGCGTGGGCCGGATTTTGGATGCGGCGCGCGATGTGCCTCTGATCTTCAATCTTGGCCACGGTATCCTGCCCGAGACACCGATCGCCCATGTGGAAGAATTGTTGAAGCAGGTGCGAGGTGCGGCGTGAAAATCGCCGTCGTGCTGTTCAATCTCGGGGGGCCGGATTCACCGGAGGCTGTCGAGCCCTTCCTGCGCAATCTGTTTACCGATCCCGCGATCATTTCTTTGCCCGGTATTGTGCGCAAACCGCTGGGCCGCCTGATCGCACGGCGCCGCGCGCCGGTTGCGCGCGAGATCTATGCGAAGATCGGCGGCCGTTCACCCATCGTGGAGGAGACCCAGGCACAGGCGCGCGCGCTTGAGCAGGTTTTGACGGCGCAGGGCCTGGAAGCGAAAGCGTTCATCGCGATGCGTTGCTGGCATCCGTTCAGTGATGGCGCGGCGATGGCCGTGAAGCAGTGGGCGCCGGACAAGATCGTTCTGTTGCCGCTCTACCCGCAATATTCCACGACGACGGCAGCGTCTTCACTCAAGGATTGGGATCGCGCGGCAAAGAAGATAGGGCTGGACGCTCCAACCACGCAGGTGTGCTGCTATCCCGACGCGCCGGGCTTCGTCGAGGCGCTGGCGGATTCCATTCGCGAAGCCTGGGCAAGGACAAAGCCGGGCACGCGCTATCGCCTGCTGTTGTCGGCGCATGGATTGCCCGAACGCATCGTTGCCAAGGGCGATCCCTACCAATGGCAGGTCGAACGCACGGCCGCCGCCCTTGTGGAGAGATTGGGGATAGACGGGCTCGATCATGTCATCTGCTACCAGAGCCGTGTCGGGCCGCTGAAGTGGATCGGGCCTGCGACCGATGCGGAGATCCGCCGTGTCGGCAGCGAAGGTCTGGGTGTCGTCGTGGCGCCCGTCGCATTTGTATCTGAGCACTCTGAGACGCTGGTCGAGCTGGATATCGAGTACGCCAAGCTGGCGCAGGAGAGCGGCGTGACCGATTATCTGCGCGCGCCGACGGTGGGCACCCGTGCGGCCTTCATTGCGACACTTGCTGACCTTGTGACCCGGGCGGCATCGGGTAGGCTCTGTCCTGCGCAATTTTCGCGCTGCGGCTTTCGCGAGGCCCGCCCATGATGATGTTCCTGTCGAACTACATTCTCTGGATCAAGGCATTCCACGTCATCAGCGTGATCGCGTGGATGAGCGGCATGTTCTATCTACCGCGGCTGTTCGTGTATCACACCGAGACCGCGCCGGACTCCGCGGAGTCGGAACGTTTCAAGCTGATGGAGCGGCGATTGCTGCGCGCCATCATCAACCCGGCGATGATCGCAACCTGGGTGTTCGGCCTGACGCTGGCGTGGCTCACGGGCGTTTATGAGGAGCACTGGTTCCAGGCGAAGTTCGCGCTCGTCCTCGCGATGTCCGGCGTCCACGGATATCTCGCCGGCCGGGTGCGCGCCTTCGCCAATGACAAGAACGACAAGCCGGCCCGGTTCTACCGGATCCTGAACGAAGTCCCGCCGGTTTTGATGATTGTCATTGTCATCCTGGTAATCGTGCAGCCTTTTTAGGCTGTCCGGCCCATTTGCAACGGGCCGAAATCGCGCTATATATTGGGCGTTCCCCAAAGCATCGCGGACGGCAGGCGCAGGTCGCGCACGTCGCCTGACCCGGGAAAACCGGTGCGGTGCCCAACCAATCTCCGATGACAATTCGCGGGCGTAGATATCGCCGCGCCAGAACCGGACCAACCTCCCCAAGTACCAGGTGTAATTTTCATGACTGTTCAAGACGGCCTGCAAGCGATGAAGCTGCAGGATCTCAAAGACAAATCCCCCACCGATCTTCTGGCGTTCGCCGAGGAGCTCGAGGTCGAAAACGCATCGTCCATGCGGAAGCAGGACATGCTGTTCGCGATCCTCAAGGAGCTCGCCGACCGCAATGTGGAGATCACGGGCACCGGCGTCGTCGAGACGCTGCCCGACGGCTTCGGCTTTCTCCGTTCGCCGGAATCCAACTACCTCGCCGGCCCGGACGACATTTACGTCTCACCGTCGCAGATCCGCCGCTTCGGTCTTCGCACGGGTGACACCGTCGAAGGCCCGATCCGTTCGCCCAAGGACGGCGAGCGCTATTTCGCGCTGCTCAAGGTCTCGACCATCAATTTCGAAGACCCCGAAGAGATCAAGCACAAGGTCGCCTTCGATAACCTCACCCCGTATTACCCGGATGAGCGCTTCACGATGGAGCTGCCCGATCCGACGGTGAAGGATCGCACCGGCCGCGTCATCGATATCGTCGCGCCGCTCGGCAAGGGCCAGCGCTGCCTGATCGTGGCGCCGCCGCGCGTCGGTAAGACGATCATGATGCAGAACATCGCCAAGGCGATTTCCGCCAATCATCCGGAAGTCTATCTGATTGTTCTTCTGATCGACGAACGTCCGGAAGAAGTGACCGACATGCAGCGCACGGTGAAGGGCGAGGTTATCTCCTCGACCTTCGACGAACCGGCGACGCGCCACGTCCAGGTCGCGGAAATGGTGATCGAAAAGGCCAAGCGCCTGGTCGAACACAAGCGCGACGTCGTCATCCTGCTCGACAATATCACGCGCCTCGGCCGCGCCTACAACACCGTCGTCCCGTCATCGGGCAAAGTGCTGACCGGCGGTGTCGACGCCAACGCGCTGCAGCGCCCGAAGCGCTTCTTCGGCGCCGCGCGCAACATCGAGGAAGGTGGATCGCTGACGATCATCTCCACGGCCCTGATCGATACCGGCAGCCGTATGGACGAAGTCATCTTCGAAGAGTTCAAGGGTACCGGCAACTCGGAAATCATCCTGGACCGCAAGGTCGCCGACAAGCGCGTGTTCCCGGCCATCGACATCCTCAAGTCCGGTACGCGTAAGGAAGAGCTCCTAGTCGACAAGGGCACGCTCGCGAAGATGTACGTGCTGCGCCGCATCCTGGCGCCGATGGGCACGATCGACGCGATCGAATTCCTCCTCGACAAGCTGCGTGTGTCGAAAACCAATTCGGACTTCTTCGACAGCATGAACACGTAAGACGTTCAGGCCAGTTTCAAACCGCAGTGCTTTGCGAAGTGGCGAAAATCTCCGTCGCGTTGGATCAGCGCGAGGTCATGATCGATAGCGGCTTGTGCAATCAGCGTATCGGGAAGACGGGCGCGCAGTTTTTGCGACAAAAGCGTCGCGCGCGACTTGGCGGCCCTGATCCAATAGCCGTCGTGGATTTCCAGCAGCGGCAGGCTGCGGATGAAATCTTCGTGTCGCTGCGGCAGGCGCGGCTCCGACAGCAATTCGGTGAGTGCAACAGGCGATATCATTACTGTCCCTGCTGCCAGGGCAGCATCGAACTTATCGACATCTTCGCCTAAGTCGCCCTGAATGAACGCGATGATCGTCGAGGTGTCGGCGGCGATCATTTCCGCTTTTTCGGAAATGCGCGGTCCTCACGCAACGAGTCGAGATCCACGCTGAATTTGAACGTGCCTCGCAGGGCGCGCATCTCTTGTTGCGTACGAATGACCGCGAGCCGTTTCAAGCCCTCGCGGACCGTTTCGGTCACGCCGCTTCCGGTAAAGCTCTGCGCCGCGCTGAGGTCTTCGACGGGTACTTCCACGGTGATTTTGCGCATCTCACCCATACCAGCATGTCTACCATAGACGGCCCCAGTGCTCAAGCTGGTGCCTAAGGGTGTTCAGTACGCTCCGTGATCCAGTCCATCAGCGCCAGCAACACGCCGGAGAACACGAAGGTCAGATGGATGATGACCATCCAACGGACGCTGCGGTCGTCGACCGTGTCGATCTCCATGAACGCGCGCAGCAGATGGATGGCCGAGATCGCGACAATGGAGGCGATCAGCTTCAGCTTCATGCCGGAGAAATCGATCTTGCCCATCCAGCTGGGGCGGTCCGGGTGGTCGCCGATATCCATGCGCGAGACGAAATTCTCGTAGCCGGCGAAGATCACCATCACCAGCAGGTTGCCGGCGAGCGACAGGTCCACGAGCGAGAGGAGCCAGACGATGATGTCGGTTTCGGAGAGGTGGTCGAGCTTTGAGATTTCCTCGACCATGTCGCGGCCGAAGACGAAGATCAGTGCGATGAGTGCCAGGATCAGCCCAAGGTAGAACGGCGCCATCAGCCAGCGGCTGGCAAACAGCAACCGTTCGAATGCGCGTTCGACAGGATTGGTTTTCATTCCGGGCCCCTTCCGATCTTCTCGACGTTAGCGCACTGTCCTTCGTTCGCAAAAGTCGGATGTTACTGGCGTTGCAACCGCTGAGTGATGCGGTAGCCGAGCTGGACAACTTGAATCGGGCGTTGACCCGCGCTTCTGCGGGGAAGAAACTCCCATCTTCCGCCGGAGAGACGTCATGACCGAGCATCCAAACGACCGCGCGCAGTTTCATGCGATGGCGGAAAGTACGCAGGAAGACTGGGCGAAGATCGCGGCGGCGTCCGCCGGTTTCAACCGAGATCTTCCGAACCGGGTGATCGCGCATTTGAAGATGCTGGAAGGTGATTGCGGCGGCTTTGCCGTTGACCGGCTGGAGCATTCGCTGCAATCGGCGACGCTCGCGCATCGCGACGGGATGGACGAGGAATACATCGTCTGCGCGCTGCTGCACGACATGGGTGATATTCTCGCGTCATCCAACCATGCCGAGCTCGGCGCGACGGTGCTGAAGCCGTTCGTGTCGGAAGAGAACTGGTGGATGCTGCATCATCACGGCATCTTCCAGGGATATTATTTCTTCCACTATCTCGGTCTCGACCGGAACATGCGCGATCAATTCCGCGGCCATCCGGCGTTCGAGAAGACCGCGATGTTCTGCGCGCGTCATGACCAGAACGCGTTCGATCCGAACTACGACACGATGCCGCTCGACGCTTTCGTGCCCATGGTTCAGCGCGTCATGGCGCGGCCGAAGCGCTCGATCTATCTGCGCGAAGCCGCCGAATAGCGGCAATGGCGCCGGCGATTCACGACACGCTGCGCGCGATCATGGGCGCATATCTGCAGGGCGACCTGGAGCCCCTGATGGCGATCATCTCGGACGATTTTGTCTGGGACTCGAACGCACGACGGTCGCAGTTCCGCTTCGGTGGCGTTTTCAAAGGCCGCGTCGGACTTCAGGAAGCGCTCTCCCTCATCGCCAGCGAATTTGCGATGCTGAAATACGACGTGCATGAACTCGTTGGCGACGCCGACACCGTCTGGGCGCTCAGCGAGGTCGTCTTAAGCGAGCACAAGACGGGAAAGCGCGCGACCTTCCGGCTCGCGAACCGCTGGCAGTTTCGCGACGGCAAGCTGATCTCCCTGACGGAGTTCTTCGACACCGCCGGTGTGCTTGCCGATCTGAAGCGCCTCTAGGGAATCAGGATCGTCGCGCCCGTCGTCTGGCGGGAATGCAGCGCCTCGTGGGCTTTCGCCGCATCGGCAAGTTTGAATCTCTGGTTGATCTGGATTTTCACCGCGCCGGATTCGAGGACGGCGAACAGATCGTTCGCGGTGTCCTGCAACTCCGCAGCGTCACGGGTGTAACTCGCAAGCGTCGGCCGCGTGACATAGAGCGAACCTTTCGCGCTCAGGATACCGGGCTCGAACGCGGGCACAGCGCCGCTGGCGTTTCCGAAGCTCACCATCATGCCGCGGACAGCGAGGCAATCGAGCGAGCCGCTCCAGGTGTCCTTGCCGATCGAGTCATAGACCACGGGCACGCCTTCGCCGTTCGTGATTTCGCGGACGCGCTTCACCCAGTCGTCACTGCGCGTGTTGAGCACGTGGTCATAACCGTTCGCCTTCGCAAGCGCGACTTTCTCGTCCGAGCCGACGGTGCCGATCACGGTTGCGCCCAGATGCTTCGCCCATTGGCCCGCGATCAGTCCGACGCCGCCGGCAGCCGCATGGAACAGGATCGTCTCACCCGGATTTACGACATAAGTGCGCGTGAGTAGGTACTGCACCGTCATGCCTTTGAGCATCGCAGCGGCAGCGACCTCGTCGCTTACGCCTTGCGGCAGCTTTACGAGCTTGTCGGCGGGCACGTTGCTGGCTTCCGCATAAGCGCCGAGCGCGCCGGCATAGGCGACGCGATCGCCGATCTTGAGTGATGTCACACCGTCGCCGAGCGCGTCGACAACGCCGGCCGCCTCGCTGCCAAGGCCTGAAGGCAGTGGCAGTTTGTAGAGACCCGAGCGGTGATAGGTGTCGATGAAATTCACGCCGATGGCGGTATGACGGACACGGACCTGGCCCGGACCCGGCGGCGGCAGGTCGACGTCAACATATTTCAGGACTTCGGGGCCACCAACCTGCTCGAACCGGATCGCTTTCATGACCGCGCTTTCCCAATAATCTCAACGCCTTGCCTGACGACCCGTTTGGGTGGCCTATTCGAACCGCGATTTTCGGGGAGGGGGTACCCCTTGGCAAGGCGTCCGGTCCCGGCTTGCTCCCGCCGGCTGCGGACGCTCATGTAGATCGTGCAGGTGGAGCGGTTGTGCAAGGGCGGACGATGACGGCAGCGACGACCGAAGCGAATCCGCCGCCCGATCGCGCCACGGTGTTCGGCCACCCCAAAGGCCTTCTTTTCATCGGCGGGACTGAGCTCTGGGACCGCATCTCTTTCCACGGGATGCAGGCGCTTCTGGTGCTGTACATGGTGGAGCAGCTTCTCCTGCCCGGGCATGTCGAGCGCATCGTCGGCTTTGCGACTTTCAGAGCCGTCATCGAAAGCATGACCGGCCCGCTTTCGACGCAGGCACTCGCCTCGCAGGTGTTCGGACTCTATGTCGGCCTTGTCTATTTCACCCCGGTGATCGGCGGTGCGCTGGGCGATCGTGTCCTCGGACGCACGCGTACGATCGCACTCGGCGCATTGCTGATGACGGCCGGCCATTTCTGCCTCGCCTTCGACGCCTCGTTCATGCTTGCGCTTCTGTTGCTGATCTGCGGCGCGGGATGTCTGCGCGGCAATCTCTCGCCGCAACTGGGCGAGCTCTATCCAAAAGAGGATCGCCGGCGCACGGCAGCGTTCCAGACCTATGGCGCGATGATCAATATCGGCGCCTTCATCGCTCCGATCGTCACAGGCTTTCTAGGGCAGGCCTATGGCTGGCATTTCGCGTTCGCCTTTGCCGGCGTGGGCATGCTGATCGGCCTGGTCATCTATCTTTCCGGGCGACGCTATCTTCCGGCAGAGCGCGAACGCGGTGCGGCGCAGGTCTTCGAGCCTCTGACCGCGCTCGACAAGCGCGTCATCGTCTGGCTGATCGTCCTGGTGCTTGGCACGATGACGTTCTGGATCGCGCAATCGCAGGTCTGGAACACGTACAACATCTGGGTGCGCGATCATGTCGATCTGCGCTTCGGCAGCTGGACGATGCCGGTGCCGTGGCTGCAATCGCTCGACGGCATTGCGCCTTTTGTCTGGCTGCCGGTTTTCCTCACGATCTGGCGCTGGCAGGCGTCGCGCGGCCGCGAGCCGGGCGAGTTCGGAAAGATGGCGATCGGCTGTGTGATCTTCGGTGCCTCGACGCTTCTGCTCGCGCTGGCGACGTCATTTCCCGATGCGAGCGGCAAGGCGTCTCTGATCTGGGCCATAGCCTTCCACATGGGCTCCAATATCGGCTGGCTCTATTTTTCGCCGATCACCACGGCCCTGTATTCGCGCGCGGGACCGAAATCGGTGAACGCGACGATGATGGGCGTGAACAATCTCTCGGTGTTTCTGGGCAGCGTGATCAGCGGACGCATCGGCGGCCTTTATGAAAAACTCGATCCGGCGCTGTTCTGGACCTTGCACGCGGCGATCGTTTGCGCGGGCGCGGGGCTGATCCTTTTGATCGGCACACGGCTTAAACCGCTGGTCACAGCGGAGGAACACTGCGATCCCTCCGGCGCTGCATAATTGCCGCCGCCACTATGTTCGAGCCCGAGAGCATCCGAACCGCCGCCATGCGGAAAGCGAATGGCATTCCTGGAGCCGATGTTTCACGCGTTTTGAGAACCCTGCGTCATGCGGGAAAATCTGCCGCAGCGCTTCGCTATCGCAGTTGCGATGCTTATGTCGGAGACACACGGCGGTTTCCCGAACGGAGAGTTCCATGCGTATCGATCGATTCCTTGTCTGCGCGGCGATGTTCGCGATGGTTGGCGCAAATGCAGCCAACGCGGAGTCACCGCCCGCTTTCACCCAGGACAAGGCGCGCAGGATCATCGGCGATCTTCAGAAAGTCGTGACCGCCAACGGTATCGATCAGCAGATGACGGTGGAGATCGGCGGAATAAAGCAATGGATCACGATCCGTGGGCGCGACCGGAACAATCCGATCCTGCTGTTTCTTCATGGTGGGCCCGGAGCGCCGGAAATGCCGACAAGCTGGACCTTCCAGAATCCTTGGGAGGACTACTTCACCGTCGTGCAGTGGGATCAGCGCGGGTCGGGAAAGACCTACAATTCGAACGATCCGGGCAAAATCCGTCCGACCATGTCGGAGGATCGCCTGGAGCAGGACACGCAAGAGCTGGTGCAATACCTGCGCGCGACCTATCACAAGAACAAGATCTTCGTGATGGGCCATTCCTGGGGGTCGGTTCTGGGACTGCGCCTTGCCGCAGAACATCCCGAATGGCTCTACGCGTATGTCGGCATGGGCCAGATGATCAACACGGTGGAGAGCGAGCGCATTGGCTATAACGATCTGCTGAAATCTGCCGAGGCCGCGCACGACACCAAGGCCGTGAAGGCGCTGACCGCCATTGCACCCTATCCGGAAAGGAACGGCACGATCCCGCTCGCCAAGATCAACGTCGAGCGCGATTGGTCGGTGAAATACGGCCAGCTCAGCTGGAACCGCGACAGCTATGGCTACTACTATCACGCAACCCAGTTGTCGCCGGATTACACGGATGCCGACCTCGATGCGATCGACAAGGGCTCCGATCTGTCATTGACCGGACTGATGAAGGATTTCGTGGCGGTCGATTTCACGAAGACCACGGATTTTCGCTGCCCGATCATCCTGTTCAACGGCCGCCACGACGACACGGTGTCGGAGAAAGTGGCAGCCGACTGGTTCGCCCATGTGCATGCGCCGGTGAAGAAGCTGGTCTGGTTCGAGAACTCAGCGCACATGATGCAGATCGAGGAGCCGGGCCGCGTGCTTGTGCATCTGGTGGAAGACGTGCGTCCGCTGGCTGATTTAAAATAGATCAGAACCGGATGCCGGGGCCGAGGATCGCGATGAAGAAGATGGCGCATGCCACGCCCATCGCGATCCAGACCGGCGAGGGCGTCACGCTTACCTGCGTGTTCTTGCGCAGACCGACAAGCGGCAAGCCGATGGCCGCGAGCGACGACGGCAACGCATCGCTGAGAACGATGTGCGGACCGCGCGGATCGAAATATCCCGCGACAGCAGAGAGTGCTGCTGCCGTGAGATAGGCGATCACAGCGACTTTGCCGGATGTCATTTCCTCGCCCGCCGGCCAGATGCGCGCTAGCATCCGCATCGCGCCGATGTAAAGCGCGACACCCGCTATGGCGAGACCGATATGCCAGATGCTTGCGGGCTCGAGTCCTTCAATCAGGAAATGCCAGTCGCCGGTGTGACCGATCCCGGATTTGATCATGTAGGCGACGTTCCAGAAGATCGCGTCCGCAAACAGGAGCGTCAGGAACATGCGCAGATTCGCGGCCCGTGTTCGGCGCGCGCCGAACCAGGCCAGAAGAGCGACAACGATACCAGTGACCGGTCCGGCGCCGTCGATCCAGCGCGAGTGGATCGAGCAATCCTGGAACGTCGTGTCGACGAGCAGGGATTTTCCACCGCTCGCAACACACGCGCCGCCATGGCCCAGCGTCTCATGCGCAAGGTCGGCGGCGAGATAGGCGCAGCACGCGATCGCGATCAGCGTCAGATACGACGCCGCGCGGTTCACGCCAGATGCTGCCGGAAGAAAGTCGATGTGCGGCCGTTGGCGAGATCCGCGCAGGCCTTGTCGTAATGGGCGCCGCGGACGCGCGCGAAGGCGTGGTCCATCTCGGGATAGACGTGCAGCGTCACAAGCGGGTTCCTGCCGAGCCCGTCCTGAATCTTTTTCTGCGCTTCCGGCGGCGTGAACTGGTCCTTGGCCGCGACATGCAGCATCAGCGGCTTCCTGATGTTCGCCGCTTCGCCCAGACGGTCCTGAATGCTTACGCCGTAATAGCCGACCGAGGCGTCTATGTTCGTGCGGGTGGCGGCAAGATAGGCGAGCTGGCCGCCGAGGCAGTACCCGACCGCGCCGATCTTGCCGGTGACGCCGGGACGCGCTCGCAGAGTGTCGATCGTCGCCTGGATGTCGGTCATGCCCTTGTCGATGTCGAAGCGGCCCATGAGATCGAAGGCGCGTTTCCATTCGGCATCGGTCTTGTCGGTGAGCTGCACGCCGGGCTCAAGCCGCCAGAACAGATCGGGCGCGAGCGCGAAATAGCCGTGGCTCGCCAGATCGTCGGCGATGTCACGCATCACCTGGTTGATGCCGAAAATCTCCTGGATGACGACGATGCCCGGCCCCTTTCCGGAGGACGGCGACGCGAGATAGCCCGCGAAGGCGCCGTCCGGTCCGGGAATCGAAATCTGCTTCGCGGTCATCAGGGTCTCCTTTATTGCAGGCGCTGTCCTGTCGTCGGCTTTTGTTGCGGCAGCTGAAGGATCTGGCTGAGCGCGACCGGATTGTTGATCGCCTGGGAAATCTGCCCGCGCTGCACGATATAGGCCGTCGGGTTGCCGTTGACCAATTGCAGGGTCTTGGCGGGATGTCCTTCCGGCAGGGCGTCGCCCGAGGGCACCACGATCAGGAGCTTGTTGGGCAGGCTGCGGCCGAGCACGGCGTTGATGAGTTCCAGCGTTTTCTGGTTGTCGACCGTTCCGAACACGACGATCTGCAGATTCGAGACCGCGAATTCCAGCCCGTTCAGGAACGAGCCCGCCGACAGATAGGCGCGCGTCACTTCCTGCGCGAAGCCTTCGATCAGCTTGTTGCAGCGGTCGACGTAAGCGGTGTCGGCCGTCGCCATGCCGAGGCGCGAGAGCACGCCGAGCATCACCGAGTTGGCCGGCGGCTGGGTCTGGTCGAAGATCGACCGTACACGGACGAAGAGAGGCTCGTCGCTGCCGGCGCTGGTGAAATAGCCGCCGCCGAACGCATCCCAGAAATTCTCGTTCAGCGTATGCACCCAGCGCTGCGCCTGCGCGAGGAAGCGCTTCTCGCCGGTCGCTTCCCACAGCGCGAGCGCGCCGCGCGCCATGTGCGCGTAGTCGTCGGCAAAGCCGGCATGGCCGCGCTTGCCCGCGCGCCAGGAGTGATAGAGCTTGTCGCCGTCGCCCAGCACCTTGAGGACGAAGTCGAACGCCTTCGTCGCTTCGGCAACCCATTCCGGGCGGCGCATGGCCGCGCCGGCATTGGCAAGCGCCGCGATGACCATGCCGTTGGTGTCGGCAAGCACCTGGTCGTCGCGCATCGGCGCCACGCGTTTCTGACGCGCGGCGAGCAGCATGCCGCACTGCTTCTGCAGCAGCGACTCGTCGGCTTCGGATTGCGGATAGGGCGCGGCGGTGCCGATGCGGCGCAGGATGTTCTTGCCCTGGAAATTGCCTTCGCGCGTGATGCCGAACGCGGACTTGAATTTCTGCGAGAACGTGCCGACGAGTGCGGCATCGACCTCCGCCTCGCTCCAGACGTAATACTTGCCTTCTTCACCTTCGGAATCGGCGTCGATGCTGGCGGCGAAACCGTCTTCCACGCGCATGTCGCGCAGAAGCCAGTCGACCGTCTCTTCCATGCGGTTCTGACAAAGCGCATTGCGGTTGTGCTGGAACACCAGCGTCACGAAATCGAGGATCAGCGCGTTCTCCGACGTGACCTTCTCGAAATGCGGGATCAGCCAGCGCTCGTCGGTCGTATAGCGGAAGAAGCCGCCGCCGACGTGATCGTAAAGCCCCGCGACCAGAATCGAATCGAGGGTCTTCGACGCGACCTGCAGGAATTGCGGCAGGCCGGTGCGCAGATGCGCGCGCCACAACAGCTCGACGAGATGGATCTGCGGGAATTTCTGGGGCGCGACGATTCCGCCATAGAAGATGTCGAATTTCTGGCCGACGGCAATCGCGATCTGATCGAGCACCGCAGCCTGCAACGGGCCGCGCATGTCGCGGTTCCAGAGATTGTTCAGCTGCTCGGTCAATTGCGTCGTGGTCTGGCCGACGATATCGGCCTTGTCGGTGTAGATCTTGGCGACGTCATTCAGGATGCTTTTGAACGAAGGCTGGCCGAAGCGCTCTTCCTTCGGCAGATAAGTCGCCGCGTAGAACGGCACGCCGGCGGGCGTGAGGAAGATCGTCAGCGGCCAGCCGCCGGTGCTGCCCATGGCGTTCGCTGCAGACTGATAGAGCTGATCGAGATCGGGGCGCTCGTCGCGATCGACCTTGATGTTGATGTAGCCGTCATTCATCAGCGCCGCGGTTTCGGCATCCGCGAAGCTCTCGGCGTTCATCACATGACACCAGTGGCACGCGGTGTAGCCGATCGAGAGCAGGATAGGTTTGTTCTGCGCTTCCGCGGCTTCCAACGCCTCGCGGCCCCACGGATACCAATGAACCGGGTTGTCCTTGTGGAGGAGGAGATAAGGGCTGTTCGACTGGTCGAGCTGATTGCGGCTCATGCGGTGTCCCATGCTGAAAAGGCGGCGGACGCTGACCGTCCGTGCGGCGTTGCGTTTTGTGTCTGTCTTGGTCAGGCTTCCTTTAGCCGCCCCGCAAGAGGCTCACAAGGCGCAAGCCCAAAAGCAGTTAAGCCCATGAAGATTCACGTCGAAATGGATATGACGCCGGAAGAGGCCCGCACCCTGATGGGCCTGCCCGACGTGAAGGCGATGAACGAGCAGATGCTGGAAGAGATGCGCAGGCGCATGCGCGAGGCGAGCGACCCCGAAGCGCTGATGAAGCTCTGGGCGCCGATGGGCCAGGGCTTCGAGCAATTCCAGAAATTCCTCTGGGACAGCGCGAAAATGGCGGCGGCGCCGAAGAAAAAGGGTTGAGCCGAGACACCATCTTCGCGCTCTCCACAGCGCCCGGCCGCGCCGGCGTGGCCGTGGTGCGCGTCTCGGGGCCAGACGCTGCGCGTGCGCTTGAAGCGCTGACGGACAAACCGCCGCCGCCGCCGCGAAACGCAGCAATGACGGGTTTTTTCGGTGGTGCGGGAACGCTCATCGATCGCGGCCTCGCGATTTATTTCCAAGGCCCAGCAAGCTTCACCGGTGAGGACATCGCCGAATTCCACGTCCATGGCGGCCGCGCGATTGTCGGCGCGATAATGGAGGCACTCGCAGCGCTCGGCCTTCGCCCCGCCGAGCCCGGCGAGTTCACGCGCCGCGCGGTCGAGAACGGCAAGATCGATCTCACCCAGGCTGAGGCCATCGCCGATCTGGTCGATGCCGAGACCGACGCTCAGCGACGTCAGGCGCTCCGCCAATATGACGGCGCGTTGGCCGAACTCTACGAGGGCTGGCGGGCAGACCTGATCAAAGCGGGTGCTTGGGCCGAAGCCGCCATCGATTTCTCCGACGAGGAGCTTCCCGCTGACACGTTTGCCCGGACGCGGGCGGCCATTGCCGGAATTCTCCAGGATATTCGTGGCCATCTGGATGATTCCCGGCGCGGCGAAGTGCTGCGCGAGGGGCTGCACTTAACAGTGATCGGTCCGCCGAACGCGGGAAAGAGCTCGCTGGTGAACGCGCTCGCCCGCCGCGACGTCGCCATCGTGGCCGAGATCGCCGGTACCACCCGCGACGTGATCGATGTGCGGATGGACCTTGGCGGTTACCCCGTCATCCTCGCCGACACCGCCGGCCTGCGCGACACGGCCGAGATCATCGAGGCCGAAGGCGTGCGCCGCGCCCGCGCCCGCGCCGAGACCGCCGATCTGGTTTTACTCCTTCTCGACGGCAGCGCCGCCGACCCCTTCACCGGGTTGCCAGACGGCACGCGCGGCGATCTCATCGTCTTCAACAAATCCGACCTGCCCTGGCCCGCGAAACGCGATGGCATTTCGATATCGCTCAAGACCGGCGCCGGCATGGATACGATGATCGACGCGCTGACCGCGAAAGTGCGCGACCGTCTCGAACGTCCGACCGAGGCCCCGGTCCTCACGCGCGCGCGCCATCGCCACGCTCTCGAAGATGCCACACGATCTCTGGAGCACGCCCTCACCACGCCAGACGATCAACCCGAGCTGCTCGCCGAAGATCTCCGCCTCGCACTCCGCTCCATCGGCCGCATCATCGGCCGCGTCGATATCGAAGACGTTCTCGATGTCGTGTTCAAGGATTTCTGTATCGGGAAATAGTGGGGGCCACGTACTTGTCAGCGTAGGCTACTATCGCTTTCCGACTCGACTGAAGTGACTACGCGTGATCGGGCAGGATCGTCTTCATTCTGATTTGGGCAGCCTGTTCCGAAACGTCGAAATGTTGCGCCATATCAACGTATGATCTTATTCCTTCATTATAAGCGGCTTTTACTAAGCTCGGCGGCATTAGCACAAAAGCAGCATATTGGTTTGCTTGCGTCTCGAAGAAGCTACCAAGTGAGCTTCGGTACATGGCGTCGTCCGTTACTCCATCACCGATCATGTCGCGATGAAGAACGTAGTGGCCAATCTCGTGCGCTATGGTGAAACGCTTACGGCGAGGATTGTCAGACCAGTTGACGGTTATTTTGAAGCTATTTCCTTTTCGCTCGATCTTGCCGGCTAAGTCGCCCATAGATTCATAGGACAATTCCAACCCGAGAGCAGATACGATTTCTACAACGTCGATCGGAGCTTTGGTGAGATGCTGCGCAACAATCTCGGATGGGATCGGCTGACGGTCTTGAATTTTTGAATAATTCATTCTGCTTTGCCTCCGTCATTATTTGTGAACGCGGCTATTATCTCCTTAGATGTGCCCCCTTCGCTTTGTAAGCGAGCCGCCACCTCACGCGCAGCTGTGACTTCAGCGACTTCCTTGGCCGCCTTGATTGCTTCGGCCGTTGCAATCTTCACCGCTTCTATTGTTGCACCTTTAATCGCTGCATCTTTGATACGGTCGTATCCCCATATTGCTACCAGCGCGACGGCTATACCCAACGCGGCCAAAACTACGGTGGTCGCCGTCAAAATAACGGTGACCAATCCTTCCGCGGTCCAGCCAGCACTTGCGACTGGTCCTCGCGTCGCAATGTAGAACGCGGCAATTGCCACGAAGACGCCAGCGACGAAGGTCGCGAAGAAAGACCGCAGATCCATTGCGTCGACCGAGCCCCGCCAAGATTGGCCGAATCAGCCAGCATAATGCACCAGTTCGTCAAGACTTATGTTCGTGTAATGTTCTTTTCAAGCCCCTCTATCCAAATGACTTGCCATTATCTTGCTCGGAGCATTGAGCCCGCGTATTGACCCGCGCATGAGCGCGTTTGACGTCATCATTATCGGTGGAGGGCATGCGGGCTGCGAGGCGGCGGCGGCTTCCGCGCGGTTTGGTGCGCGCACGCTGTTGCTGACCCACAAGGTCGAGACCATCGGCGAGATGTCGTGCAATCCCGCGATCGGCGGGGTGGGCAAGGGGCATCTGGTGCGCGAGATCGATGCGCTGGATGGCGTGATGGGCAAGGTTGCGGACGCGGCCGGTATCCAGTTCCGGATGCTCAACCGCCGCAAAGGTCCCGCCGTGCGTGGTCCGCGCGCCCAGGCGGATCGCAAACTTTATCGCCAAGCAATGCAGGCAGCGCTGGCCGCACAGGACAATCTCACCATCCGCGCCGCGGCTGTCGAAGACCTTATGATTGAGGACAGGCGGGTCGTTGGCGTTGTGACCGCGAGCGGCGAGACGATCCGTGCGGGCGCCGCGGTGCTGACCACGGGCACATTCCTGAACGGTCTCATCCATATGGGCGAGACGAAGATTCCGGCGGGCCGCGTTGGCGACGCGCCGAGCATCGGTCTCTCCAAAACCCTTTATTCATTGGGTTTGGTGATGGGTCGGCTCAAAACCGGCACGCCACCGCGGCTTGACGGCAAGACCATCGATTGGGCCGCGCTCGAAGTGCAGCATGGCGACGATCCACCCTCGCCGTTCTCGTTTCTGACCGAACGGATCACCACGCCGCAGACCGTCTGCCACATCACGCGCACGACGCCGGAGACGCACGCGATCATCCGCGCGAATTTGCATCGCGCGCCGATCTATTCCGGCCAGATCGAGTCGACCGGGCCGCGGTACTGCCCCTCCATCGAGGACAAGGTCGTGCGCTTCGCCGCGCGCGACAGCCACCAGATCTTCCTCGAGCCCGAGGGGTTGGACGACGACACCGTCTATCCGAACGGGATTTCGACCTCCCTGCCCGAGGATGTGCAGATCGCGCTGCTCAAGAGCATTCCGGGGCTGGAGAACGTCGCGGTGAAGCGGCCGGGCTATGCGATCGAATATGATTACGTCGATCCGCGCGAGCTGAGCGCAGCGCTGGAAGTCAAGCAAATCAAAGGCTTATACCTCGCCGGCCAGATCAATGGCACAACGGGCTATGAGGAAGCGGCAGGCCAAGGCTTGATCGCGGGCGTCAATGCGGCGCGTGCTGCTGGTGGCAACGATCCGCTGATCCTGGACCGTGCCTCCTCCTATATCGGCGTGATGATCGACGACCTGGTGACGCGCGGGGTGAGCGAGCCATATCGCATGTTCACGTCGCGGGCCGAGTACCGTCTGACCCTCCGCGCCGATAATGCCGATCAGCGGCTGACGCCGGTTGGCCTGGCTGCGGGATGTGTCGGTGAAGCGCGCGCCGCGGCGTTTGGCGCAAAGTTGGACGCGCTGGAGGCGGCCCGCCAGACCATGCAGTCTCTGACCCTGACCCCGAACGAAGCCCAAAAGCATGGCATCGCGATCCGGTTGGATGGCGTGCGGCGGGATGCGTTGAGCCTGCTTTCGCTGCCGAACGTCGAATTCAATACGATTTCGGGGATCTGGCCGGAGATTCAGGCGATTTCTGTGCCGATCCGCGACCAGCTGGAGATCGATGCCCAATATGCCGGTTATCTGAACCGTCAGGATGCTGATATTCTGGCGTTTCGCCGGGATGAGGGCCGTGCCCTGCCGGAAGACCTCGACTATGCAGCCATCCACGGCCTTTCGACCGAAATCCGGCTGAAGCTGAGCCGGATCCGGCCCGCGACCCTCGGTCAGGCAGCCCGCGTCGATGGCGTGACCCCGGCGGCGCTCACCCTCATACTTGCGCATGTCCGGGCTGGTTCCCGGCGCGTCGCCTGACCCTGTTTCACGTGAAACAATTCGGACCAGAGGAATTCGCGGCGGAAACCGGTGTTTCACGTGAAACATTGGCCCGTCTGAAGGCCTATGTGGGACTTCTGGAAGACTGGAACGCGCGCCACAACCTGGTCTCGGCCAGCTCTCTGGCAGATGTCTGGCGGCGGCACGTGTGGGACAGCGCCCAGCTAGCGAAGTATATCCCGGCCGATGCTCGAACCCTCGCCGATCTCGGCAGCGGCGGCGGTTTCCCCGGCATCGTTCTGGCAGAGCTTCTCCGAGACCGCGTACAGGTCTCGCTGTTCGAATCCATCGCCAAGAAATGCGCGTTTCTCGCGGAGGTGAGCGGAAGACTGGGGTTGAACCTCAAAATTCGCAACACCCGCATGGAAACGACGGATCATGAGGCGTTCGATGTCGTCACCGCCCGCGCCTGCGCGCCGCTCGACAAGCTGCTGGGGTATGCACAGCATTTCGTGGGTTCGAATACCGTTTGCCTGTTTCTCAAGGGGCAAAATGTGGGGTCTGAATTGACCGAGGCGCATAAACACTGGAAACTAAGCCTCCAGCAGCACCCCAGCCTGACCGATCCGTCCGGCAGCCTACTGGAGATCCGGGAGCTAGCCCATGTCCGCCCAAGCCAAGCGTCCCCGCGTCCTGGTCGTCGCCAACCAGAAGGGCGGCGTCGGTAAGACGACGACGGCGATCAACCTCGGCACCGCCTTGGCTGCGGTGGGCGAGCCGACCCTTGTTATCGACATGGACCCGCAGGGCAACGCCTCTACGGGCCTCGGCGTCCCGCGCAGCGAGCGCAGGCACACGACCTATGACGTGCTGATGGGCGAAGCCTCGATCGCTGAGTCGATCATCCAGACGCGCATCCCGCGTCTGTCGCTGGTTGCTTCGACCGTCGATCTCTCCGGCGCAGAGCTCGAGATGATCGATATGGAGCGGCGCAATTATCGTCTGAAGGACGCGCTCGCGGAATATTCCGTACACGGAGGATCAGAGTTCTCCTATGTGCTGATCGATTGTCCGCCGTCGCTGACGTTGCTGACTGTGAATGCGATGGTCGCGGCGGATGCGGTTGTCGTGCCGCTGCAATGCGAGTTCTTTGCGTTGGAAGGCTTGAGTCAATTGCTCAAGACAATCGAGCTCGTGCGCGCCAATTTGAATCCCGCGCTCGATATCCAGGGCATCATTCTGACCATGTTCGACAAGCGCAATAAGCTGTCGGATCAGGTTGCCGCCGATGTGCGCGAGAACATGGGCGAGAAGGTTTATTCAACGGTGATCCCGCGCAATGTGCGCATCTCCGAAGCGCCCAGTCATGGGCTTCCGGCGCTGGTCTACGATCTCAAATGTCCGGGCAGTCAGGCGTACATCAAGCTCGCCGGCGAACTCATTCAGCGCGAACGTCTTCGGGTGGCGGCATGACACCGAAGGCGGGATTGGGTCGCGGGCTTTCTGCGCTTATCGGCGAAGAGGCGGTGCCGACGCGCGGCGAGGCGAAGAATGCGCGCTCGTTACCGGTCGCATTCCTGAAGCCCAACCGTTTCCAGCCACGCAAAACTTTTGCGCCAGAAGATCTCAATGATCTGACCGAGTCGATCCGCGAGAAGGGCGTGCTTCAGCCGATCCTGGTCCGGCCGGTGAAGGGCGAGGCGGACAGCTTCGAGATCGTCGCCGGCGAGCGCCGCTGGCGCGCCGCCCAGCTCGCCAAGCTCCACGACGTGCCGGTGGTCGTCCGCGAGATGACCGACGCCGAGTCGCTCGAGCTCGCCATTGTCGAGAACGTCCAGCGTGCCGATCTGAACGCGATCGAGGAGGCAGCCGCCTATCACGAGCTGGTCGACCGGTTCCAATACACTCAGGAGAAAATCGCCAAGGAAGTTGGCAAGAGCCGTTCCCATGTGGCGAATACCCTCCGGCTGCTCCGCCTGCCGGAAAGCGTGAAGACGATGCTGCGCGATGGACGGCTGACGGCGGGCCATGCGCGGACGCTGCTCGACGATCCGGATCCCGAGGCGCGCGCACTCGCCATTATCGAGGGTGGGCTCAATGTGCGTGAGGCTGAACAGCGTTCGGGGAAGAAAAAACCGGGCAAAAGCAGACTTGTCCACAAGGACGTGAACATCACGGCCATTGAATCAAATATTTCCAGCCTGTTAGGGCTCAATGTTGAGATCGTGCACAAAGGGGATAAGGGTGGGGAAATCCGAATCCGCTACAAATCCCTCGAACAATTCGACGATCTGATTCGCCGACTCAGCAAGGCGCCGTAAGCGCTCTAAGACTCTGAGAATTAAGTATAATCCGAATCTTGGTTAGCGTTTCTGAACACTGTTCACGAGCGCAAGCGCCTGTCTGGGATCAATCTTCCCGTCGTAAAGCGCGCGCCCGATCACAACGCCTTCGATGTTCGGCTCGTTCGCTGCTATCAGCGCTTCGATATCCCCGATCCCGCCAACGCCCCCGGACGCGATCACCGGGATGCGGACGGCTTTGGCCAGCGCTGCCGTCGCCGCCACGTTCACGCCGCCGAGCAATCCGTCGCCATCGACATCGGTGAACAGGATCGCCGCAACACCCGCGTCCTCGAACCGCCGCCCGAGATCGGCCGGCGTCAGGTCCGACACCTCTGCCCAGCCCTCGGTCGCAATCTTCCCACCCACCGCGTCGGCGCCGACAACCACTTTGCCGGGGAACGCGCGCGCGGCCTCTTTCACCAGCGTGGGGTTCTTGAGCGCGGCCGTACCAAGGATCACCCGCGTGATCCCCGCTGCGAGCCAGCCCTCGATCGCCGCCATGTCCCGGATGCCGCCGCCGAGCTGAATGGGCAGCTTCGTCGCCTCGCAGATTCTGCGGACGGCATCTGCATTGGCGGTTTTACCGGCAAACGCGCCGTCGAGGTCCACGCAGTGCAGCCAAGAAAACCCCGCACGCTCGAAAGTGAGCGCCTGCGCCGCGGGGTCATCGTTGAACACCGTCGCGGACTCCATCGCGCCGCGCTTCAGCCGCACGCAACGCCCGTCTTTCAGATCGATGGCGGGAAACAAAATCACGGCCGCCACTCCAGGAAATTGCCGAGCAGGGTCAGCCCGACGGCCTGGCTCTTCTCGGGATGAAATTGCGTGCCCGCGATGTTGTTGCGTCCGACTGCGGCTGTGAATGCGCCGCCATAGTCCGATGTCGCGAGCACGTGTTCGGCGCTCCCTGTCTTCATCGCATAGGAGTGAACGAAATAGGCATGTGACCCGGTCGCGATGTCCGCAAACAGCGGATGCGGCCGCGTGAGGTTCAGCTCGTTCCAGCCGATCTGCGGGATCTTCAGGGCGGAGTCATCGGGGGTGAGTTTTGTGACTTCGCCCTCGATCCAGCCAAGGCCGGGGTGATCGCCGAATTCGCGGCCGACGCGCGCGAGCAACTGCATGCCGACACAGATGCCCAGGAAAGGGGTCCCGCGCTTCAGCACGGATTCATGCAACGCTTCCACCATGCCGCCAATGGCCGAGAGCCCGCTCATGCAATCGCCAAACGCGCCGACGCCCGGAAGCACGATCCGCTCCGCGCCGGCGACGACGCCGGGATCGGCCGTCACAACGATCTCGTGCCCCGTGCTGCGCCGTTGGACGGCACGCGCGAGCGCCTTCTCCGCCGAGCGCAGATTGCCGGAGCCGTAGTCGATGAGGGCTACCTTACCGCTCACTCGGCTTCTTCCAGAAGAACATCAGGAACGTGATGCCGATCCACAAAATCCAATAGGCCGCATTCAGCGCGATCGACGTTACGATCTGAACCCAGCTATGGCTGATCGAAAGGTAATACTCCGTCGCCGCGGATTTGTGCGGCATCGCGTCGAGCGCCTTGATCGCCCCCTGGCGCAGCATCGATTCCGCCAGCATGGAGCCCAGATACACGAGCATGCCCAGCGCATAGAGCACAAAAGCAAAGAGCTTCATGCGCAGGCCGGCCTGATGCAGGAAATAGTAGATGGCGACCACCATCGCGAACGTGATCGTCAACACCTGCGCCAGATTGACCTCAACCGCCTGGCTTGCCTGATGGGCCATATCGAGGAGATCGTGTTCGGACATGCGGCACTTTCAATTTGCGCGGGCCCGCCTATCTGAGGAGGGGCGGCCGGCATATCCTCGCCGCATCGAAGGAGCATGTCCATGATCGCCCGTCGCATCGTCCTTGCTGCGCTTTCGCTCGGTCTGTCGAGCGGCGCGATAGCAGCGCCACTCAGCACGCCTTTCGACTTTTCCCGCACCGCGATCGGTCTGGATGTGACGGTGAAGGGAAAGCCGCTCACCATGATCCTCGACACCGGCGTGGATCCGTCGGTCATCGATGTGGCGGACGCGGAAGCGTTGGGCCTCAAGATCGACAAAGGCACGAGCGGTGAAGCCAGCGGCGTGGGCGATGCCAAGGAGGCGAAAGTCTATGCCGCTACTATCGACGGCCTCGCGATTGCGGGGCGCAATTTCCCGGCCATCGATGCGCTGGCAATGAACATGGACGCGCTGTCGGCAAGCTATGGGCGAAAGCTCGACGGTGTTCTGGGCTACAGTTTTCTCAACGACAAGATTGTGCTGATCGACTATGGCGCGAAGCGCCTGAGCATCCTCGACCGCCCGGCCGATGCGATGCCGGCGGTGGGTCGCTGCACCAAGCGCTGGACGATCCCGCTGAAAGGTTTTCCGGACGACAATATCCCGGCCGTTCCGGATTTCCGCTTCGGCGCCGCAAGCGGCACCATCAGCCTCGACACCGGTTCGAACCGCGGCATCTCACTCTACCAGGCGGCGCTTGCGCTTCCGGGGGTGACCACCGCGCTGAAAGAAACCGGCGAAAGCACGGCCACCGGCGCGCGCGGAGGCACGACGGTGAAGACCTACACGCTCAATGTGCCCGTCGGCTTCGGTCCTTTCACGCTGCCCGCGGGCCAGGCGGTGACGGTGCGCAAAACACCTGGCAGCGAGTCGCGCGTCGCCAACATCGGCAACGAGACGTTTGCGGCGATGGGGCTGAAGATGCTGCTCGACTACAAGAGCCGGATGATGACGTTCTACGGCGCGTGCCGCTGATCAGTCCTGATCCATCTTGAGCGCGGCGATGAAGGCTTCCTGCGGGATGTCGACTTTGCCGAACTGGCGCATCTTCTTCTTGCCCTCTTTCTGCTTGTCGAGGAGCTTGCGCTTACGGCTGATGTCGCCGCCATAGCATTTCGCGGTGACGTCCTTGCGCATCGCGCTGATGGTTTCGCGCGCGATGACCTTGCCGCCAATGGCCGCCTGGATCGGGATCTGAAACAGATGGCGCGGGATCAACTCTTTCAGCTTCTCGCACATCGCGCGGCCGCGCGATTCCGAGCGCTGCTTGTTGACGATCATCGACAGCGCATCGACCGGCTCGCCGTTCACGAGGATCGACAGCTTCACCAGATCGCCCTCGACATATTCCTCGATGTGATAATCGAAGCTCGCATAGCCGCGCGACACCGACTTCAAACGATCGTAGAAATCGAACACGACTTCGTTCAGCGGCAGGCGATAGATCACCATCGCGCGGTTGCCGGCATAGGTGAGTTCGACCTGCTCGCCGCGGCGGTCCTGACAGAGCTTCAACACCGCGCCCAGATGTTCGTCGGGAACGAGGATCGTCGCCTTGATCCACGGCTCCTCGATGAAGGCGATGCGCACGACGTCGGGCATGTCGGCGGGATTGTGAAGCTCGCGCATCGTCCCGTCAGTCATGTGCAGGCGATAGATCACGCTCGGCGCGGTGGCGATGAGCTCGAGATTGAACTCGCGCGACAGGCGCTCCTGGATGATCTCCAGATGAAGTAGCCCCAAGAACCCGCAGCGGAAACCGAAGCCGAGCGCGGCGCTGGTCTCCATCTCAAACGTAAAGCTCGCATCGTTGAGATGCAGCTTGCCAAGCGCGTTGCGCAGATCTTCGAACTGTGCGGCGTCAACGGGGAAAAGTCCGCAGAACACGACCTGCTGCGCTGGCTTGAATCCGGCCAGCGGGGTTTCTGTGCCTTTGCGCTCGTCGGTGATTGTATCGCCGACCTGCGTGTCGGCCACTTCTTTGATCTGCGCGGTGATGAACCCGACTTCGCCGGGCTTCAAGCTTTCGACGCTCACCTTCTTGGGCGTGAAGACGCCGATCTGCTCGACCTGATAGACGGCGTCGGCCGCCATCATCCGGATCTTCTGGCCCTTCTTCAGCTCGCCATCGACAATGCGCACAAGGACGATGACGCCGAGATAGACATCGTACCAGCTATCGACCAGTAGTGCTTTCAATGGCGCATTCACATCGCCTTTTGGTGCGGGAAGACGATGCACGACGGCTTCGAGCACTTCTTCAATGTTGAGTCCCGTCTTGGCGGAAATCGGAATCGCATCGGTCGCATCGATGCCGATCACATCCTCGATCTGCTGACGGATGCGCTCGGGCTCGGCGGCGGGAAGATCGACCTTGTTCAGCACCGGCACGATCTCGAGCTTCGCATCGATCGCCTGATAGACGTTGGCGAGCGTCTGCGCTTCCACGCCCTGGCTTGCATCCACGACCAGCAACGCGCCTTCGCAGGCGGCAAGACAGCGGCTGACCTCATACGCGAAGTCGACATGACCCGGCGTGTCCATCAGGTTCAGCGTATAGGTCTCGCCGTCGCGGGCCTTGTAGGCGAGGCGGACGGTCTGGGCCTTGATGGTGATGCCGCGCTCGCGCTCGATCTCCATGGAATCGAGCACCTGATCCTTCATCTCGCGGTTGGACAGCCCGCCCGTGAACTGGATCAGGCGGTCGGCGAGCGTGGATTTCCCATGGTCGATATGCGCGACGATGGAAAAATTGCGGATTTTGGCGAGTTCGGTCATGGAGGCCGGGGGTATAACGGGGGGCAGAACCCGCGTCCAGCGGCCTATTTTGAGGCTTTTAGGACAAAGAACAGGGGCAAAAGCGCCAGCAATTCCGCCGCTACAGACACCGCGACCAGCGCGGTAAACGAGATGTCGTAGAGCGCCCCCAGTGCCGCGCTGCCCGCGAACCACGCAATCCCGAACACTGCGGAGAAAATCCCGAAGGCATTGGCCCTTGCGCTATCGGGCACGAGGCGTGCGACACCGGCGTTCAGTGCCGATGTTTCGACGCCCAGCGCGACACCCCAGCAAAGCGTGCCGATGATTGCGTCCGTCTGGCCACCCAGAAAGACGAGCGGTGGCGTGACGGCGGCAATGAGAATTGCCGGGACCAGAACGCGGAATCCGATCTTGTCGAACAGGCGTCCGAAGACGAGCGCACCGACGCCCGTGGCGCCCATCGCGACGGCATAAAGTACCGGCACAATTGCGGGCGGAACGACTTTTACCTGTGCCAAGTGATAGGCGATCAGTGGCCAATCCGCGAAGCCGAACGCGACGAGACCTGCGCTTGACGCATAGATCCAGAACGTGGCCGGCAGCGCGCCGTCGCCGAAATCGTCTTTCGCTTTGGGCGCTGCCCGGCCCGCTGACGGATAGCGCAGCGACACACCGATCACGATCAGCACCGTGATCGTCGCGGGTACGCCCAGCCACAGGAACGCGTCTGTGTAAGCGCCATGCCGCGCGAGCACGAGGGCGGTGATCAGTGGTCCGACCAGCGCACCGGTCTGGTCCAGCGCTTCGTGCAGCCCGAACGCCCAGCCCTGCCCGATCTGGTCGCCGGCGCGGCTCATCATGAAATTGGCAGCGGGATTGCGGATCGCCTTGCCGGTGCGCTCCAGGATGATGAACAGCGCCGCCATCCACCACGCACCGGCCAGCGCCATCAGCGGCACCGTCGCCATCTGCACGACGTAGCCTAGCAGCGTGATCGGCCAGTAAGCGCGCGTCGCGGACGCAAGCTTTCCGGATGCGAGCCGCAGCAGGTACCCGAACAACTCGCCGGTGCCCGCGATGATGCCGACTGCGGTGCCGGTCGCGCCAAGCAATGCGAGATAAGGCCCGGTGATGCCGCGCATGCCCTCATAGGCCATGTCGGCGAACAGGCTGACGATGCCGAACGCGACGATGAAGGCGAGGGCGGATTTTTTGTCGAAGGTGTCTGTCATGGCTTAAGATCGTGTGATGGCGAAGCACTACAAGAAACCGGCAGCAGCCAAGGCGCAAGATACACTTTCGGAGCTCTGGCCCGGACAGTCGGTCGAACTGCTCAAGGCGCTGCATATCCTCACACGCGACGGCGCGCTGAACGCGGATTCGCGCCGTAAACTCAAGCAGGTCCTGCATCTAGCGAATTTGATAAAGCCTGCGCTGGAGGCATCGTTTGCGGAGAAGGATCAGCCCGTGCTCGCCGATCTCGGCGCGGGGAAATCCTATCTGGGCTTCGTGCTGTATGACCTGTTCTTCCGCAAGGAAGGCCGCGGCATCGTCTACGCGATTGAATCGCGCCACGACCTGATAGAGGCCTCAAAGCAGATCGCCGCGGCCAGCGGCTTCGACCGCATGCGTTTCGTCGAAAGCGCGATCCGCGACGCCGCGCTCCTGGACGGTAAGGCCGACATCGTCACTGCCTTACACGCTTGCGATACCGCGACGGACGAAGCGATCCTGTTTGCGCTTCACAACGATGCCAAGTTCATCGCGCTGGTGCCGTGCTGCCAGGCCGAGCTGGCAAGCGAACTCGAAGGATCCAAGAAACCGGAGCGCCAGCTCTGGCGCCACCCAATCCAGCGCCGCGAATTCGGCGCGCATCTGACAAACGTACTGCGCGGATTATTTCTGGAAGCCCATGGTTACAAGGTGCGCATCACAGAACTCACCGGCCTCGAACATTCCCTCAAGAACGAATTCATCTTCGCCGAACGTCACCAGCGCGCAAACCCCGCCGCGAAAGCGGAGTATGAAAGGCTCGTCACGCAATTTGGAGTCGCGCCGAAGCTGCTAGCTGCGTAGCACAGCGCCGGTCGCCTTGGCCACCGCGGTGACGATCTTCTGCGCCACGGCTTCGATCTCGGCATCGGTCAGCGTCTTGTCCTTCGGCTGCAGGCGTACGGAGATGGCGAGCGATTTCTTGCCCTCGGCGACACCTTTGCCTTCATAGACATCGAACAGATCGGCGCGTTCGATCAGCGCGCGATCCGCGCCCTTTGCGGCTTTCAGCACGTCTTCGGCAGTCACTTTGGCATCGACCACGAATGCGAAGTCGCGTTCCACCGCCTGATAGAGCGACGGCGCGAAGGTCGCGCGGGCTTTGCTTTTCGCTTTCGATTCCGGAATCGCGTCGAGGAAGATCTCGAACGCGCTCGCCGGCCCCTTGATGTCGAAGGCCGCAAGGATCGCCGGGTGCAATTCGCCGAACTGCGCGATCACCTTGGGTCCGAGCGCGAGCGTGCCGGAGCGGCCGGGATGATACCACGCGGCCGCGCCTGCTTTGACGGGTGCCGTCATCGGCGCGCCCATCGCGGCGTCGAGCGCGGCCAGCATATCGGCTTTGGCGTCGAAGGCGTCGGCGGCGTGGGTCGATTTCGACCACGCGCGCGCGCCCGCGCCGATCCGGATACCGGCGGCGACATGGTTCTGGGCTTCGGGCATGCCGCTTTCGAACTGCGCGCCGATCTCGAACAGCATCAGCTCGTTGAAGCCGCGCGCCTGGTTGCGCTGCGCGGCGGCCAGCAGCGACGGCAGAACGCTCGGCCGCATCGCATCCAGATCGGCGGCGATGGGGTTTTCAAGCTGGCGTACATCGTCGCCGCCGCCGAACAATTTGGCGTGGGCGCGGGGAATGAAGCTGAAATTGATCGTCTCGTGGAAGCCGCGGCTCGCCAGCGCGCGACGGACGATCCTCGTGCGGCGCTGCGAGGAGGTCAGCGTTGCTTTCGCGACGGCTTCGGTGCGCACGAGCGGGATCGACGGTACCTTGTCGAGGCCGTGGATACGCACGACCTCTTCCACCAGATCGGCGGAGCCTTCGATATCCGGACGCCAGGACGGTGGCGTGACGGTCAACGTCGCACCGTCTTTAACAGCGAAACCGAGGCGCGTGAGAATGTCGATGATCTCAGCCTTCGGCACATCGATGCCGCCGAGCTGTTTTACGCGTGCGATGTCGAATGCGATCTCGCGGCGCCAGTTCGGCGGCCCGCCGGTAACGACGATCTCACTCGGTTCGCCACCGCAGAAGTTCATAATCATCTTGGTCGCGAGTTCGAGACCGGGCAGGACGAATTCCGTATCGACGCCGCGTTCGAAGCGATAACGCGCATCTGAGAGGATTCCGAGGATGCGGCCCGCGCGCGCGATGCGGATCGGATCGAACAACGCCGACTCAACAAACACGTCGGTCGTTGTATCAGTGCAGGAGGAATCCTCACCGCCCATCACGCCGCCGATGCCCCGCGCCGCTTCGTCGTCGGCGATGACAACCATGCCGCTGTCGAGCGTGTAGGTCTTGCCGTCGAGTGCTAAGAGCTGCTCGCCGTCTTTCGCAAAACGGGCGCGCAGATTGCCTTTGAGCTTCGCGGCATCGAACACATGCAGCGGGCGCCCACGATCGAGCGAGAGGAAGTTCGTGATATCGACCAGTGCCGAGATGGGGCGCAGCCCGACGGCCTTCAGCCAGTCCTGCAGCCATTGCGGCGACGGACCGTTCTTCACGCCACGGATCAGGCGGCCCGCGAACATCGGGGCTGCGCGTTCTTCGCCGGCCGGAAAATCGAGCGCGGTCGTGATCGGCGACTTGAACTGACCCGGCACCGGCGACAGATCGCCTTCGCGCAGGCGGCCAAGGCCGCTCGCGGCCAGATCGCGCGCGATGCCATAGACGCTGGTCGCATCGCCCCGGTTGGGCGTGATCGAAACGTCGATCACCGGGTCGTTGAGGCCCAGCGCTTTCGCGGCCGGTTCACCGACTACCGCATCGGCGGGAAGCTCGATGATGCCGCTGTGATCGTCGCCGAGCAGAAGCTCGCGCGAGGAGCACAACATGCCGCGCGACTCCAATCCGCGGATCGCACCGACTTTGAGCACATCGCCGCTGACCGGAATCACCACGCCGGGCTTCGCGAACACGGCTTTCATGCCGGTATGCGCGTTCGGCGCACCGCAGACGACCTGCACAATATTTCTTTGGCCTACCGCTTCGCTGCTTGAGGCCGGGTCGCCCGCACCGATATCGACCATGCAGAGCTTCAGCTTGTCGGCGTTGGGATGTTTCTCAGCGCTGACGACATAAGCGACGGTGAAATCCTTGAGCCGCGCGCCGGCGTCTTCCACCGACTCCACTTCCAGCCCGATGGAGGTGAGCTTGTCGGCGATGGCGTTCGCATCGGCGTCGGTGTCGAGCGGCGCCTTCAGCCAGGAGAGCGTGAACTTCATCGGCTGAGCCCTCCGTCAAGCGTGGGCACATCCAGCGCGGCGAAACCGAAATGTCTCAGCCAGCGAAGATCGGATTCGAAGAACGGACGGATATCCGGAATGCCGTATTTCAGCATCGCGAGACGGTCGAGGCCGCCGCCGAACGCGAAGCCGGAATATTTTGTGGGATCGATACCGCACATCTCCAGCACGCGCGGGTGCACCATGCCGGAGCCCGCAAGCTCCAGCCAGTCATTGCCGGTGCCGAAGGTGATCTTGCCGGGCACGGAGCGGTCGCAGCGCAGATCCCATTCCACGCTCGGCTCGGTGAACGGGAAGTAGGACGGCCGCGCGCGCAACTCGACCTGTTTCACCTCGAAGAACGCCTTGTAGAATTCCTCCAGCACCCATTTGAGCTGGCCGAGATTGATGTTCTCGTCGATCACCAGTCCTTCATACTGATGGAACATCGGCGAATGCGTCGCATCGCTGTCGACGCGATAGGTACGGCCCGGTGAAATGATCCGGATCGGCGGCTTCTGCTTGAGCATCGTTCGCACCTGCACCGGCGAGGTGTGCGTGCGCAGAACGTGCTGCGAGCCGTCGGCCTGCCTGGCGACATAGAACGTGTCGTGCATCTGCCGCGCCGGATGATCGGCGGGGATGTTCAGCTTGGTGAAATTGTAATCGTCGAATTCGATGTCCGGCCCCTCGGCGACGGCGAAACCGAGATCGGCGAAGATCGCGGTGACTTCATCCAACACCTGGCTCACCGGATGGATCGTGCCCTGCGCTTCCGGGCGCGCAGGCAACGTCACGTCGATGCGCTCGGAGGCAAGACGCGCATTCAGCGCGGCGTTCGACAATTCCGTTTTGCGCGCGGCAATCGCATCGGTAACGCGGTCGCGCAGCGTGTTGAACTGCGGGCCGTTGGTCTTGCGCTCCTCCGGCGACATGCCGCCGAGTGTCTTCAAGAGTTCGCTGATCGAACCCTTCTTGCCAAGCGCGGCGACGCGAACGGTTTCGAGTGCGGCTTCGTCGGAAGCCGCATCGATGGACGCGAGAACATCGCGTTCAAGACTTTGGATATCGCTCATCAAAAACCCCTGTCGGAACGGCTTGAAACACGGCCTTGGGCGAATGCCAAGGCCTGCTTAGCTCCGATGGAGTCTTTGCTTTACTGCGCCGCCGGTGCGTTGGCTGCAGCCTGATCCACCAGAGCCTTGAAGGCTGTGGGCTCGTGGATGGCGAGGTCGGACAGGACCTTCCGGTCGATGTCGATCCCGGCCTTCATGAGCCCGCTGATAAATCGGCTGTAGGTCAGGCCGTGTTCGCGGCAACCGGCATTGATGCGCTGGATCCAGAGCGCGCGGAAATTGCGCTTCTTCTCTTTGCGGCCGATGTAGTTGTGCTGCAGCGAACGATCGACCGCGGCGTTGGCCGTGGTGATGTTGTTCTTGCGGCGGCCATAGAAGCCCTTCGCGGCTTTGAAAACTTTCTTGCGGCGCGCGTGCGAGGCAACGGAACGAGGTGAACGTGACATCTATCGAGCCTCCCTTACGCGTACGGCATCCAGCGCTTCACGCGCTGGGTTTCAGAAGGCGAGAGTATGGTCTCAAACTCGGTCTTCGCGCCCTTCGTTTTGCTGATCAGGCGGTGGCGCTTGTACGCCTTGCCCGTCTTGATCTTTCCGGTCGCGGTGAATCTGAAGCGCTTTTTCGCGCCCGATTTGGTCTTCATCTTGGGCATTTTGGTCTCCTTAGAGCGCGAGGCTCAGTTTTCCATTAGGGACCGCCACGGCATGCCCTTACGCCGGTCGGCCCGAAAGAGGGCGCGTTCTAAAGGAGAGTGGGGAGAAAAGGCAAGCGCTGGGCGCTTTATTTGTCGTTTTTCGCAGCCTTGGCAGCTTTTTCAGCGCGATCGCGAGTCGGGCTCTCAGAGGATGTGCCGGTCACGCCGAAATCCTTGGATTGGCTGCCGCTTTCCACGAGATCGAAGCCTTCTGCCGCCAGACCACGCTTCAGCAACTCGCGCACGGCAGAGGCACGGCTAGGCATCCGGCGGGCAAAGCGCCAGTTGTCGACCGCCTCAAGTTCCTTGGGCGTCAACATAATCTGGAGTCGTTCGCCACGCGTCAGGTGATCGGGGGCCATGCTTTGTCCGATTCCGTACAGTAATTAGTAGAATGAGTAAGTTACTCGCACAGGTATAGAACGCAAGAGAGGGAACTTTGGTTCCAATGAGTAAAAACCCTCGAAAACGGTTAATGTGGGCAATGCTAACTTAAAATATTGATATTGCTGCATTTTTTGTTGATTCACCGGTCGAACGGGTGCACGTTTTTCTACGAAAGGAGGCGACCATGTCAGGTCTTATGCCCCTTAGTCCCCAGAATGCCGCCGCTGAAGCCGATCACAGGATCGGAAACAGCCTTGCCCTATTGGGTGGCCTCGTTCGGCTTCAGGCCAATGCGGTCGGAAAGCACGGCAAGCCCTATTCCCCCGCCGAGGCCCGCCTTCTGCTCGAGGGGATTGCCGCACGCATCTCAACCGTTGCGCAGGTCCATCACCGCCTTGCGAAACTGCCTGACGGCATCGTCGCCTTCGGCCCCCATCTGCATGAGATCTGTTCCGGGCTGATCGCTGCATTCTCCTCGGACCAGCAGCCCGTCCATATCGACTATCGCTTCAGCGACTGCCGCGTGCCGACGCGCTACGTCCAGCCGCTGACACTGATCGTCAATGAGTTGATCCTCAACGCGCTGAAATACGCGCATCCCGCGGGTGTGCCGCTCAGGCTCAGTGTGGCATGCGACAGCAAAGGCAGTGCACTGGTGCTGACGATTGACGACGATGGCGTCGGCCTTCCCGAAGGCTTTAATCCGCACAGAGACGGCGATCTCGGCTTCCGCGTGATCCGCACTCTGTGTGACGAACTGCGCGCATCGCTCGATGTTCAATCCTCAAGTCTTGGAACGTCGTTTGAGATTACCGTGCCCGACGCCGTCGCGGCCGCGGTGCAGACGGCCTGAAACACGCCGCAATCAATTCTTAGCCTCAGCCATCGTAAGGGCTGAGGCATGCGTGCATTCGTGAAGTTTCTGCATCGCCTCGCGATGTGGCTGTTCTGGCCGGCGGTCGCGCTGGTGACGTGGGGAGAGCTCACGCCCTCGCCGCCGCATCTGGAAGCGCATGTCTGGGACAAGCTCCTGCACTTCACCGCCTATTTCGGGCTGGCGGGCATGGCAGCATGGTCGCTGAAATCGCGCTGGGCCGTGCTCTATGCCGTGCTCGGCCTGATCGCGTTCGGGGGATTGCTGGAGATTGTCCAGGGGATGACGGGTCGCGACGCGGATATTTTCGACGAGCTGGCGAATACGCTCGGCGCCATCTCGGGCGTTGTCGCCGGATTGCTTCTGATCCGCCTTGTTGAGGGCCGCGCGTCCGACTAGCCTTTCGAAGGAACCTTGGGAGGCGTCGTTCATGTTTGCCGAATTCAAGAAATTCGCGATGCGTGGAAATGTCATCGATCTCGCTGTCGGTGTCGTGATCGGCGCGGCGTTCGGTGCGATCGTCGCATCGCTGGTCAAGGACATCATCATGCCTCCGATCGGCTATGCGATGGGCGGCATCGATTTCTCGAATTTCTTCATTCCCCTGAAAGGCGGCCAATACGCGACCCTGGCCGAAGCGCAGAAGGCTGGCGCGGTCACGATCAATTACGGCGTCTTCCTGAACACGATCATCAATTTCCTGATCGTGGCGCTGTCGCTGTTTATTCTTGTCCGCGGCATCAACCGCCTGCAGACCGAGCCGCCCAAGGAGCCCGAGGCTGTGCCGCCGCCGGAAGATGTCGTGCTGCTGCGCGAAATCCGCGACCTGCTGAAGTCGCGCGCGTGAAACGGATCGCCCTCGCCTGCACGATGCTCCTTGTCGGCCCCGGGACATCGCTTGCTGCCGACAGTGACGAGATGGCCAAGGTCGTGGGCGGCTTCTATGCCGCCTATTCGACCTTTCATCCGTCGGACGGAATTCCCGACGCGAAAGCGCGCGCCAAATATGAGCCGTCCATTTCCCCGGCGCTCGATGCGCTGCTGAAGAAAGGCGACGCGGCCGAGGACAAATTCGCCAAGGCCAACAAGGATTCGCCGCCCTTGCTCGAAGGCGATCTGTTCACCTCCAATTTCGAAGGGGCGACGGCCTTCAGGATCGGGGCCTGCGCCGGAGATGCGAAAGCGGGCCATTGCGCGGTGACACTCACCTACGATCCCGGCAAGACGAACAATCCGAAGGACAAGCCTTTTACCTGGACGGATACTGCTTATCTGGTGAATACGCCCGGTGGCTGGCGGGTCGACGATATCGGCTATGGCGGCACCTGGGATTTCGGCAACAAGGGCAAAATGACGGACACGCTGCGCAGTGTGATCCGGGATTCGAGCGAATAAGATGGCAGACGGCAAATTCCCCGTGACCAAACCGGATGAGGAATGGCGGCGCGAACTGACGCCGGAGCAATATCGCATCCTGCGCCAGCACGGCACGGAGCGTCCGGGGTCGAGCGCGCTGAACGATGAGAACCGCGAAGGCAAATATATCTGCGCGGGCTGCGGCGCGGAGCTGTTCGAATCCGACACCAAGTTCAATGCCCATTGCGGCTGGCCGAGTTTCGACAAGGCCAATCAGGGCTCAGTTGCCGTCGTGGAAGACAAGAGCCACGGCATGGTGCGTGAAGAGGTGTTGTGCGCGAAATGCGGCGGCCATCTCGGCCATGTGTTTCCCGACGGGCCGACGCAAACGGGTCTTCGCTATTGCATGAACGGTGCGGCGCTGAACTTCGAGCCCGGGGGCAAATAACGCCTATTTGCTCTTCAGCGTCTCAAGATGCTTGAGCATCGTTTTGATGTCGTTGGTCAGCGCCTCTAGCATTTCGGCCTGCTTGCGGTCGTGGGCATCGCCGTCGTCGTCTTCGTTGATGTCGCCGATGTCTTCCTGGATGTCCTCGACATCTTCCTTCAGGTCTTCGACGTTCTCGCCCAGCTCCTCGACGTTTTCGCCGAGCTCTTCGACATTCTCACCGAGCTCCTCGACGTTCTCGCCCAGCTCTTCGATGTTTTCCTGGATGTCGCCGACGTCTTCCTCGACTTCCTTGAGGCTTGCGGCCTGACGGTTGACGCTCATCTGAATGAAGATGGCGAGATAGATCGCCTCCAGCGAAACGACGTTCGTCAGCACCGCGAACATGAGATCCCACGACACCCATTTGAGGAACGAGACCGTGAAGAATCCGGCGAAGATGATGGTGTGAATGACAAGCGATGTCGGCGAACCGATCCATACGATCACGCCTTCGATCGCGCGGATGGTGGTGGTCTCCGCCACCGGCTGCACAGGCGCCGGCGCATGCACGCTGGGCGCGGGCATGGGGGGTGCGTGCTGCGGCGCCGTGGAGGACGGATGCATCGCGGAAAACCCAAGGCTGATCGTTCTGTCGGATCGTCTCGGTGGAAGCGGGACAGCTCTCACGTCCATCGGGACCTCGCTCCAATGACCCTCCCGGCGAGGAAAATCAACCCCCGGGCTGCACGCCCTGCGCCTATTTCTGTGCAGGCGACGAAGGCGATTTCACGGCGGGCGGGTTGTCCCTCACGAAGGTGTTGAAGACCCATCCCTGCAAGGCCTTGTCTGTTCCCTTGGCCTGCGTTTCGACGTGGACCCAATTGCCCTGACGCTCATGCACAATGACCTGGCTGTCGCGCGCCAGCGAACCGATGACGGCCGCCGATGTCGATGGGCCGCCGCGCAGGTTCACCGATTTGGTCACAACGGCTGTCGCTTGTGATGCCGGCGCCGTCGCCGCGGCGCTCGGCGAAGGCGGCGCGCCCTGGTCGAGATCGAGCATGTCGGCCGCCTGCTCCGTCACCAGCGGCGCGATCTTGTAGTAGCCGACCGCGGCGAGCGCGGCGAACCCGGCAGCAAAGACCACGATGCGGATGAGCCCGCGCAGGTTCTGCGCGCGCTGGGCGGCTTCCACTTCCTCCGTATCCTCCTCGTGCCATTGATGATCGGCCTGCTGAACGCGGGACCGCGCTTCATTGGCAAGGCGCACGCGCTCGATCTCGTGGTCGGAACGCAGATCCATGACCTCCTGCTCGCGGCGCGCGAGCTCGGCCTGGACCGCGGCAAAGTCTTTGCGCAGGCGCGCGACGTCCTCGGCATCGCCGCGGCGGCGCAGGGTTTCGACATGCGCCTTCGCCTCTGCGAGCAGGGCTTCCGTATGCTTCAGCCGCGCGGTCGTCTCATTGAGCGCAATCGTGTTCTGGTCTTTCGCCATCGCTTCCGATGCCGCGATGCGTGCGGTCTCATCCGCCTTCCAGGCCCTCTGTGCCTTGTCGAGCGCTTCGTCCGCCTCCCGCTTCCAGCGCTCCCGCGCCTGTTCCTGCGAAAGCTTCGCCTGCAGCAGCTCGTTGTCGCGCTCGGCCATCTGGGATTTCAGTTTCGCGCGCTCCTCGCGCAGGCGCGCGAGTTCGGCGCCGACTTTTTCGCCCTGATCGGATCCTTCGCGCAGTTTCGCCTCGGCTTCGTGAAGCCGTGCAACCACGTCCGCAATGGCGAGGTCGGATTGCCTGCGCCACTCGGCTTCGGCCGCGACGAGACGTTCGGCTTCGCTTTCCTTGAAATTGCGTTTCGCATCCGTGAGCGAGCTTTCGGCATCGCGGCGCCAGCGTTCGCGCTCCTCGTCGTTGGCGCCACGCGCGCCCGCAAGCTCGGCCTCGCGCACCGCCAGGGAGGCTTTCACCTGGACAAGCTCCGTGGTGATACGCTTCAGCTCGGCGCTGTCGCTGCGCAGGGTCTCGGCCTCGGCGCGGACCTGCTGTTCCCCGGACCGCACATGCTTGAGTTCGCTCTCGCGTGCCGACAGCGCGGCGCGCGCTTTTGCAAACTCTTCGCTGAGCCTGGTGAGCTTTGCTTCCGCGCTGCGCGCGCCCGCGTCCAATTCCACCTGCTGCCGTGCGATCAGCTTGTCGCGCTCGCCCAGTGTGCGCTGGAGCTTTGCCAGTTCGTCCGGAAGATGCTGGCGTTCCTGATCCGACGCGCGCAGTTTCTCGGTTTCATCCTCGGCGCGGCGGACATTGTCGCGCTCCCGCGCCAGATCAGCGTCACGCTCCGCCAGGGCGGCCTTGAGCTTTGCAAGCTGGTCGCGCAGGCGATCCTGCTCCGCGTTGCGCTCGCGCTCGGTGTCGGTGCGCGACAGCCTTGCCGTATCGCGTTCCTGTGCAAGTTGCTGCTCGCGCTGGCCGAGTGCGGCCTTCGTCTTTGCCAATTCGGTGCGCAGGCGATCATTGTCGGCCGAGAGCTGTTTGACTGCGCCGTCGCGGGTCTGAATCTTGCTCCCGCGCTCCCGCGCGAGCTCCGCTTCGTTCTCCTCGAGCGATTTTTTCGCGTTGGCGAGATCGTCGCGCAGCGCGCGCAGTTCCGAATCGTTGGCGGCGCGCGATTGTGCCTGCGCCTGGCTGTCGGCGAGCGCCTTGTCGAGGCGTTTCTGCCAGGCCGAATCGGCGGCAGCCGCGCGCGCCGCTTCCATCGCCTTCCAGTCTTTCTCCGCCCTCTTGAGCGCGGCGTCGGCATCCTTCTGGACGCGTTCGCGTTCCTCGGCGACGCGGGTGCGGATCAGGGTCTCGGACGCGGTCTGCCGCTCGGCCTCGCCGCTGGCGGCCAGATCGCGCTGCTTTTCGAACCGCGCGGCGGTTTCGCGGATCGCCTCGGCGATACGTTGTTCGGCTTCGGCGTCCCACGCCGCGCGCAACGCTGCGACGTCGATTTCCGACGGCGCCGGTGCGGGCTCGGGCAGCGGCCCGCTGCCCTTCACTTTGTCGACGGTGGCCTGGACGTCCGCGAGCTCGTTGTCGCGGGCTTGAAGAAGCGCCTTCAGCTTCACGATCTCGTCGCGAAGGCGGCGTTGCTCCTTGCTGTCGTTCAGCGCGGCCGCGCCGGCGCCTGTCGTTTCCGGCGAGACGGGATAGTCGAGCAGTGCAAGTGTGCTGGCATCGCCCGCGCCGACCCGGATGACCCGGATGCCGAGTGTCGGCGGATCGCCGCCGCCGGGCGGCGGGAGATATTGAAGCCCTTCGAGTTCGTCGAGTGCGAGTGAAAACGAACGGTCGCCGTTGATCTGGCCGTGCGAGAGGCGCGCGCGGTGCGGCAGGCGCTCGACTCGCAGCGAGATGCGGCCCTGCCTGCGATAAGGTGCAACCAACGGCGCGAGATCGATCGGGATCGGATCGGGGAGTTCTGGCTCTTCGGGCAACGCGCGTGCGGGCTGCTCGACGCGCGCGGGTTCGACCGGCGCGGGCGGTTTTTTCGCAAATCCCGTACTGCTGCGCGGCGCCATCGGCGCGAATCCACCACTGAAATCGCCCGCCGGACGGCCGCCCGGCTGGTAAAGCGATCCTTGGCTTAATAGTGAAGCGAAGGTGTTGGAATTCGATTACCGATGGCGGCGCGTTTGATTCAAATTGCGCCGATTATGGTCTTGAGCGTGTCGCAATAGCGCCTCGCGATCCTGTCGCGCGCGATGTGGCGTCCGTTGTCCACGACCTTCATTCCATGCCGCCAAACATGGTCCACAGCGTTGCGGGCCGCGAAGATCCAGCTGTCCAGCAACGCATCGCCGTTGCGATTGGAGAGCGCAGGATGGTCCGATTTCAGACAAACGATATCGGCGCTCTGTCCAACATTTAATCCTGAGCTTTTCCGCCCCAGCGCCTGCGCGCCGCCGCTGAGCGCCGCGCGGAAGATTTCGGCGCCGGTGTGTTGGCCTTCGTCGTCCGCCAGAACATTCCGGCTGCGCCGCGACAATCGCTGGCCATACTCCAGCAGGCGAAGTTCCTCCGCGGCATCGATCAGCACATTGGAATCGGAGCCGACGCCGAAGCGTCCGCCGCCGGACAGAAAATCAACGGCGGGAAAAACTCCATCGCCGAGATTGGCTTCGGTGATCGGGCAGAGCCCCGCAACCGCCTTGCTATAAGCCAGATCGCGCGTCTCCTGCGCGCTCATGTGCGTCGCATGCACAAGGCACCAACTTTCATCGACCTTGTTGTTCGCGAGTAGCCATTCGACCGGGCGCTTGCCGGACCATGCAACGCAGTCCTCGACTTCCTTCGTCTGTTCGGCGATGTGGATGTGGACCGGCGCTCCATCCGCGAGTTTTGTGACCGCCGTCAATTGTTCGGGCGTCACGGCGCGCAGGGAATGCGGCGCCACGCCGACGATCGCGTCATCCAGATTCGCAACCGCTTTGCGGCTCGCATCGAGCAGTCTCGCAAAGCCATCGACATCATGGATGAAGCGCTGTTGTGACGGCTTGGGCGCTTGGCCGCCGAAACCGGAATGGGCGTAGAAGACCGGAAGCAGGGTCAGAGCGATGCCGGTCTCGCGCGCCGCATTCGCGACACGCACGGCCATCTCTCCCGGATTCGCGTAAGGCACGCCGCCGACGTCTTTGTGCAGATAATGAAATTCGCCGACGCGCGTGAAACCGCTTTCCAGCATCTCGGCGAAGGCCATCGCGGCGATGGCTTCGACCTGATCGGGATTGAGTGTCGCCACGAAGCGGTACATCAGCTCGCGCCAGGTCCAGAAGCTGTCATTCGACGGCCCGCGCGTCTCGGTCAGCCCCGCCATCGCGCGCTGGAAGGCATGGCTGTGCAGATTGGGCAGCCCCGGGATGGCGATCGCATGTGCTTCGTCCGCGGAGTCACGCGGTGTCCCGGTTTCGATCTTGGCGATGCGCCCGCCAGCGACGGTCAGGCGCACATCGCGCGCCCAGCCTTCGGGCAACAGCGCCTGCGCAAACCAGAGAGATTGATCGGAACGATCCATTTGCGCACTCTATGCCAATGGACTGGCTGGAAGTACATCGCGGCGACGCGCCCCTGATCGTGAGCTTTCCGCACACGGGCACCGATATTCCGGCGGATATCGAGCCCGCTTTCGCCTCGCCCTGGCTGACGCGGCGCGACGCCGATTGGTGGGTGCATCGTCTCTACGATTTTGCCGGAGATATCGGCGCGACCACTGTGCGCACGCCGTTCTCGCGCAGCGTGATCGATGTGAATCGCGATCCCTCCGGTGCCTCGCTCTATCCCGGGCAGGCCACAACGGAATTGTGCCCGACGACCACGTTTGACGGCGAACCGCTTTATCGCGACGGTCGGGAGCCGAACGACGGCGAAATCGCGCGCCGCGGCGAAACCTATTTCACGCCCTATCACAATGCCGTTCGCGCCGAGATCGACCGGTTGCGCAGGCAACACGCGCATGTCGTGCTGTTCGATGCCCATTCGATCCGTTCGAACATCCCGCGTCTGTTCGATGGCGAGCTGCCGCAATTCAATATCGGCACGAACAGCGGCAAGAGCTGTTCGCAGACCCTGACGAATGCCGTGGAAGCGGCCTGCACAGCACAGCGCTACACGCGCGTCGTGAACGGGCGTTTCAAAGGCGGTTGGACGACGCGCCACTATGGCGAGCCGGACAAGGGCGTTCATGCAATTCAGCTCGAGCTTGCGTGCCGCGGCTATATGGACGAGCCCGATGCGCCAACCGAAGCGAACTGGCCGACGGCGTACAGCGATGCGCGCGTGGCCGATCTTCGCGCGGTGTTGAAAGACGTGCTCGCCGCCTGTCTGAACTTCGCCATGAGCCGCGCGTGATCCGCCACCTTCGCGCAGCGGATCGCGCAGCGGTGCCGTGGAAGAATGGCGGCGGCATCACGCGCGAAGTCGCGATCTGGCCGGAGAACGCAAGTTTCGACGATTTTGACTGGCGCATCAGCATCGCGGATGTGCGCGAAGCGGGCCCATTTTCCAAATTCGAGAACATCGATCGCACCTTGATGATCCTGAAGGGACGGCTCTCGCTCGCGTTCGCGGATCGCACGATCGAACTCGACACCGACAGCGCGCCGTTCGCGTTTCGCGGAGAGGGGCCATGTTCGGGCATGCCGCTTGATGGTGCTGTCACGGATTTGAATGTCATGGTGCGCCGCGGAAAATGTCAGGCGCGCGTCAGCCGCCTCATGGAAAGAACGGAAATGGCCGGCGCGCGTCAGCACATCCTCGTTGCGCCTTCTGCGGCGGTCGTACGAATGGGCGCGCGCTCTTTTGCGCTGGATGCTCAGGATGCGCTGGTCGCGTCTGGCGATGCCGGACCGATCTCGGCCAACCGCCCCGTATTCCTGATCGTGCTGGACTGACGCAAAAAGTTCCCCGGCACTCTGCAAGTGATACGCAGATGCGACTCAGCCTTTTGATCTGCTTGCCAAATTGTAACCTCCCTCTCATTCTAGCCGCAGCAGCGGGCGCCTCCGCTCGCCACCACCCAAGGGGAGATTTCGATGCTTGCGTCTCTGCGTAATCTTGCTGTCTGCGCGGCTGCTGCCGCCGCGGTCAGCCTCGCCGGTTCAACGGCACAGGCCTTCACCACGCATGGCGGCTATCACATCATGCCGACGCCCGCCTATCTGGAGAAGCTGCACAAGATCGGCCGCGCGCCCGGTCAGCGCGGCACGGCCGAGCACATGAACTATTATGGCGGCTCGGTATTCACCGCACCACGCGTCGTCAACGTGATCTGGGGACCCGACGTCAACCCGACGATCGTGTCGACGGTGCCGGGCTTCGGCGCGGCGCTTCCGGTCAGCACCTATCTCGATCAGGGCGGCCGCGAATACAGCACCAAGGGCGTCAAGTCGATCAACGGTCACAAGAGCACCAAGCAGGTGATCGGCCGCGGCTCGTATTTCGGCCAGGTGCAGATCAAGCCGAAGAACAAGAACACGAGCCTGACCGATGACGACATTCAGGCGGAGCTCAAATATCAGATCAAGAAAGGCAAGCTGCCGGCCGCCGATCTGAACACCCTCTACATGATCTATTTCCCCGTCACGGACACGATCACGCTTGATGGTCTGACGTCGTGCGTCGATTTTGGCGCCTATCATTTCGCGACCAACGACACGAAGCTCAGCAAGAAGAACGTCTTCTATGCGGTCGAGCCCGACTGTCATTCGAGCATCAACTCGATCACCTTCGCGGCCAGCCATGAATTCATGGAAGCCACGACCGACAATGTGCCGACGCCCGGCTCCTTCCCCGACTTCCCGCAAGCGTGGAACGACGACAGCGGCTTCGAAGTCGCCGACGTGTGCGGTGGCAGCGGCCAGCTGACGGCCGGCAGCAGCCACTGGACGGTGACGCAGTTCTTCCTCAATTCCACCGGCAAGTGCAGCACGGGCAGCTACACCAGCCCCTAGCTCTGCTTGAACCAAGCAATTGTGCGAAAGGCCCGCCCCCAAAGCGGGCCTTTTTGCATTCTTTCCCTCACCCGCGATTTGGTGTCATTCTCAAAGGGAGATTTGCGGGCGGAACGGCCATGAAAAACATCCTCGGTGCGGCGCTGCTGATCCTGTGCGCCCTCCTGCCTGCTGCCGCGACGGCTGCGACGCATGGCGAACAGACCATCTGTCCCCGTCCGCAGGCCGGTTCTGAAGTCGCGCCGCCGCCGGATCTCTACAGCCAGTCCGGCAAGCTCGATGTCGTCCTCAACTATTTCACCTCGGTCGACAGCATGGGGCGCACCCTGTTCTGCTTCGTCACCGACGACGGCAAGGAATCGCCGACGCTGCACGTCAATCCCGGCGACACGATCAACATCACGCTGACCAACAAGGTGCCGTCCGTGCCCGGCGCGCCGGTCGAGCGCGTGTCGAACGACAGCACCGTGTGTGGCGATCCCGACATGACCGTCACCTCGGTCAACATGCATTTCCACGGCACCAACACGTCGCCGACCTGTCACAGCGACGAGGTCATCCACACGCTGATCAATTCGGGCGAGACGTTCACCTACAGGCTGCACATTCCCAAGGACGAGCCGCCAGGACTCTATTGGTACCATCCGCATGTCCACGGGATTTCGTCGCAGGCGCTCCAGGGTGGCGCGACCGGCGCCATCGAAGTCGAAGGCATCGCGAATGTGCAGCCCGCCGTCACCGGATTGCCGGAGCGCTATCTGGTGCTGCGCGACCAGCAGCGCATCTTCCAGTCGCATCCGCCCGGTGGCCGCGCGATAACGCCGGTCCCAAACTGGGATCTCTCCGTCAACTATGTGCCGGTGTCGTGGCCTTACTATCCGCCGGCGATCGTCAGGATGCAGTCGGGCGGCAAGGAGTTCTGGCGCGTGGTGAATGCCGGCGCCAACACGATCATGGATATCAGCCTGACCTATGACGGCGTCCCGCAGCCGCTTCAGGTCGTGGCGTTCGACGGTGTGCCGACGGGCTCGAAAGACGGCAAGCACAAGGGTTCGATCGTGACCGAGACGCATCTGCTGCTTCCGCCGTCTGCGCGTGCAGAGTTTATCGTGACGGCGCCGACTTCGTCCTCCACCGTCGCGATGCTGTCGACGGCTGCGATCGACGGCGGTCCCTTCGGCGACAGCAACCCGGCGCGTCCTCTCGCACAGATCGTGACGGACAACGCCCCGTTAGCCCTGCACCGGATCGAGCCGTCCAGGATCCAGCAGCGCAAGATGCGTTTCGACGATCTCGCCAATGCGAAAGTGACGACGCAGCGTCTTCTCTACTTCTCCGAAATCAATCCGCCGCAGGCGCGCGATCACGAGGGCACCTCGTTCTTCATCACCGTCGACGGTCAGGAAGAAGAGGTTTTCGATCCGAACAATCCGCCGGCCATCACCACCAATCAGGGCGCGGTGGAAGAATGGACGATCCAGAACCGCACGGCGGAGGTGCATGAATTCCACATGCACCAGATCCATTTTCTGGTGGAAGCGATCAACGGCGTCCCAATTCCGAAGAAGCAGCAGCAGCTCTACGATGTCTTCCAGGTGCCGTACTGGAACGGCCAGGGCGATCCGACCAGCATCACCGTCAAGATGGATTTCCGCGGGCCTACGGTCGGCGACTTCGTCTATCACTGCCACATCCTCGATCACGAAGACCGCGGCATGATGGCGATCATCCGCGTGCTTCCGAGACAAGGTGGATAGAGCCCGCTTCGCGCAATGCGTTGGCGCGCATCGCGTTCGCTAAAATTTTAGCGAATAGCGAAATCGTTTCTTATCGCCCTTCGTAATTCCCCTATCAGTTGCATCGTGCACACAACTATTTTTCTACATTCGTTATCGAATTCCCTCCATGGTTGTTCATGCAAACGTGATCGTCTTTCCCGTGTGTGGAAAGGGGATCCGAATGGAAAGGAACGACTATGCTTGCACTATCCAATGCGCGCGCCTGGTCAGTTGAGCGGGCGGGCGCTCTCAAACCCAATAACCATCGCGGTAGAACGGCACACCTCGCGGTTCTCGGCGGTCTCTTCGCACTGGCGCTCGCAACGGCGCCCGCCATCGCGGCCGATCTGAAAGGGTCGTTCAGTGGCAACGCCTACGCGACCTTCGGCAACATCAAGGCTGGTGCCGTCGCTGCAACTCTTGGTAGGTCCGCCTTTCAGGGTTGTCCCTGCAACGGCACGAACGGGCAAACGCTCACCACCGAAGTGGACGGCCTCTCCGCAGGCAACAGCGGCAATGTGCTTGTCGCCGGAAGGACAAAAAGCACGTCCTTCACGCAGAAGACGGCGACGACGGCGCAGGTCCAGACCACTTCGACGGTCTCCGGCCTGAATGCTCTGGGCGGCCTCGTCACTGCCGATACGATCAACTCGGTCGCGACGGTGTCGGCCACGACAAAGACGATGACGGCGGCGCCGGACGGATCGCAGTTCGCAAATCTCGTCGTTGCCGGTCAATCCATTCCCGTGAACGTCCCGCAGAACACGGTGATCCCGCTGCCGGGTCTTGGCAGCGTGACGCTCTACAAGGTGACGCCCGCAGGCACGATGAAAGGCAGCGGCGCCATCACCGTGGACATGATCACGATCAACATCAGCGCCAAGAACGGGCTTGGCCTTGCGGTTGGCACGAAGATCGTGATCGGCCATGCCCTGGCGGGCTTCAGCCGCAAGCAGCCGGACTCCATGTTCGACGGCGCAGCCTATGCGGCGATGAGCAATGACAAGATCGGCGGTGTTCTTCAGAACAAGATCGGCCGCTCTGCGTTCCTCTCGCTCGGCTGCCGCGGCACGTCGGGCAAGACGAAAACCAACAGCATCGCCAAAATGGCCATCACTGGTGTGATGTCCATGGGCGACGGCGCCACGACGGCGTTCGGCGGCACGGAAGGCGGCATCCCCACCTCCCGCATGACCTCGACCGTGTCGGGTCTCAATCTGCTCGGCGGCGTGATCACCGTCGGCGCCGTTCAGGCCGTTGCGCAGTCCTCGATTCAGGGCGGCGTCGCCACAGGCTCAGCCGACGGTTCGGGCTTTACCAGCCTCACGGTTGCGGGAGTCCCCGTTCCGCTGAACGTTCCGGCGAACACGACGCTCACGCTGCCATTGCTCGGCACCGTCACGATCAATGAGCAGACGATCAACAATGACGGCAGCGTTGTCGTGAACGGTCTGCACATCAAGATCACCACGGCCAATCTGCTGGGATTGCCGGTCGGCTCGGAGCTGATCGTTGCGCACGCCACCTCTTCGATCGCGCCGTTCTAACAGGCAACAAGTGCGGCGGCTCTCGCGGGCCGCCGCATCTTCCTAACGCGCGTCGATCATCTTCTGCACGAAGGGATGGAAGTGGCCGCGGTACCGGCCCTGCACCAGCGCGAGTTGCCAGTCATTGTGGGTGAGTGTTCTGCGGCAGCCATCGGCCGCGCAGGTGCAATGATCCTGATCCCAGATGTATTCGTCTTCGTCGAAATTCCAGGTGCCCTGATCCAGCGTGATCTCCTCGCCGGCGGCGATGTCGCGGCGCGCGACCAGATCGACCTCGCCCTCAAGCCAGCAATTGGCGTCGCAGGAATGGTTGAGGTTCTCATCCAGGCTCGGCACCGGATCGTCCTCGCGCAGCGCCAGATAGACGCCCTCGCCCACCTGCCAGATCGAGCGCATGCGATAGACGTCGGTCTCGAAATCCGCGGGCGAAATGATCTCGCCGCCGAACTCCATCAGCTTTTCGCCGGCCCTGATCGGTTCCGCCGCGATCACGCCATTGCCGTGAATCTTCGATTTTCCGGGCACAAGTTTCGGGCTGATCCACGAACGGGGAAGGTAGGTTCTCATACCGGAACCAACGCAGACTCATCCGCGAAATTCAAGACGGCACGACATCTCGTGACGCGCGGCCCGATCTCAGACGGCTGGAAGTCCACCCGAGAAAACCGCTATCGCCACGGCGATCGCGGCGGTGCTCGCCAGAACGAGAATCATCTCGAAGACAACGCGCCTCTCGCTGTTCATCGGATCGACCGGCGGTTCGCCCGACTGTAGCCAAAATCCCCTGGGCACCTCAGGCCACGAGTCGCGACTTTCCTCAAAGCGACGCTCGAACTGGCGCACATGCGCCCGCGCCCGGGAAACAGCATCCAGACTTTCCATCTCCGGCATCGTCTTGGCCTCCGGGACAGCGGAAATTCCGCTCATCCATCGGGCAAAGCGCTACCGCCGCACGGCCTTGAAAAGCGATGCGGGACGGAACGACCAAAAATAGGAAAAGCATATAGAGCGTGGCGCACCCGACAGGATTCGAACCTGTGACCTTCGCCTTCGGAGGGCGACACTCTATCCAGCTGAGCTACGGGTGCGTGCAGGCGAGCTATAAACCAGCGCCGCGCGATTTGCACTACACCACATCGGCCGGAATTCGGGCGTGTTACTTTCCGTCCTGCATCCGCTTCAGATTGTCCGCCTGAACGGCCTGTGTTTCCACGCCCAGTTCCCGCCGCAGCGCGTCGGAAATGAGCGCGCGGTCGTACGGCTCTTGCGTCCAAGGCTTCCCGTTTTCGGGCCGATTGTACTGTGTGCCAAGGACCTGCTTCTGACCAATGCGCATGAGATAGCGGTCGAGTGTCGCCGCCGAAATCCAGAGGGCGTCTTGCTTGCCCTTGGCAACGGCAACCTTGGCCAGGACATGAGCTTCGAGAAAATCGTCCGTTGCTTCGCCGTGCTGGAAGACAAAAGCCGCCTCCCAATAATCTTCAGCAGTCTTCAATGCTCCATCCGCCAGCAATTGGCGCGTACGCGCGCGACGCCTGTCGTCCTTGGGCGCAACGACGGACCAGTCGATGGGCTTGCCCGTGCGATCGTTCTGATCGGCGTCGAAAATCGCCTTCATTTCCGCGTTGGGGACATCGATTGCCGCACCTGTGCTGGGCGCGCCTTCGACGTGTGCGGACCCTGTCACGTTGCCAAGGATCAATCCCGCCGCAACCGGGACACTGAAGAGAATGTGCCGCCTCATGTATTTCTCCGACTCCGTCAAGTCCACGGACCCAGTATGGATCATGCCGCGCGGCTTTATGCGGCGGCGCTGACATGTCAGCGTACTCCTCTAGTTGCTCGTCAGTTCTTTCATCAGGCGGTAGGTGAACTCGACCGTCTGATAGAAATTCGCCGGATCGTTGCGCTCGTCGCGGCCATGGGCGCGGACGTCATCGACATCCCACCAGCCGCCGCCGACGCCATAGCTCGGCATCCCAGCCGCGCGGGTGAAGATGGAATCGCTCGCACCCGCCGCCATCACCGGCATCACGACGATGTCCTTGCCCCACATCTCGTGCACGACCTTCGCAACCGACGCCATCACCTTCGGATCGGGCACGGTTTCCGGCGCGGGCTGCACGGGTTCGAGCAGCGAAACCTTGATGCCCGGATCACCCGCGACCTTCGCAAGGGTCGCCTGCACCTGGGCTACGCTCTCGCCGGGAAAGACGCGGCACTGGATCGTGGCCGTGGCGGAGGACGGCAGCGCGTTCTCCTGCACGCCGGCCTTCAGCATCGTCGCGACGCAGGTCGTGTGCAGGATCGCGTTCATCGACATGTCCTGCGCGAGGCTCTTCGCCGCCTTCTCGTTCAGCGGCTCTTTGGAGAGCGCGAGAAGATCGGTCTTGCGCTGGCCACTCGACATATTGGCGAGCGCACCGAAATAGGCGCGCGTCGTCGCGTTGGTCTTGTAGGGAAACTGATAGGCCGCGAGTTTCGTGAGCCCCGTTGCGAGCTGGTAGATCGCGTTGTCCGGTCGTGGTTCGGAGGAGTGGCCGCCCTTGTTCGCGGTCTCCATCTTGAACGTCATGTAGGTTTTCTGAACGGTCTCGATGGCGAAATCCATGCGCTTACCGTTCTTGATCTCGCCGGATCCGCCATCGGGGTTCATCACCAGGCCGGCATCGACCAGATCGCGCTTCTGCGTGACCATGAAATTCGGGCCGTCCTGTTCGAGGCCGACTTCTTCATCGGCGCTGAACATCACGATGATGTCGCGGTCGGGGACGAAACCTTCTTTCTTCAGACGGATCAGCGACGCGGCGACGGCGGCATCTTCATCCTTCATGTCGGATGTGCCGCGGCCGTAGAAATGGCCGTCCTTCTCCGTGAATTTGTAGGGATCGAGACCCGGCGACCAATCCTCTTTCTTCGCGTCCACCACGTCCTGGTGGCAGATCCACATCACGGGCTTGCCTTTGCCCTTGCCTTTGATGCGAACGACGACGTTCACCTGGTTAGGGTATTTCGTCTCCGGCACGACATGGATATCGGCATCGGTGAAGCCACCCGCCTTCAGATATTTCACGAGAATATCGGCGACGCCTTTGGTGCCGACGTCGTGCACCGAGCGCACCTCGACGATATCGCGGAAGATATCGTGCGCGAGCTTCTGGTTGTCCGCGGGCGGAACGGGGCCCTGCGACGGCGGCGCGGCACCCATCAACAATGTTGCGACGGCCGCGGTGGCCAAACCCGATGCACGAACTCTCATACGTCCCTCCCGTTGTGTTTATTCCAGCGCTTCGAGCGCCGCTTTGACGACCGTGTTGGCCGTCTTCCAGACCTTGCGCTTCCATTCCGCCGTGTCCGGATAGAAGGCCGCGCGGCATTCAAGCCGGATTGCTTCGGCGTCCTTGTGCTTCCCGCCGGCAAAGCGATGCAGGAAATTGTCCTTGCGCAGCGCATTGAACACGTCGCGCGACGGGATCGTGCCGGCTTCGAGAGCGGCAAAAGTGAGTTGCGTGTCGGGCAGGAGTTTCGCGACCGCCTTGTCGACTGTGCCGGTGAGCGGCGCGGAGACGGATTCGCCCGCTTCCGCCGAACACACGCGGTCGCCCCACATCTTCTTCGCGCGCTTGTAGGCGGCGGAGCCCGGAAGGTCTTCGCTGATCATCTCGCCATAGCCGAACGGGCCAAGGCCGGTGTGGAAGTCGATGACGATCAGCTTCTTCACATCGCGCAGTTCTTCGCGGCAGACATCGCGCAGCATCGCCGCCGACCAGCTTTCCTTCGATCCGCCGTAATAGATGCCGTCGGGATATTTGTACTGGCCCCTGGTGATCGCTTCCTGCAGCGCGAACGCGCCGTGCTTGTCGCCATAGGCCTTGAGTGTTGCGTTCGCCGCTTTCCAGGTCGCTTTCTTCAGATCGCGGGGCGAGATCGCCTCCGCCATCTTCGCGTAATCTTTGTTCGCCGGCGGCTTCTTGTGATCGACGAAATTGCGGTTGATGTCGGCGTTGTCTTCGTTGACGCGCCTGTCCCAGGCAAAGCCATACGGGTTCAGCGCGTGCAGCATCACGATGTTGGCGCCCTTCGGTGCCTCGATGCCTTCGCGCAGCATGCCCGTCTGCACGCCCGAGCCGAAATAGCCCTCGACGCCATGCGTGGCGGAAATCATCAGCAGCGTCTTCTTCGCATCGCGTTTGCCGATGATCGTGGTGTCGAGGAACAGGTTCTTGTTGTCGCGCGTCTTCGCGTTCGGATTCAGCCGCGCCGTCGTACCGAGATCGCGGGCTTCGGCGGCGGTGATGAAATTCGCGCGCGCGGTTTTGTAGTCGGGCGGGAAGTGCTTTTCAGCTTTCATGTCTATTTCAAAATCGGGCGGAAGGCGCCGTCCCAATCGGCGCCGGGAGGATGGTCTTCATACCACGCGACGCGCGAGAGCTGGAGGTCGTAAAGTTTCTGGCTCGCGCCGGAGAGTTTGCGGCACTGGTCGATCAGCTCGCGGGTCTTGTCCCATTGCTGGGTGCGCAGCGACTGGAAGATATGATCGTGGAAGGTGGTGAGCGCGCGGAATTTCGGGCTCGCACGCATCACCGGATTGCCAAGCATGGCGTAAAGCTTCGTCGGAGCGCCATCGCCGATGACGACATAATCGACTTCAAGGAATGCGAATCCGCGCTCGGCGGCCTTGCGCGTGTCTTCGTTGACGATCACGGCCGGGCCATAGATACCTGAGAGAGCCTGCACCCGCGCCGCAGTGATCGCGCACTCGCCGACGGCGGAATAGGTCGTGCGGCCGTGGGTGCGGAAGCCGCCGGCGATGGCAGGCCCGGTCGAGATTCCGATGCCGATCTCGACCGGCGCCAGCGCCGCGCCGTCGATGCGGCGCTCATGGGTGATGATCTCGTTGACGCGCGCGATGGCTTCCATCATGCCGGTCGCCGCTTCGCAGGCATGGATCGCGTGTTCGGGATCGTCGAGCGGCGCATTCCAGAATGCGCTGAAGCCTTCCGACGAAATGCGCTCGATGGTGCCGCGATGCGACAGCACCTCGTCCATCAACGGTGTGAAGACGCGCTGGAGAAGCCGTGTGAACGCCACGGGATCGTCGCGGAACGATTTCGCAAGTTCCGGAAATCCGCGCACGCCGCAAACCAGATACGTGACATTGCGCGTCTCGCCGTCGAGCTTGAGCAGCGACGGCCGGCGCGCGATACGCTCGATGGCATCGGGACTGAGTGCGTCGGCGAACGCATCGTGCAGGCGTCCGCGTGCGCCGGCGACTTCCACGAGGCGCGCCGCGGCCCCGGCGACGAACACGAATGCAACGCCAAGCCCTGGGCCGACAGCATCGAGCAACACATGATTGGTCACGAACAGCTGCCACGACGCGGCGCCCGCGCCGGCGATCGCGACCAGCGCAAATGCGCCGGCCCACCAGATTCCGAAGCGGCCAAGCAGGAAGATGAGAACAAGGCCGCACAGCGCAAGGCAGGCTAGTTCCGCATTCGCCGCGGCCGACGGACGGCGCAGCACGCTGCCGAGCAGCATGTTCTCCATCGCCTCGGCATGGACGCTCGCCGTCGTGCGCGGGCCCACCGGCGTGGTGACGACTTCGTCCGGCGCGCCGATATAGACGATGGCGCTTTTCAGCTTGTCCGACTTCGCGTCGTCCAGTGTCGCGGCTGACACAGTGCGCGCGTCGTCACTATTGGAATAGGCGATCCACACGGAGCCGTCGGGCGACGTCGGCAGGTCGTGACCGAAGGCATCAAGCGCGGCGACACCCTTCGCGCCGGTGAACAATTCGCCGGCCTCGTTCGAGCGGAAGGTCAGGCGGCGCTTGTTCCTGGCGACACGCAGCACTTCCGCGTCCAGTGATGCGACCGGTGTGCCGCGCAGCCGGAAAACCATGGGCATGCGGCGCGCAATGCTGTCGACCGGCAGATTTCGTGCGCCGACTCCGGCCGCCAATTTCGAAAGTGCTGCGAATGGCGGTGTTGCAGAGGAAAAGAGCTTGGTGCGCGCGAACGGATCGGTGTCGCCGGAGAAGTTCACGTCTTTCTTCGGCAGGAATGTGCTGTCGACGCCGTCGAGCTCGTAGCCCATCACTGTCGCGACATGGGTGAAAGCATCGGCGAGCGCCTTGTCCGGCGACGGCAACGCTTCGAGTGCGGCACGCGCCTGGTCCGCAGCCGGACCTGATGGAATCTCCGCGGCCAGGTTCGCGGGCGATGCCGGATCAGGTTTGTCGAGCGGCAGGTCGAGGACGATGAGTTGCGCGCCCTGCGCCGACAGGTCCGTGATCACTTTGGCCAAAGTGGCATGGGGCCAGGGCCAGGGGCCGAACTTCGCCGTCGCGGCGGCATCGATGCCCAGAACACGGACGGCAAAGCCGCCCTCGGCGCGGGTGTCCTGATAGATCCGGGGGTGCGCGCGCTGATAGCCATCGAACAGCGCACCGCGCAGCCCGCTCGCATAGCCGCCCCAATCGCTCCCGAGCAACGCCAGCGCAATCGCCAGCGCGACAAGGGGAAACGCCCAGACGGATTGGGGGCGGTTGCGGAAATTCATCAGAGTCCCGAAAGGCTTCGCTCGAAACCTAGCCTACCACGCACTCACGGATATGGCGGAAGAGGGATTGCGGCATTCCGCGCAAAGTCCCGTGATTTCGACGGTCTCGCCTTCGGCCTCGAAACCTGCCCTGCCCGAGGCATCGGCCAGCGCCGCATCGAGCGCCGGGTCGTCGATCTCCACCGCCTCCCCACAGGCGCGGCAGAGGAGAAAGTGGCTGCGGTGCGGCCTCCCCGGCGCGAAGCACGCGGCAAACGCGTTTTTGGAATCGATGCGATGGACGAAGCCCTGTGCGCGCAGGAAGTCGAGCGCGCGATAGACCGTGGGCGGCGCAGGTTTGGTTCCGTCTTTCGCCAGCGCGCCAAGCACATCATAGGCGCCCATCGGACGATGGCTTTCGAGCACGATCTCCAGCACGCGGCGGCGGAGTTTGGTGAGTTTTTCGCCGCGGCTCTGCGCGAGATGTTCGGCGGTGGCGAGCGTGTCGGCCTTGCAGGCGTCGTGGTTGTGGCTCATGCGCGCGCCTTCGCCGCATCGGAAATCCGCGCGAATAATGTCGTTGCCAGAAAGATCGCGATGGCGGCCAGCACGATGGATGGTCCGGTCGGAATGTCCTTCCAATAGGATGCGGCAACGCCGAGCGGTGCCGACGCCGCGCCAATGAGGGCTGCAATCAACGCCATTGCCTCTGGCGTGCGTGCCAGCGGACGCGCAGCGGCCGGCGGCACGATGATCAGCGCTACGATCAGCAACGCACCGACGACGCGAAGACCGACCGCAACGAGGATCGCGACCAGAATCAGAAACGCAACTTCGGCAAAGCGATTGGTGCGCCCCTCGGCGCGGGCGATGTCTGGATTCACCGTCATCATCAGCCAGCCGCGCCAGAAGAAGATCGTGCCGAGAACGATGGCTGCGCCCGCAAGCGCAATGCTCGCCAAATCCATATTTGACAGCGCCAAAACGTCACCGAAGAGATAGCCGAGCAGGTCTGTGCGCACTGTCTCCATTGTTGCAAGCAGGATGAAGCCGAGCGCCAGCCCTGCGTGCCCTATGATGCCGACGAAAGACCCTGCGGGTATGAGTCCATTGTCAGCGCGCGACATCAGCAACGCCGCGACAATGGCGAGCACGCCGACACCGATCAGCGGCGAGACACCGAGCAGCAACCCAATGGCGGTGCCGAGCAATCCCATATGCCCGACGGATTCGCCGAGATAGGCCATGCGCCGCCACAGCACGAAGCAACCGAGTGGGCCAGCGGCCGCGCCGAGCATCGCGGCACCCAACGTCGCGCGGTAGAGAAAATCATCCATGCGCGTGACCGTCATGGCTGTGATCGTGGCGGTGCGCATAGAGCGCGAGTTCGCCGGCGACGCGCGGGCCGAAGAGTTGCGCAAAGGCGGGGTCGCGCACCACCTGCTCCGCCTTGCCTTCGCAGCAGACGTGACCGTTCAAACAAACAACGCGATCCGCTTGGGCCATTACGACATGCAGATCGTGGCTGACGAGGACAATGCCGCATCCAATTTCGTCGCGGATTTGGGCGATGAGATGATAGAGCGCCGCTTCACCCGCGATGTCGACGCCGGCGAGTGGTTCATCAAGAATGAGAAGTTCGGGCTTCGCTGCAATCGCGCGCGCGAGCATCACGCGCGCAAGTTCGCCGCCGGACAATGTCGAGAGCTGATGATCGGCGAGCGCCGCAATGCCGACGCGTTCGAGCGCGGCGTCGACCGCGGCGCGATCCGCGAACAGCCGCGCGAAGCGTCCGACCGTGATCGGCAGGCTTCGGTCACGCGCGAAATTCTGCGGCACATAGCCGACGCGCAGACCGGGCTTGCGCACGACGTTCCCGGCGGCAGGCACGATGCCAAGCAGCGCTTTCAGGAGTGTCGTCTTCCCCGATCCGTTGGGCCCGATCAGGACGACGATCTCTTTGGCCGCGACCTGGAAATCCACGTGTTCGAGGATCGGCGTATTGCCGGAACGCAGGCTAAGGCGGGTCGCTGAGATGAGCATAGAACTGTTATAACATAACAAATTTAGGAGAAGGACGCTAGTTAACCTCCCCTTTGTGGGGAGGTCGAAGCGCGAAGCGCTTCGGGTGGGGGTCCGCTACGTCCGCAAACACCGACCCCCACCCGGAAAATTTCTCGCTTTGCTCGGAATTTTCCGACCTCCCCACAAGGGGGAGGTTAAGTGGGCGTTTGCCGTGCCATGAAATCTTCGTGACGGGTGCGTCATTTTTCTTGCAAGTCCGGATAACCCGCGTATCTTTTCTCAAACAAAATATTTTCGGCGAGGAGCAGAGCGATGGAATCAAACATCACCAAGGATCCGGCTTACAACGCAGTCGATCCCCATGACTTCCCGGCGATGCTGGAAGTGGATCGCTACGGCGATCGCTCCACCGCGTTCGACAAGATCATCTCCGCGACCCACGATCACTTCTGGGATCCGCTCGACAAGAAGTACATCGACTTCACGCAGCCCTTCGACACGGCGAAGGAATATCTCGTCAATCCGGAAGCGAACGCAGACCTTCGCACCGCCATCGGCGACAAGCTCGATGAAGCCGGCAAGATCAAGCTCGTGAATCTCGACGTGTCGTGGTCGCTGTCGTCGATCCTGCATGGCGAGCAGGGCGCACTCGCGCTCTCCGCTTCGCTCTGCCACATCCTGCGCGATCCGGGTGCGCAGGAATACGCCGCCAACCAGACGCGCGAGGAAGCGCGCCATGTCACCGGCTTCTCCGCTTATATCAAGGCGCGCTGGGGTAAGCCGTCGAAGGTCGGTCCGGCGCTCGGCAATCTCCTGAACGAACTCGTCTCTTCGCCGCTTGTGTGGAAGAAGATCATCGGCATGCAGTTGCTCGTCGAAGGTCTGGCGATGGGCGCCTTCGCGACGTTCTACAAGGAGTCGCGCGATCCGCTGATGAAGCATCTTATGCAGATGGTCATGACGGACGAGGCCTTCCATCACAAATTCGGAAAGATCTGGGCCGACCGCACAATCCCGAAACTCTCGACCGCCGAACATGAGATGATCGAGGACTGGGCGTGGAACGTGTTCCAGGTTCTTCTCTACAATCTCGGCTCGCCGGATCAGAAGGCGTGGATCTATGAGGCCTGCGGTCTCGATCCGATCTGGTGCCAGGGCGCGTTCATGGAAGCGCTTACAGACGCCGGCATCCGCGAGGAGTTGCAGGAGACGACGAACATCTTCCGCGTGCTCATCAAGACGCTGCTCAAGGCCGGCATCATCACCGACCGCACCCGCGGCAACTACGCGGCCTATATCGACATGCAGGAGCTGTATGCCGAAGGCGACCGCATGGTCGGCGACGATATCGCGGAAGAGGGCATCAAATATCTGATGCAGCTGAACGGCGGACAGATGCTGCGCACGCCGTCGATGCTCGCGGCGGAATAAATTTCAGCCGGAGCGGCTTTCGCGCCGCTCCGGTCCTTTTGCCAGCACGCGACCACCCGATATTGCGTCGAGATATCCGAGCACCTGGTTCATCGCCAGGCGGCCGAACTCTTCGTTGCCGTGCCGGTCGTCATACCGCATCGGATTGCCGTCCGGCACGTTGAAAAGCACGGATCCGCGATTGAATGTGCTGCTCGTGAAGCCCGGCACGCCAACGGTCGCGTCGTCCTGCCAGATCACCGTGCAATTTCGTTTGGCGGCGATACGCTCTCCGGCAGCGCGTGCGCGCGCGACGCAGCGTGCCAGCGCGGTGCGATCGGCGAGATGGAAATCGCGCTTGCCGACCTCGCTCTCCAGAACCCGCTCGGAAAGATACGGTGTCGGGAACATCACGATCGGGATCTCTGAAACCGAGCGGATGAGATCGATCAGGGTGATCGCCGGACTGTCTTCGAACGCATTGTCCAGCACCGCGTCGAAGCAGGCTTCGGACACCAGCGGATCGACATGGGTGAAGCCCAGATAATCCGGCGTGCCGCCCAAACTGCGAAAATAGGACATGTCGACGCCGAAGCCGCTTCCCACCATCGCGATGGCGTCGTAACGCTCGATGTCCACGCGATCAAGCCCGTCCGAGCGGAACTGGAGCTCCGCGGCGACGTCGTCCTGCGTCGGCACCAGCGCGCGGTCCTTCAGGCCGATATGCCTGAACATGTATTTCTGCACGGCGAAGAAGCTCAGCGCGAAGTCGTCGCGGACATCGAATGCCGTCTTGCTCCACGCCATCTTCAGCGCGGCGACATGCGAATTGCCGATTATGCAGAGCCTGTAGGACTTGCTCATGCGCTCACACCGGGAAGCAAGCGGCCACCGGTCATCTCATTCATGCGCTGCAGCGCGGCCGTCAGCATGATGAGGCCATATTCTTCATTGCCATGCCGGCGATCGACCGGCGGCGGCTTTCCGCCCTTCATCGTGAAGCGCACCGGATTGATGCCGAACTCCTTCCTGGTGAAGCCCGGAAGACCGACGGTGGAATCTGCCTGCCACAGAAGCTCGCAGCGGTGACGGGCGGCGATGTTCTCGCCCGCCTGTCTGGCAAGCGTCATCACCGACTGCAGAAACGCCATGTCGCGATAGCGCGCCTGCGCAGCCAGATCTTCTTCGTCCTCCAGCACACGCTCGGACAGAAAGGGCGCCCCGCACAGCAGCATCGGCTTTGCGGTCACGGACTTTATCGTGTCGATCAGCGTGACCGCGTAGCACTCTTCGAATTTGGCCTCGACCGTCGCTGTAAAAACCGGGCGCGACACCAGCATGCCTTCCGGCACATCGCGCGATCCGGTCGCCAGATCGAGGCCATCGCAATAGTTCGGCACGTCGAAGCCGAACCCCATCCCGAACAGCAGAAACGCGTCATAGCGTGACAATTCGATCCGTTCGATACCGTCGGAGGTGTAGCGGATTTTTTCGAGCAGTTCGTGGTCTTTGGGGATCAGCACGTCGCCTTCGAGTTCGAAATTCTCCAGCAACCGTACAGAGGCTGAAAAGAAGGACAGCGAGACGCCATCCGCGACCGCGGGCTTGCGGTTCGTCCAGGCTTGCTTGATCGCAGCGATGTGCGAATTGCCGATCAGACACAGGGACAGACTCATGCAGACTGGCCTATGCCTTCGGCGCGAACGCTTCCAGAAGCAGGTCTTCGCAGACCGCGTCTTCTTCCGATTTCTTCGATGTCTGCTCGCGTTCCTGACGCCGCTTCTTCCACGCGCCGGGTTCGCGTGCTTTGTCTTCCCCGCGCCGCGCCCCGCGTTCCGGGCGCGTCGTGGCGCTTGCTGGCGGGGCATGCGCGCCAAAGAACACGCGCATGACGGCCCCGACGCCGGCCGGACTGACCTCGCGCATGTTGGGCTCGTAGAAGAAGCCCTTCGACCACGGGCTGGCGATGATCTCGTAGGAAGGGAAGTAGTCGATGCGCTTGAACTTCTTCGACAGTTCGCCGGCGACGGCGCGCAGCACGGACTTCGAATAGGTCGTGGCCAGCAGCACATGCTCCGGCGATGCGGTCGCCGTCAGCGGCACCGGCGAGACCGTAAGAAGCATGCGGCAATTCGGATTGCTCTCGCGAAGAAGGCGCCCGAACTCGACGAAGTCCTCGTAGATTTCACCGACGCTGAAATTGTGGAATTCGTGGATCTCGGGATCGTACGTGCCCGCGATCGTTCCCGGCGCGGTCGGGTAGACGCGACCGGTGCGCTTGTCGACCCAGGCTTCGGTCAGCCCCAGCGTGAAGATGAAGACGGTCATCTCCGCGAACAGCTTTTTCACGGCAATGAGGTGCTGACGGCGAAGCGCCATCACTTCCGCGACCGATTCAAAGCCCTGCGGCTCGATGTTGGGGCGCAGCGCGTCGTAATAGCGGCCGCCTTTCTCCCACACTTCGCCTTCATCCACGGTGCCGGTCACGGCATCGCGTGCAAGCTGCAGCAGCTGGCGCACCGTGTAGATATTTCCGTAGCGCGCGGAATAGATCTTGTAGCCGAAGCTCTTCGCGACCTCGTCGGACAGCACGGACGGCGGCGGTTCCTCATCCATCACCGAGAAGCCGTTCTTCCTCAGATGGTTCGCCACGTGCTGCGCAAAGCAGCTTCCCGCGGTCGCGATCCTGTCTTCCGGCGTGATGGCGAATTTTTTCTTGTAGAGATTCTCCACCAGCAGGGGATGCGTTTCGGATACGCCGCTGCGCCAGAATCTTTCGGGCGGTAAGTCGGAATAGGGGGATTTCATCGCGTCACCCGGGAAAAGGTGAGGCTATCACGCTCCCTTTGCGCCGGACAATGCAAGCGCCGCAAAGGCGCACCACGCCTGTCTTCCAAAGCTGAAATCTTTGCAACCCTATGAAGGTGCGAAGGCCGCCAGCAGGGCGTCCTCGCACGCGGCCTCTTCTTTCGCGATTTTGGCCGCCTGGCGGTTGCGCCGGCGTTCCGCCTTGTCGTCGGCTGTCGATGCACCGCGCTCTGCCCTGCGGTTCCGTCGCTTCAGCCTTTTGGCCGCTTTGCGTTCGGCGCGTTTCCCGGCGGGCTGTCGTGCCGCACTTGTTTCACCATCCTGCGTGGTCGCGGCCAGCGGTTCGGATTCGGAAAGCGCCCCTTGCACGCGATGCTCGCCATGCTGCTCAAAGAAGACCCGCATCACCGCCTTGAGGCCAGGCGCGCTAACGAGGCGCATGTTGTCCTCGTAGAAGGCCGCTTTCGAGAACGGCGTCGCGACCATTTCGTAACCCGGAAAATAATCGATGTGGTCGAAATCGTCCGAGAGCGCGCCCGCCACGGTCCGCAGCAGGGATTTGAGGTAGGTGTTGGCCGTCAGCACATGCTTGTCGGTCGCAGTGGCCGTCATCGGCACCGGTGAGACCGTGAGAATGAAACGCACGTCGGGATTGGCTTTGCGCACAAGGTCCTGGAACGCGACGAAATCGTCATAGATCTCGTTGAAGCCGAAATTCTTGAATTCAATGATTGCCGGGTCGTAATCCCCCGCGATCGTGCCCGGCGCGGTCGGGAACACGCGGCCGGATTTGCGGTCGAGCCAGGCCTCGGTCAGACCGAAGGTGAAGATGAAGACGTCCATCTCATCGAAGAGCTGCTTCACCTTGGCGAGATGCGCGCGGCGCTCCGCCAGCACATCCTCGACCGAGGTAAATCCGTCGTCGCCGATGTTCGGGCGCAGCGCATCGTAGAAGCGGCCGTTCTTCGCCCACACATTCGCGGGATCGACGTAGCTGCTCTGCGCGTCCTGCGCGAGCTGCAGAAGCTGGCGCACCGTGTAGATGTTGCCATAGCGCGCGGAGTAGACGCTGTAGCCCGCCTTCTTCGCATCCTCCGCCGACAATTCGGGCGGCGGCGGTTCGAGATCCATCACCGTGAAGCCGTTCGCGCGCATGAACATCGCGATGCGCTGCGCAAAGCAGCTGCCCGCCGTCGCGACATTGTCGGTGGGCGCGATCGTGAACTTCTTCCGGTACAGCCCGTCGATGGTCTGCGGATCGGATTCGCACACGCCGGTGCGCCAGAATCGCTGTGGCGGCAGGTTGCTGTAAGGCGACTTCATCGTAATCCCCCGGTAACAAAGGAGGATATCACGCGTACTTCGCGCCCGGCAACGCGTTCAGGCGGCGCTTTTCTTCTTCAGGAACGACAGCGCGAGGAACCCAAATCCGAGCACAGCGCACAGCCAGCCGAACGCATCGCCGAGGCGGTCATACACTGTGTTCCCGCCGGTTCCATCGAGCGGCAGGTCGGCGACGAGCGTGGAGAAGTCATCGCCGTTCTTCTTCAGCGCGATCAGGCGTCCGTAGCGATCGTTGAGCGTCAGCAATCCGTCACGCGCGCTGCGCGCCATGGGAACACCGTTCTCGACGCTGCGAAGAATTGCGATACGGGCGTGACTCCAGTCGTCGCTGCCGAAATCCCACGCCGGAACCGCGAGAAGACGCGGATGGGTCGCGACCTCGTCATTGCGCACCATGGCGTGGAAATCCATGTCCTTACAGACCTCGAGGCCCGCGCCGTCGGAAAGCACCTTCGAGGGCCCCGGGCCCGGCGTGTAATACTGCGTCTCCAATCCCTTCACGAGATGGCGCTTTTGATAGACGGTCGGCTCCGCGGCCCCGGGCGAGAAGCCGAGCGAAACGTTGCGCTGTGCGCCGTTAAGCGTCGTGTTGAAACCCGCGACCAGCGTTGTCTGCGTGCCTTTGAGCGCGGCCGCGAGTTTCGCAATGGCCTCGTCGCGCCACGCCGTGCCGAGCATCGCGATGTTTTCCGGGAGCACGATCAGCGCCGGCTTCTCGCTGCGCAGTTTTGTGATCTCGGCGGTGTAGGCATCGATGGCCTTCATCGTCGCCGCCTTGTCTTCCTTGCGGACGCCGCCCATGACGCTGTCGCTGTCGATCAGCGCGACGTGCATCGTCCCTTCCGCGGGCTGCGACATGCGCCAGAAGCCGAAGCCCGCATTCAGCGCGAAGACGGCAACCGCAATGATCGCGGGAAGCGCCGTGCGGGTGCGCAAGGTAAGCGCAATGCCTGCACCGACAAGGCCCAGAAGGAAAGTGATGCCGATGAAGCCCACCAGAGACGCGCTCTGCAGGAGCATCGGGGCCGCGACTTCCGCGGCCGCGGGCGTCGCGATGGCGCCACCCGCATTGCTGAACGAGCTCAGGAAATCGACCGCCGCCCAAAGCGCGGCGAATCCAAACATGCCGGCAATATCGCCGAAGCTGCGCTGGATGCGACGTGCGCACGCGACCGCGGCTGCGAAACACAGTGCAGGCCCACCAATCGCGATGAACATGACGACAATCGGCATCACGCCGGCATAGGCGCGCAGGATGCTCGTTTCACCGAGCGCATAGGCGAGAAAGGCGGCCGCAAAGACCTGCCAGCCTTTTGCGTCGCCGAACGCGAACCACAGGATCGGGATCGGCGCGAGCCAGGCGAGCCACCACTGATCGCCGAGGCCGGCGGAGAAATAGAAACCAACAGCGGTCAGTGCCGCGCACAGAAGAGCGATCATGGAATTGCCTCCGTCAGAAAGGATTGGATGCAGTGCTTCATCGCGCGCAGGAACAAAGCGCGGAATTCCGCTTCGCCGCCGGCGATGCGTCCGGCGCGATAAAGGGTGATGAGGCCCTGGGAGAGGCCCGCGATGGTGATCATGATCTCGATGGGCTCGACATCGGCGAGCACGCCTGCCGCACGCATCCGATCGAACATCTTCAGATACAGCACGCCGGCGGGCGAGCGGCCCGCGACGAAGTCGTCGGGATAGCGCCGCGCGACTTTGGTCGGCGTGAGAAACGCGGCCTCGAACCGCCGCGGCTTCTGCAGCGCGAAATCGAGATAGGCCTCGCCCATCGCCTCAAACCAGACCACCGGATCGTCCTGCGGCAGGGCCTCGGCACGCGCCGACCATTCCGCCAGCCCGTCCAGCACCAGTGCATCGATCAGCGCCTGCTTGTCCTTGTAGTGGCGGTAGATCGCCATCGGCGTGATGCCGACCTCGCGCGCGATATCGCGCAACGAAAGCCCGTCCTGGCCGTCACGGTCAAAGGCGGCACGGGCCGCAGCAAAGATCTGGTCTTTGGTTTCCACGTATACAGTGTATACGCCAGACACCTGCTTGAAAAGGCCCAGTTTACAAATATCTCTACCCTCTGTATTGAATGAACGTTCATTCAAATCATGAGGCGGATACATTGGCGTTGGCGCGGAAAATCAGGCAGCACGGGGTGGTCGACAAGCGCCGCCTGTTGCTCGACGCCGCGCTCGATCTGTTCGAGTCGCGTGGTTTCGACGGTGTGGCGGTACCGGAGATCGCCAAGGCCGCGGGCGTCGCCACGGGCACGGTCTATGTCTATTTCCGCGACAAGGAAGCGCTGGTGAACGCGCTCTATCGCCATTGGAAGAATGCCTACAACGAGACGGTGCTGGCGCCGCTGCCGGACGGCCTGCTGGTGCGGGACAAGTTCACGACCCTGTGGCAGCGCATGATGGACTTCGCGCAGGCGCACCCGCGCGCGATCCGGTTCATGGACCTGCATCACCACGCCGCCTATCTCGATGAGGAGAGCCGCGCGCTCTCGAAACACTACGTCGCTATCGCGCGCGATTTCTTTGCCGAGGCGAAGGCTGCTGGCGTGGTGCGCGATCTCGATCCGATCATGGTCGTGTCTCTGATGTGGGGCGCGGCCACCGGGTTGATGAAATTCGCGGAGCAGGGCGCGCTCAAAGTCGACACGCAAAAGATCAACGACATGGAAGAGGCGCTGTGGCGCGCCATCGCACGGGATTAAATCAAGGAGAATTTCATGGCACGCAAACGCAAGGGTGAAGGACAGACCGCGCTCGTCACCGGCGCCAGCATGGGCGTCGGCGTCGATCTCGCCGAATGTTTCGCGAAAGACGGCTACGATCTCATCGTGACCGCGCGCTCGGAAGTGGCGCTGAAAGATGTCGCTGGCAAGCTCGCCGCCAAATACAACGTCAAAGCCACACCAATTGCGCTCGACCTTGGCGCGATCGACGGTGCGCACAAACTTGCCGACGCGATCAAGGCCCAGGGCCTAAGCGTCGATGTCTTGGTGAACAATGCAGGGTACGGCATTGCGGGACAGTTCGACGGTTCCGACGAAGCTGGTCAGATGGGAATGATCGATCTCAACGTCCGCGCGCTCACGGACCTCACGCATATCTATTGGCCGGGGATGCTGGCGAACAAACGCGGCGGCGTGCTGAACGTCGCGTCCACCGCCGCGTTCCAGCCCGGCCCACTGATGGCGGTGTATTACGCGAGCAAGGCCTATGTGCTCTCGTTCTCCGAAGCCTTGTGGCGCGAGGCGCTCGGCACCGGTGTGCATGTCAGCGTGCTGTGCCCCGGCCCGACGGCGAGCAATTTCCGCGAGCGTGCGGGCACCGGAAAGACGAAGCTGGCGAGCCTCGGCACGCCGATGGGCTCCGCGCCGGTCGCGCGCATGGGCTATCGCGCGTTCCAGAAGAACCAGCGCGTGATGATCACCGGCTTCCGCAACAAGATGCTCGCGCGCCTTGGGCCGTTCCTGCCGCGCAAGACGCTGCTCAACACCGTCTACAATATCCAGAGCCCGGCCTGATGCAGGAGCTGATAGAGCTGGCGACGCGCGCCGGCGCGCTGCTGAAAGAGCGCGGCGAGACAATCTCCGTCGCCGAATCCTCATCGGGCGGATTGATCTCCGCCGCGCTGCTCGGCGTGCCGGGCGCGTCTGCCTACTTCCTCGGCGGCGGCGTGATCTATACCGCGAAGGCGCGGGCCGTATTGATGTCGCTGCCGCGCGAAGCCGTCGCCGGGATGCGCTCGGCGAGCGAGCCCTACGCGCAACTGCTGGCGCGCACTGCGAAAGAGCGGCTGAACGCAACGTGGGGCCTGTCGGAAACCGGCGCGTCGGGACCAACCGGAAATCCTTATGGCGACGCGGCGGGACATACCTGTGTCGCCATCAGCGGCCCGGTCGAGTCTGCGCTCACGCTTGAAACCGGTTCACCCGACCGCATTGCAAACATGTATGCCTTCGCGGCAGAGGCGTTGAATCTTTTGCTACGCGCGCTGGAATCTCCTCCATCTCACTAAGCGCGACCAAAATCCGCCGCAAAGCCGCATCATGCTCCTTATGTTCGGGGCATGGCATGAAAATCTTTGGACTTCTGATAGCGGTCGTAACGATAGCGCTGACAGGCGCTGCGCAAGCCGAAACCTGCACGCAGCCTATCAAGCGCGCCGCCGCTCTGGTTCTCGATGCGAACCGCACATTGAATGCCCTGCCAGTTTCGCAAGACACGCCGACAAATGTATCGCCCGCCGGCCAAACAGCCATCGCGGCGATGAAGGACCGGCTCAACGACTACATCGTCGCGACCATGCGGTGTACGCCCGATTTGGTGGTCACCGCGGACATGCTGATGTTTGGGGCATCCGACGTCCAAAGGGACCTCGAAGGATTTGCCGGCGTAAAGCCGCCCGAAGACAAGTTGTCCAACTCTGGCAACGATGCCGACGGTCCACGCTATGGCGGCAAAGTGAAATTCGACGTCGACTCGCGACCGGGATTGCTCGCCATTGTCGCGCGGTTCGGCATCGCCTGCGGCGAAGATGCTATGCTGACTGTATTCGAGCGGCGCGATAACACCTGGGTCGAAGTGCTGCGCACGCAAAGCGCGCCATACAAGACCGTCGCCGGCGGATGGTGGTCACTCGACTATCGCATTTCCCCGCGTAACAAGGACGGGAATTGGTTTGTTGTGACCAAGACCCTTGCGCCGTGGTGTTCGTCTACTTGGTCCGAGATTCGTTATGCCGTACTGCGGACGGGAAAAGACGCCGCCCATCCGCGTACGCTTCTGTCAAAGAGTGACAGCATATGGTGGGGCGCGGACCGCTATGGCGATCTCAAGGTCGATGCCAACAGTTTCGATCTGCGCTGGCGCGCCGAAAGCATGGACGATGGCGTCCACAATCGCGAATGGATCGCGCACTATATTGTCGAGGACAGCCGCGCTTATCGCACGGCGCCCATCGCGGAGAGCCCGCGCGATTTTGCCGATGAGTGGCTTCGGCTCGACTGGAACGAAGCCAAGCATTGGACGGCGGTTGCCCATTACGGCTTGAAGCCGCTGCACGACAGGCTTCAGAAAATACATGGCTTCGAATACGTCGCCATTCGTCGCTGCCGCAGTGGCATGGATACAGAGGGCGAAGTCGAGCCGATTCTGGGTGCGGACGACCGCCACGTGTTTTTCGAGGTCGGCACTTATCCGATTCTGCAGATGGGTAACGTATCTTATGCGGCCGATCCGGGCTGCAAAGGGGCGAACCTTTACAACCCGGGCCATCCGCAGTGATTACTTCAGGAATGTATCGACAGCTGCTGCGAACGCTGCCGGTTGATCCAGCATGATGAAGTGATAGCTGCCGTCGATGCGCTGCATCGTCTTGTGGGGCAGCGCGGCGTAGTTGCTTTGATAAAGGCCGTCTGTCGCTGCCTGCGGGAACGGTGAGCTTGCATCCCACGGATAGAGAACCGTTACCGGCTGCGCGATCTTCGGCAGCTCGGTGCGCATGTCGGTCGTCATCGCGTCATAGGCGGCGCGCGCGGCGACGGAACGGTCGGAGGCGAGCGACCAGGCGAGCGCCAGCTTGCGGCCATCCGGCGATTTCACGAGTCTGTCGATCGTGGCCTCCTGACGTTGCGCAAAGCCGTCCGTCGACGCTGACAGCAGGCCATCGCGCATCTTGGCCGCCATCGGCTCGGCGCTCGCGACGTCCTGCGCGCCCATCAGCACGCTGAAGAACGGCAGCGAGTCGACGATCATCAGCCTGCCGACATCCTCCGGATGCCGGCGCGCCAGCATCATGCCCATCAGCCCGCCCATCGAATGGCCGATCACGGCGGGTGCTTTCAGGTGATGCGCAACGACGTAGTCGTGCACCGCCTCCATCGCCGGCGCGATCACGGCGCCATCCTTGTTGCCGTTCGGCGGCGCGCCGGCAAAGCCATCGACCTGCACGATGTGAAGACGATGGTCTTTCTCCAGATGCGCGGCGATGCCGTCCCAGACGGCGCTGGACGAAACGAGACCGGGGATCAGGATGACATCGGGCCCGTTGCTGCCGCGCTCCGTGACGGTGATGCGGTCGGTGCTGGCGGCAAGCGCCGGTGTCGCTGCGATTGCTGTCGCCGCGATCATGGCGAGAAGGGATTTACGCATGGCTTACTCCACTGTGCTGGGTTGTTGATCGTCGAAGATCGCTTCGATGGGCAGTTCGAAGATGCGCGCGATCTTGAAGGCGAGCGGCAGGCTCGGATCGTATTTGCCGGTCTCGATTGCGTTCACCGACTGGCGCGAGACGGAAAGCTTCTCCGCGAGATCGGCCTGACTCCAGTTGCGCTCGGCGCGCAGGACCTTCAGCCGGTTGTTCATCGGCGCAGCAACTGTGAGATGCCCTGCACCAGGCCGAGGCAGACCATGAAGATGAAGAACGGATACATCGTGGGCAGCGGTGGCACCTTCGCGAAGTTCTCGAGGAAGCCCCACACCGTCATCACGGCGAGCGCGAGGCCTGTCGCCCAGATGAACGCCTGCACGCGGTGGAAGCGCTGATACTCGTCTTCCTCTTCGGAGAGGTAGCGCAGCATCGCCCAGATCACGCCGAGGATCGGCACGGCAGGGGCCGCTGCGGCGGCATAGAGCAGATACCCCGTCGGCATGTGCCCGGTGCGGGTCGCCCAGTCGACGGGGAAAAGCAGCGCCGCATAAAGCGCGAAAAAGACCGCGAGGCGCAGGAGATAGCGCTTGCCGCTGGGCGTTTTGAAATCTCGGAACATGACAAGTGTCCTTGTTGTTTAGACAAGTATACTTGTCATTCTCCCGTGCCATTGTCAAGCACCCTTGTCAAAATACTTGTCATCCCCGGCGAGGGGCGCGCGCTCGCCGGGAATGACGGCGATGTGGTTGGATGCCGGTATGACCACTCAGAAGATTGGCGATTTCATTTCCATCACGCGCACCGGCGCGGTGGCGACCGTCACGATGGATCGCGGCGATGGGCGCAACGCGCTGTCGAAACAGTTGATTCTCGAACTCACCGAAGCCGCGCAAAGTTTTCGCGACGATCTCGAAACGCAGGCGGTGATCCTTACCGGCAAGGGCGCGTTCACGGCGGGTGCGGATCTGAAGGATCCCGGTCTCGATCGACGCCGCGCCAACGGATTGCTCGAACGCCGCCACATGGTGCGCATCGGGCCGGAGCTGTGTGAGGCGTGGGAGCGGGTGGAGCAGGTCACGATCTCAGCCATCGAGAAATACTGCATCGGCGGTGGCGCGGCGCTCGCCGCCAGTTGCGATTTCCGCATCATGGCGAAGGGCGCGCATATGCGCCTGCCGGAAATTCCACTCGGCATGAATATGAGCTGGCACGCGGTGCCGCGTCTGGTGTCGCTGATCGGTCCGTCGCGCGCGAAACAGTTCGTGATCTTCGGCGACAAGGTCGAAGCCGATCAGGCGCGCGAATGGGGTCTCGCCGATGAAGTCGTAGCCGCCGGTGACACGCTGAAAGCCGCGCGCCGCTGGGCGGACAAGATCGCAAAGCTTCCGCCGAACGCGGTGCGCATGTCGAAACAGTCGGTGAATGCGGCCGCGAACGCGCTGCATCACGCGACGACCTATATGGACGCCGATCAATACGCGCTGGCCACGACCAGCGAAGATTACAAGGAAGCGATCAAAGCCTTCCTCGAAAAGCGCGACCCGAAATTCACGGGGCGATAGCACCGCTCCATGACGGCCGAAGAAGCCGCGCCAAAATGCGCACGGCGGTGAAAACGAAAATCATGATCTAGTGGATTTGCCAAAAGGAGCATCCAGATGTCGGGACGGGTTGAGGGGAAGATCGCGCTAATTACCGGCGGCGCACAGGGCCTGGGTGAGGCCGCGTCGCGCATGCTGGCGCGCGAAGGTGCTCGCGTCGCGATCACCGACGTCAACATGGAAGGCGCTCAGACGGTCGCGGACTCCATCAACGAAACCCGCAAAGGCGCGGCGATTGCGATCAAGCACGACGTCACCAGCGAGGACGATTGGGTGCGGGTGCTGGGCGAGACCGAGAAGGCGTTCGGCGGGCTGCACATCCTCGTCAACAATGCCGGTATTGGCCTGACCAAAGACCTCGAGCAGATCACGCTGGAGGAATGGCGGCGCGTGCACGCCATCGATCTCGACGGCGTGTTCCTCGGCTGCAAGCATGCGGTCGCGCTGATCGGCAGGACGGCGAAGGCCGATGGACTCGGCGGATCGATCGTCAATATCTCGTCCATCTCCGGGATCATCGCCGGTCACAATATGGCCGCGTACAATTCGGCCAAGGCCGGTGTGCGGCATCTGTCGAAATCGGTCGCGCTCTATTGCGCGAAGAAGGGGCTGAACATCCGCTCCAACTCCGTGCATCCGGTGTTTATTGCGACGCCGATCCTCGATGGACTGGTCGCGCGCTACGGCAAGGAAGAGGCCTATGCGAAACTCGCGCGCCAGGTGCCGCTCGGAAAGATCGGCGAGCCGGACGATATCGCCTATGCGGTGCTCTATCTCGCTTCCGACGAATCCAAATTCGTCACCGGCGCGGAGTTGAAAGTCGACGGCGGCATTTCGGCCATGTAATGCAAAACGCCCCGGCAAGTTTTGCAACGCAGGCTGCAGAGCTTTCCGGGTTTGTCGCCAAAATGTCGTCCGGAAGCTTTTGTTCACCATCGATTTCGCGGTTGCTTGTCGGCTGAACGCGGCACGACACCTGCTTGCTGTTTTCGCGGGAACGCAGCGCATGCCTGGAGACATTCATGAATGTCAGTTCATCCACGACTCTCAATCCGGCGCTCGCAACCATGCTGGCGCAACTTACACCTTCGACAGGAGCCTCAAGCCAGCCGCCGGCGATCTCGCCGGATACCGGCAGCGCATCGTCATCTGCCGGCGTTGGAACAGGAAGCGGCAAAGCATCGCTGAGCGATGCGATCCTGAATCTGTTCAGCCAGATGCATCAGGCCGCGGGATCCGGCTCTGCGCATCATAGCGGCGGCGCCGGTGGTGCCGGCGGAAGCGGTGGCACCAGCGGATCGACGACCACGCTGTCGACTGCAAGCACGATGATCGATCCGCTCAACCAGTTGATGGCCGCGATCGGAATCGACGAAGACGAGTCGGCAGAATCCGCCGATACGAGCTCCGATCTGTCGATGTTCTATTCCTCGAACAACACGTCGGGCAGCTGACGCCTAGTGCGTCAGCCGCATGGCGACCTGGGCGAGCAGAACGCGCGCGCCCTTTCGCCCCAGCGCCCGATCCGTGACACCCTGTAGCCGGTCCGCGATGACGGCCACGTCCGGCTGCTTCCACACGCGCACCTGCGTGGCGGCGAAGGCTGCAAGATTGCGGACATAGCCGTCGCGGATCACCGGCATGGAATGCTCGGCCTCGCCGCGCAGCTTCTCATCGGGAATGTCGATGCCGACGCCGATCATCAGCATGCCGACGGGATGATCGCCCGACACGATCGTGGCGTAGATCGGATCGACCATCAGATAGGACTTGGATTGCGTGACCTTGTGCTCGGCACCCTTCTTGGCATCGTCGTCGGCGCGCGCGGGCAGGATGCTCAGCGCAACGGCGGCAAGGACGAAGGCGCGCAGGCTGGATCGCATTGTCGGACTCCGGCGTTGTGCTAGGTCTAAGGCCGACAGGGTAAATCGTTGGTTACCAAGCTATGAACGGAGTGGCGTGATGCGTACGGGATTGAGCGTTTTCGCGGGTTTGTTGCTGCTGGGTTCGTCCGCTTTGGCCGAAGCGCCGGGCACGCCGTTCCATATCAAGGCCTCCGATCTGCCCAAGCCCTATGCGACGCCGGGCGTGGAGAATTCGTCCCAGACCGTGCCGCGTCCGAAAGGTGCGATGCCGCAAGTGCCCAAGGGCTTCGCGATCTCGCTGGTCGCGTCCGGCCTCAGCCATCCGCGCTTTATGGCCCTGGCGCCGAACGGCGATGTGTTTCTGTCGGAGCCGGATGCGGGCAAGGTGACGATCCTGCATGACGGCAAGCCGTCGGTGTTCGCGAGCGGTGGATTCGACAAGCCGCACGGCCTCGCCTTCCACAATGGTGCGCTCTACGTCGGCGACCTGATCGCGGTGTGGAAGCTCGGCTACAAGGACGGCGCGCTGCACGAAAGCGGTCCACGCACGCGTATCACCAAGGACGGCTTCGGTCCGCTCGGCGGACACTTCTCGCGCGACATCGCGTTCGATCAGAGCGGCGCGCTCTACGTCGCCATCGGCAGCATGAGCAATGTCGATGAGGAAAAGCCGCCGCGCGCCACGGTGCAGAAGGTCGATGCCAACGGCCATCTCTCGACGTTTGTGAGCGGCACGCGCAATCCCGTCGGTCTGGTGCTGAAGCCAGGCACCAACGATCTCTACATCACCGTCAATGAGCGCGACGGCTATGGCGACGGCCTGGTGCCGGATTACTTCACGCGCATCCAGCAGGGTGATTTCTTCGGCTGGCCTTATGCGTATAGCGGCCCGCACGCCGATCCGACTTATGGACCCAAGCGTCCCGATCTCGTGGCGAAGACGAAAGTCGGTGATGTGCTGTTCCAGGCGCACTCCGCGCCGCTCGGCATCGCGTTCTATGACGGCAAGCAGTTTCCCGCCGATTATTCCGGCGATGCGTTCGTGTCGCTGCACGGTTCGTGGAACTCGGGCAAGCCGACCGGCTACAAGGTCGTGCGCATCAAGTTCGCGAATGGCCGCCCGACCGGCGAATATTCCGACTTCGTCACCGGCTTCTGGGACGGCTCCTCCAGCCCCGCCAAAGTCTGGGGCCGCCCGGTCGGTCTTCTCGTCGCCAAGGACGGCAGCCTTCTGATCTCCGACGATGCCGGAAAAGCCGTCTGGCGGGTGAGCTACACGGGAAAGTAAGGCGTCCCATGCCCGACGAAGCCCAAAAGGCGAAGTCGGGTTGACAGGGTAGAGCCGCGTTACCTACATACCGCCTCCCTCGGGCCGCCTGATGGCCCAAACCCTGGCAAGGGGCTGTAGCTCAGTTGGGAGAGCGCCTCGTTCGCAATGAGGAGGCCAGCGGTTCGATTCCGCTCAGCTCCACCAGTCTTCGCCTCCGCTTCGCGGAGGCTACGCCTGGCAAGCCAGTCTTTTGAGTACAATTTGGAATGCAATGCGCGTTGCCGCGAAGCGGAGGCGAAGACTGCCCGGCGTAGTCCGAAGGACGAAGCCTGGGCTGGTTGCCACTTTTGCTCCCTCACTTGCCGCAGTGAGTTCCCCGCCCTAGATACATCCCACGCCGCACCGGAACCGCACCATGTTCGAAAACCCCTTCATCGCGTTGGCCCTGTATCTGATCGAGATCTACCAGTGGGTCGTGATCGCGGCGGTGATCGCGAGCTGGCTCGTGGTGTTCAACGTCATCAATGCGCGCAATGAGATTGTGCGTGGAATCCTGCGTTTTCTCGATGCCGTGACGGAGCCGGTCTTCCGGCAGATCCGCCGCGTGATCCCGCCCATCGGCGGCATCGATCTGTCGCCGCTGATCGTCCTGATCGCGCTCTGGTTCCTGGCGAAACTCATCGTCTGGGCGGCGTTCAATTTCGGAATCTACTAGCGCATGACGGCCAAAATCATCGACGGCAAGGCGTTCGCCGCAAAGCTGCGCGCGCAGGTCGAAGCGGAAACCGCGGCGCTGAAGCGCGACCACGGCATCACCCCCGGTCTCGCCACCGTGCTCGTCGGCAACGATCCGGCGAGCGAAGTCTATATCCGCAACAAGAACAAGACCGCGGAAGCGATCGGCTTCAAGTCGGTGCATTCGCATCTGCCGGAAAGCGCCAGCGAAGCCGACGTGCTCGCGCAGGTGAAGGCGCTGAACGCCGACAAGAGCGTGCACGGTATTCTGGTGCAGATGCCGCTGCCGAAGCAGGTGCGCGAGGCCGCAGTGCTCGACACGCTCGATCCGGCGAAGGATGTCGATGCGCTGACGCCGACCAATGCGGGCCTTCTGCTCAGCGGCCGCGCGCATCTCGTCTCCTGCACGCCGAAGGGCGTGATGATGCTGCTCAAGGAATATGTCGGCGATATCGCCGGCATGGACGCGCTGGTCATCGGCCGCTCGCTGCTGTTCGGAAAGCCTGCGGCGCAGTTGCTGCTGGCTGAGAACGCGACGGTGACCATGGCGCATTCGCGCACACGCGATCTTCCCGCCGTTGCGCGCCGCGCCGATATTCTCGTCGCCGCTATCGGCAAACCGGAATTCGTGAAAGCCGATTGGGTGAAGCCGGGCGCGACCGTCATCGATGTGGGCATCAACCGCGTCGACGCGGGCGAGGGCAAATACAAGATCGTCGGCGATGTCGCCTATGATGAAGCGACGAAGGTCGCCGGCGCGATCACGCCGGTGCCGGGTGGCGTCGGCGCCATGACCATCGTCTGCCTGATGCGCAACACGCTGATCGCTGCAGCGCTACAGAACGGCCTCACACTGCCGAAGATTTAAAACCGGCTGCGAAGATCGTCGGCGAGTTTGTCGGGGCCGATCTCGTCTTCGTAATAGGTGACGAACTTGCCGTCCGGGCCCATCAGATAGATCACACCGGAATGGTCCATCGCATAGCCGCCGCCTTGCAGCGGATGCTTCTTGATGTAGACGTGATATTCGCGCGCAGCGTCGGCGATGGCCCTGTCGCTTCCGGTGAGCCCAACGAAATCGGGACCGAAGCTTTTCATGTAGATCTTCAGAACGTCCGGCGTGTCGCGCGCCGGATCCACGGTGATGAAGACGGGCGCCACGCGGTTGCGCTTTGGCCCAAGTTTGTCGAGCGCAACTGCCATCTCCTGCAACGTCGTCGGGCACACATCGGGGCAGAAACTGTAGCCGAAATAGATCAGCACGAAGCGGCCGCGGAAATCCGCATCGGTTCGCGTCTTTCCATTCTGGTCGATGAGCGTGAAAGGTCCGCCGATCTGCGCCGTGCCGCTCTGGACAGCGCGGCCCAGTCCGCCCACCTGATCGCCGGCATGCCACAGCAATCCGCCGACCACGATGGCGATCATCGCGATATAGGGGATCAGGGCTTGCGGCGTGCGGATCATGGGCGCGGTTTCTTTGTCGCTGCCGATTGATAGTATCCCGCCGTCACAAGGGAAAGCGGCGAAGGCGCGCATGGCCGTCGCACAGACAGAGCAGGGCATTGCGGCGCCCGCAGCGATCCGGTTGCTGCCGGCGGCGGCGGCGCGCGGGCGCGTGCGGCTGCGCACGCTGTGCAATCTGCGCTGGCTCGCCATCGGCGGACAATCCGCAGCGCTGTTCATCGTGTTCTTTGCCTTCAGCTATCATCTGCCGATCGTCGCCTGCGCGGTTGCCATCGGCGTCAGCGCGGCGCTCAATATCAGCCTGACCCTGCGCTATCCGCCGAGCCATCGCCTCACCAATCGCGAGGCGACGGTCTATCTCGCCTTCGACGTGCTACAACTGGCAGCGCTGCTCTATCTCACCGGCGGGATCGCCAATCCGTTTGCACTGATGTTTCTGGCGCCCGTCGTGATCGCGGCGGCGACGCTCAATCTCGGCAACACGCTGATCCTCGGCGCGATCGCGCTGGTATCCGTGTCGGTGATCTCGGTCGTGCACAATCCGCTGCCGTGGGAATCGGGGCAGACGCTCGATCTGCCGCTGCTGTATCAGGCCGGCATCTGGGCTTCGCTGGTGATCGGCATCGGCTTCACCTCGATCTATGCCTGGCGCATCGCGAGCGAGAGCGCGCGCATGTCGGCCGGTCTCGCGGCGACACAGCTGGCGCTATCGCGCGAGCATCGCCTCGCGGCGCTCGGCGCTTTGGCCACGGCGGCCGCGCATGAGCTCGGTACGCCGCTCGGCACCATCGCGGTTGTCGCGCGTGAGCTCGAACGATCGCTGCCGGAGAATTCGGCCGAGATCGAAGACGTGCGTCTGTTGCGCGCGCAGGCGGAACGCTGCCGCGCCATCCTCGCGCGTCTCGCCAATCCCGAAGAAGCGATGCTCGGCGCCACCGCGCGTCTGCCGCTTGGCGCCTTCCTCGACGACATCGCGAGTCCCTATCGCGGCGAGGATGTCGAGATCGTGATCGAGATCGAGAAGGGCGAAGCGCCGCCGCAGGTCTGGCGTGCGCCGGAGCTTCTGCATGGCCTCGGCAACATCATCGAGAACGCAGCGGATTTCGCGCGCTCGCGCGTCTGCATCCAGGCGAGTTGCACTGCGTCCGAACTGCACATTTCGGTCGAGGACGACGGACCCGGCTTCGCGCCCGAGATCTTCGAGCGGATCGGCGAGCCCTACATCACCTCCCGTCCGGGGCATCATGCGCTCGGCGAAAGCGAGCTTGGGCCCAGCGCCGAACTTGGCCAGCACGAAGGCATGGGGCTGGGCTTCTTCATCGCCAAGACGCTGCTGGAGCAGACCGGTGGCACGGTCAAAGCCGTCAATCTCGGCGGTCACGGCGCGCGTGTCAGCGTGGTCTGGCCGCGCGGCGCCATCGATGGCGAAAGCCCGCCGGTGACCCGCCAAGAGGATTGAACCGGGCCTCCCGGGGGGGTAAGACCCCGGCCATGACGGGAACCGAAGACAAAACCCTGCTGATCGTCGAAGACGACCGCCCCCTGCGCGAGCGTTTGGCGCGCGCCATGGAAGCGCGCGGCTTCACCGTCGCCATCGCCGAAAGCGTGGCGGAAGGAAAGGCGAAGGCCAAGGAAACGCCGCCGGCCTATGCCGTTGTCGATCTGAAACTTGAGGACGGCAACGGGCTCGACGTGCTGGAGACGCTGCATGCGGTGCGTCCGGACTCGCGCGTGGTCGTGCTGACCGGTTTCGGCAATATCGCGACGGCCGTCGCCGCGGTGAAGTACGGCGCCATCGACTATCTGCCGAAGCCCGCCGACGCCGACGACATCCTCGCCGCGCTGCTGGCGCAGCCGGGCTCGAAGCCCAAGCCGCCGGAAAATCCGATGTCGGCGGATCGCGTGCGCTGGGAGCACATCCAGCGCGTCTACGAACTCTGCGGCCACAACGTGTCGGAGACGGCGCGCCGTCTCAACATGCACCGCAGAACCTTGCAGCGCATCCTGGCGAAGCGCAGCCCGCGGTAGATCTCACGCGACTGCCGCTGCGGGCTCGTGAGATGTCCGCAGCGCGATCCTGCGCCAGAGCATGGGCGCAAGCTTGACCAGCATCACCGCGAAGATCAGCGTCGCCGCGCCCGCGATCATGTCGATCAGATAGTGGCCGCCAATGAACGGAACGGTGAAGAGCATCACGGCGTTCAGCGCCGCGATCCCGTATCCGATGATTCCGGTTTTGCGCAGGCCATAGGTGTAACCGAGCGCCATCACGGTGTGGAAAGACGGAAAGCTGATGACGCCGGTCATTTTCGACAATGCGAAGGTCAGGTCGGCACCGCTCTTGAGATACTTCATGTCCGGCAGATATTCGCCATGCGATGCGAGGCCGAAGGTCTGGAACGGCCCGAAGGCCGGAAGTCCTATCGCGATCAGGTTGGTGATGAGCGCCGACAGGAATATCGCCCAGAACGTCTCGCGCATGTTGCGGGTTCGGAGCATGAGGCCCAGGAGAATGCAGAGATAGACCGCCTGCCATGTCAGGCTCTGATACAGCATGCCCGCGATGCGCATCGCGAGCGGATGGACACTGATCAGCTTCCAGCCGGCCATCCAGTCGAAGCCCATGGCGCGGTCGATCGCGAGCAGCTTCGCATCGGCGAGCGGCCCCGAGACCGCCATGCACATGTAGGAGAAGATCGTGAACCCGATCGCCATCGCCAGCGAGAGGGCGAGAAACTCCGCGATCAGCCCGCCGCGCGTCTGTCCGAACAGGCGCAATGCCATGCCGACGGCGAACACCGTGGCCAGCATCCCGAAATCCTGCCATCGCATCTGAAGATGGAAGCCGATCTTCGTCGCGAACAGGACGTCCACAAGCGCCAGCACGCAAAGCGCGATCCATTCCGGCGCGAACGACAGCGTGACGGCGGCTTTCGGATCGGCGATGGGGAGCTTCATGGCGCGCGGCTTTCGACGACGGCGCATCATCGGTCCAAGCGGTTAGCGTTTGGTTAGTGGTTTTCCGGCCTTTTTCGCGGGCGCCGCGGGGTCTTCCAAAGAGGCCTTGCGCTTTTTTGGCACGATCTTCTGCCAGCGGCGCTCCAGCATCCCGCGCAACGTTTTTGTGTCGATCTTCGCGGCATAGGCCAGCACGCTCGGATAGTTCCGGTAGTGATCGGTGATGAAGAAAGTCTTCGGATCGGCTTCCAGCAGCATGTCGCGCTCGTCGATGGACTCGACGATCAGCACGATGGCGTTCTCCTCGTCCCGCCAGCGGGTGAAGAACTTCTTGTCGATGAAGAAAGACGGCTTGCCGTAAGACGGCTTCTCGTTGCCGCCGGGAAACGACAGCGCGATCTTCTTGTATTGCGCTTTGGTGACGCTCATTCGCTGGCGACCTCGGTCAGGATCGCGCGCGGTTCCGCGCTCAGTTCGATGACATTGGCGAGCCGTTCCGCCGCCACTTTCGCGAAGCTCAAGGTCACGGCCTTGCGGCGGCTCGCATGCAGCACGGTGCGCTGCGCCGGCCGCACGATCGCGCCGCCATAGCGGTCCGCGACGATGAGGCCGGTCCCGTCGGGCATATGGTGGTCGGGAAAATCCGGCGGGATCGCGAAATAGAAAAGCTCGCAGAACTCAAGATATTCCGGCCATTTCTGGTCGCCCTTGAGATCGGCGACGCTGACCTTGATCTCGACGCCGAGCATCGTGCCATCCGCGCCAAGTGCTGCGACATCCAGCCTGCGCCCATTCGCGAGCGTGAATTCCAGAATCGGCGAGAAGCCTTCCTGCATCAGCAGGCGGCTCACCCCGCGCGCGACATCGGTGGCTGTCCCGTACATCGTTCCATTGGAACATTGCGTGAACGCAGCGTCAATCGGCTGCGAAACCCTGTTCCAGCACCGCCCTGAGGACGATGGCGCCGAATTCCGCCGTGCAGTGATGACGGTCTTCGCGGCCGTTCACCGGCTGCTTGTTTGCGTAGCGCATCTTTGTCGTCACGCCGTTGGCGGCCCAGGTCTCCCTGGGTTGCGCGAAGAACTTGGCCCCGTGCCTTGCGGCCAGCCTTTCGCATTCCTCGTGGAATATCGTCCGGATCGTAGCGGCCGTTTCCGCATCGAGCGATGGCGAGAAGAGGCAGAACGCGCGCGGCTGAAACGGCGCCGCAAGCAGCAGCACGGGCTTGGTCGTGATCTCGCGCAGCACCGCAAGGACATGGGCGGCGTTTCCGGCGCCGATGCGCGCCGCGACGATGGCGCGGTGCGTCGCCCAGTCTTTGTCCTCCAGGCCCAGCCATGTCTTGAGTGTGATGGCGATCGACAAGGTGATGCCGCAGATGAGGTAGGCATCGTATTCGTCTTCAATCTCGCTCTTCCTGTGTACGCAGCGCGCGAAATGTTCGCGCAGGACCGGGCTTTGCGGCACGAGCTTCCCGTCTATTGCACGCAGGCTGCTCCATTCGGATTTTATGGTGCCGGGAAAGAACGTGAACTCGGTGCCCGGAAAATCCTTCTCGATCAGCGACCACCCATGCTTCAGCGCGGCGGCGTGCGAATCCGCGAGCACACAGATTCTGGCCGGACGCGCCATCGGCTACAGCAGCCGCTCGTAGAAGCCGCCATAGCGGCGCGCTTTGTCCACGAGATGGATCTCCAGAATCCAGTGGCGCTCGTCGCCATTGTCGTCGGGATCGCGCATGCGCTGCGTGTTGGCCGGCGCGATGCGCTGCAGGTCGGGTTCACCGGGGATCAACTGCACATGCGGGAACGGGCCGATGGTGTGGCCTGCGATCTTGCCGCCGAAAATCCAGCCTGCTTCGTCGGCTGCGCGTTGCGCGAACGCATAAAGCTCCGCGCCGGTGATGTAGGGCGTCGCGTAATAGTGCGACCTCACGATGTCGAACAGGCGCGGCAGATCGGCGATGAGGCGCTTCTTCTCCGGGTCGCTGCCCAGCGCATAGGAGCGCCCGAGATCGGCTTCCCAATTCTCGAACACGGGACCGAGATCGAGATAGACCGTGTCGTCCGGCTCGATCGCGCGCACCGGCGGCTTTTCATGAAAGGTACAGACGGTGTTCGGGCCGGTGCGCGCGATCCGCTTGTGCCAGTTGATCGTCACGCCGAAGTCGCGCTCCATCAGCGCGCGGATATCCGCATCGACATCGGTTTCAAGGCGCCCGGGTTTGAGGAGATCGGCGCGCTCGATGGCGTCGAACATCGCGATGCCTCTGGCTTCGGCGGCTTCCAGTCGGGCACGGCACATCTCGGTCATCATCTTCACGCTTATTTTCCGTCATGGCCGGGCCTGTCCCGGCCATCCATTAGCGCAAGCCGTCGGCCTCTGGAAAATGGATGGCCGCCACAAGGGCGGCCATGACGATCAAAGCGTGAGACTATGCAGGCAGCACATGCAAAGCAAAAGCCCGGCGCGACGGCCGGGCTTTCGCCAAATGCATGTCTGCGAATTTTATTCCGCCGCCAGAAGTGCGCCGCTGCGGCCGGTGAAGTTGATCGACTGGAGGTACTGGATGCCTTCCTCGGCGATATCGTCGCCGACCATGCGGTCGCCTTCGCCTTTGAGCTCATCCATATCGACATACATCGCGTAGAAGGCGCGCGTGCGGTCGGTGATGATGCCGGCGTTGAGCAAGGTCTTGATGAGCACGCGGAAGATGTTGGTCGACTGCTTCATGCTCTCGCGGCGGTCGTCGTCGGTGTAGGCTTCCATGATCGCTGCGCGCGCGTCCTGCCAGTCGATGCCGACGCTCGCATAGACCGTCTGCATCTGCTCGGAATTGACGAGGTTGAACAGCAGGGTCTGGAAACACTGCGCCGCCCAGTCCTCGACGATATTGTGCTCTTCGGCCGACAGTTTCGGGATCGTGCGGTCTGCCCAGATCTTTCCGAACTTGTGATGGAACGCTTCGTCGGTCATCACCAGCTGGCAGAGCTTCACCAGCAGCGGATCCTGGCTCTTCTGATACAGCGTCGCGAACGCGCCCATGGCGAGACCTTCGACCAGCATCTGCATGCCGACGATCTTCTTGTAGACCTCCGGCGCCATGACGATTTCGGTCAGCATGGTCTTCAGCGTTGCGCCGCACGGTGCCGGCGTGCCCCAGCGTGCCTTGATGTAGGCGGAGAACGCGGTCACGTGACGCGCTTCTTCGCGCGTCTGGTTGGCGGCGTATTCCTGCGCGCCCGGATCCTTCAGGATGTGGCAGAGCGACGCTGAAAGCGCGAGCGCGCCCTGTTCGCCATGCAGGATGCCGCTGATCTGCCAGCGCGAGGCTTCGTTCGCGAACCGGATCTTGTCTTCCTCGCTCATCGCATCGCCGATGCGCGTCGCGAAGATCGGAAAGAACCCGCGCGGCATGATTGTCTGCCTGGTCAGATCGAACGGCGTGTCGAAGTCGATGTATTTCTTGTCCAGCGGATCCCAGAAATGGTCATGGGTCGCGGAGATGATCTTGTCGAAGGCGGTGTTGCGGTGGGTGTAGCGCTCGACCTCGAGCATCGCGGGGAAATCGTCCGGCGCCACGGCGTCATAGGCATTGTCTTTGGTGATCTGGACCATGGCGCGCTCCACCGGCGAAATGACGAAGGCGCGAATAATGGCACGCAAGCGTGAATAGTCAATAAAAGTGACGCCAGCGTCATGATTCGTGACGGGTCGTCACTGCGTCTTTTCGAGTGTCGCGGGCAAAGCCTTCAGAAGTGTCTGCGCACGAAGCATGGGGCCGTCATGGTGCCCCCACCGGAGCGCGATATCGGGAATGATTCCGCGGACTTCATTGGTCCCATCGGCGCGCAACCGGGCGCAATCGGGCAGGGACAGTTTCGCGCCGCTGTTCGTCAGGGTGACGGGTTCGGAGCCGTCGGTGTGGCCGCAACCCGCGCCGCCCGTTGGCTCGCCGATGATCGTGGCGGCGTGATTGTCCTGCAGCACGGCCGCGAATTCTTCCGCCGCCGACCACGTTTCGCCATCGACAAGCACCAGCAGCGGTCCGCGCCAGATACCTTCGCGATAAGGATGCTCCATCGGCGTGAAGACCTCCGGCCCCCAAGATTTGCCTTCGAGCGATCTGGGATCGGCGGCATCGAGGAAGCCCGACGCATAGAAGCCCTCGGCGAGAACACAGTCGGGTTTGCCGCAAGTCGTGCCCGCGATGGCGCGCTTCGCCTTCGCCAGAGCAGCAAGATTGAGAAGCAGGACGCGATCTTTCTGCGAAGCGGTCTTCGCCGCCGCGCGCAAATCCTTTTCCGCGTCGGCGAATTCCTTGCTCCATTGCGCGCCGCGCACGAAGGCGATGCGCTCGGATTTCAGGCGCACCGATGTCACCATGCGCGCCGCCGCTTCCGCCCACTCGCTACCGCCGCCATTGCCGGTGAGATCGATCAGCAACGCATCGATATGCGCGGTGTTCAGTGTTTCCAGCGTGGCAATGAAATCGTCATTCATCCGCGCTTCGGCTTCCTTCGCGATGCGCTCCTGACACTTGTCATCGCAAGGCGCATCGGGCGCGATCTTCAGTGCGACAAGCGCTGCGTGACAAAGTTGCGGAATGCCTTCGGCACTGAACAAGCCGAGCTTCAGGATGCCGATGCGTTTTTCGCCAACGGCAATCACACCGGCGGGAAACGACACGCTCCTTATCGCTTCGTAGCCCGGCATCAGCGCGGCGAGCGGGGAGCCGAACTTCGTCGCGTCGTAACCTGCTTCGGCACAGGCATCATGCGCTGACGGCCCTGCGGCGTTTGGCTTTGAAGGCTGCGGCCATTCGATATCGATGTGCCCGTCGCCGATGCGGCGCGCCAGCATATCGAACGCGTTGCGCGCACCGCCGGCATCCTGCGCCCCCGCAATGCGCTTTTGGGTTCTTGAAAAATACTCGTCCAGATCGGCGCCGCGATCGGTGATTAGCCATTCGATGTTGGCGTAGCGCGTCATCAGCGCCGTGTGCATCTGTGTCAGGTCGTCGAGCCACGGTTTTGGGTCGAAGCTTTGCTGCGCGCTTGCGGAGGCGGTGAAAAGGACCGCACAAAACGCGAGAGCGGCGGAGCGCTTCATGCGATCCTCAAAGCGTACCCTTTGTCGAGGCCACACCGCCTTCCAGCCGCTCATCCGGCGTCACCGCTTCGCGCAGCGCGCGCGCCGTGCCCTTGAAGCAGCTTTCCACGATGTGGTGGCTGTTCGCGCCGTAGAGATTTTCGACATGCAGGGTGATGCCCGCGTTCTGCGCGAACGCCTGGAACCACTCCTTGAACAGTTCGGTGTCCATCTCGCCGAGCTTCGGTGCGGGAACGCTCACCTTCCAGATCAGATAAGGCCGGTTGGAAACGTCCATCGCCACGCGCGTCAGCGTCTCGTCCATCGGGATCAGCGCCGCGCCAAAGCGCGTGATGCCGGAGAAATCGCCCAGCGCCTTCTTCACTGCCTGGCCGATGACGATGGCGGTGTCTTCGGTGGTGTGGTGGAAATCGACGTGCAGGTCGCCGGTGGCGCGGACCTTCAAATCCATCATCGAATGGCGGCCGAAGCTCTCCAGCATGTGATCGAGAAAACCGATGCCGGTGTCGATATCGCATTCGCCCGAGCCGTCGAGATCGAGCGAGACGGCGATCTCGGTCTCCCGTGTCTTGCGTTCGACGGTGGCAGTGCGCATGGGTCGGTACCGGCGGTGTCTCGGATCGTTATAATACCGGTGTCTTAAGGATGTCGAACATGGCCGGCCGGGATTTCGCGGGAACTGCCGAGACGCTGGATGCGGCCGACGATCTGCGCTGGGTGCGCGGCGAATTCCATCTGCAGCCCGGCGTCATCTATATGGACGGCAATTCGCTGGGGCTGGCGTCGAAGCCGGCAGAGCGGTCGTTGCAGGCGATGCTCGATGCGTGGAAGCGGCTCGGCATCGATGGCTGGCTGCAGGGCGAGCATCCCTGGTACCACCTCTCGGAAAAGCTTGGCGCGATGGCGGCGCCGTTCGTTGGCGCAAAGCCGAACGAGGTCCTGATTGCGGGATCGACCAGCGCGAACCTGCATCAACTGCTTGCGACATTCTTCAAACCGGACGGCAAGCGCACCAAGCTTCTGATCGAGGAGGCGGCGTTTCCGACGGATGCGTATATCGCCAAGAGTCATCTCGCATTGCACGGTCTCGATCCGGCGACACATCTTGTTGTCGTGCCAAGTGATGGCGGCACGCATCTGGATGAAAGCAAGATCGTCGACGCGATGTCGGACGAGATCGCCATCGCAATTCTTCCGGTCGCGCTCTATCGCACGGGACAGATTCTGAACGTGAGCAAACTGACCGCAGAAGCGCATGCGCGCGGGATGATGGTGTGCTTCGACGGCTGTCACTCCGTCGGTGTGATGGAGCATAGCTTCCACGACGACGGCGTCGATATGGGGGTGTTCTGCACCTACAAATATCTGAACGGCGGTCCCGGTGCGTCGGGTGGGTTGTTCGTGCATCAGAAACATTTCGGCCGTGCGCCCGGCCTTCCCGGCTGGTTCTCGTCGGCGAAAGATCGCCAGTTCGACATGAGCAACGATTTCACGCCGGCGTCGGAAGCGGGTGCCTATCAGATCGGCACGCCGAATATCCTCAGTATGGCGCCGCTGCTCGGTGCGTTCGAACTGGCGCAGAACGCGGGCCTCAAACGCATCCGTTCAAAATCGCTTGCGTTGACGGCGTTCATGATCGAGCTGATCGATAGCGAACTTGGCGGTCTCGGCTTCTCCATCGGCACGCCGCGCGCAGACGAACAGCGCGGTGGCCACATCGCGCTCCGCCACGCCGAAGCCGCGCGGATGTGCAAGGCGCTCAAGAAACGCAGCGTGATCCCGGACCTCCGCCCGCCGGATATCATCCGCCTGTCGCCGTCGCCCTATTACACGTCGTTTGCCGAAGTCGCGGAAACCATCGCCATCGTGCGGGATATCGCGGAGCGCAAGACCTATCTCGAATTTCCCAACCAGCGCGACGTTGTCGCCTGACGTTGCAGATGCCGCAGCACTTCTTATATGGAAGCGATCATGGCAGACGAAAACACATCGGACGGAAAATGGCGTTCCACAACAATCCTCTCGGTCCGCAAGGGCGGGCAGGTCGTTGTCGCGGGTGACGGTCAGGTGACCGCGGGCGCGACGGTGATGAAATCCGGCGCACGCAAGGTGCGGCGCTTGGCCA
>DATJUS010000071.1:0-6999 GCA_035502175.1 Rhizomicrobium sp.
CAGAAACGATCTGGCTTTCCGACAGACCGTCGATGATCGCGCGCGCGGCGAGATCGCAATAGAGTGCGAGCGCACGCGCCGCGTCGTCATTGCCCGGGATCGGATAGGCGATGCCATCCGGATCGCAGTTGGAGTCGACGATCGCCGTGACCGGGATGCCGAGCTTCTTGGCTTCCGAGATCGCGATCGCTTCCTTGTTGGTGTCGATCACGAACAGCATGTTCGGCAGGCCGCCCATCTCGCGGATACCGCCGAGCGACTTCTCGAGCTTGTCGCGCTCGCGCAGCATGCCGAGAAGTTCTTTCTTCTTCAGGCCCGAGCTCTGTGCGGACTCAAGCGTCTCTTCGATCGTGCGCATGCGGCGGATCGAGTTCGACACGGTCTGCCAGTTGGTCAGCGTGCCGCCGAGCCAGCGCTGGTTCATATAGTATTGCGCGCAGCGTTTCGCCGCGTTCGCGATCGGCTCCTGCGCCTGGCGCTTGGTGCCGACGAACAGGATGCGACCGCCGCCGGCTGCCACATCGCGGAGCGCGACGAGCGCCTGATGCAGCATCGGGACCGTCTGCGTCAGGTCGAGAATGTGGATGTCGTTGCGCGCGCCAAAGATGTAGGGCGCCATCTTCGGGTTCCAACGCTGCGTGCGGTGGCCGAAATGCGCGCCTGCTTCCAGGAGCTGACGCATAGTGAAATCTGGCAATGCCATGACAAAAGTCTCCTTTACCGGTTGGCCAGACGCGCGGGTTAGCCTCTTTTCTGGTCGCTCCGGCTCGCGCCGACGCTCCAGGAGACCACCGGACGGGGACGAGAGAACACCTCCCGAAACCCACCCGCGCGTGCGAGATGGCGCGGCTTATAGGGTTGGAGTGTAGTCTTGGCAAGTATTGTTACCGTCAATCCTCCCCCGTTCACGGGGGAGGTGCCGAGCGTAGCGAGGCGGAAGGGGGGCCCTCCGTCTGCGCCGCTGTCGCGGCGCATCCACCTCCCCCGCTTCGCGAGGGAGGATCACAAGCAGAGCAGCTTTGCGCCGATGAGGTTTTCCGACTGAAAAGAGGTGTGCTAACCCCGATCCATGAGCCCCATTCGCCCGTCTATCCGCAATCTCGCTTCCAATGGCATCGCGCAGGTGTCGGCCCTTGGGCTTGGCGATCCCGATATCGTGCCGTTGTGGTTCGGGGAGAGCGATCTCGTCACGCCGCAGTTCATCCGCGATGCGGCACGGCAGGCGCTGGACGACGGCAAGACGTTTTACAGTGGCCAGCGCGGCATTCTCCCGCTGCGACAGGCGCTGAGCGATTTCCACAGACGGGTTCAGGGTGTGGACATTGCCGTGGAGCGCATCTCGCTTCCCGGTGCAGCGACACTGGCGATGGTCACGGCGCTACAATGCCTGATCGATCATGACGACAACATCGTCATCGTCTCGCCGATCTGGCCGAGCATCTTCGAGGCCGCAATCATTGTGGGCGCCGAGGTGCGGTACGCGCGGCTTCAGGAAGACTGGAATGCGGGCCGCTGGCACCTCGATCTGGAAAAGCTGTTCGCGCAATGCGACGCGCGCACCAAGGCGATCTTCGTCTGCTCGCCCGGCAATCCGACAGGCTGGGTGATGACGCGCAACGAGCAGAAGGCGATGCTCGACTTCGCGCGCAAACGCGACATCGCGATCATCAGCGACGAGGTCTACGGGACGCTGGTGTTCGACGGCAGCACATGCGCGCCCTCGTTCCTCGAGATCGCGACGCCGGAAGACAATCTCTTCGTCGTGAACTCGTTCTCCAAGCCATGGGCGATGACGGGCTGGCGCATCGGCTGGCTGATCCATCCGGTCACGCTCGACGCGCAGATGAAGGTGATCGCCATCGCCAACAACACGGGCCCCACGAGCTTCGCGCAATACGGCGCGCTCGCCGCGCTGTCGCCTGAGGGCGACGCGTTCCGCGCCGAGATGCTGGAGCGCTGCCGCAAGGGCCGCGATGTCGTGCAGAACTTCATCGACGGGCAGAACCGCATCCGCTGGATGAAGCCCGAAGGCGCGTTCTACGGCTTCCTCAAGATCGACGGCATGACCGACAGCCTCGCCTTCGCCGAAGACCTCGTTCGCCGCGCACGGGTGGGCGTGGCGCCGGGGTCCGCGTTCGCACCGGATGACCAGGAAATGGATTCCTATGTGCGCGTCTGCTTCGCGCAGGATGCGAAGATTTTGGGCGAAGGTCTCAGCCGTATTGCTGGAGCTTTATAACCCAAAACCTGTCATGGGCCGCCGGAGTGCGGGCCACCCAGTTGGGTTCTGCACGATCGTCACCAAGAAAAAATAGAATGTCATCCCGGTCGAGCGCAGCGAGCGCCGGGACCCAGCGAGACGCTTGCACGATAAGTCCGGCTCTGCGCGCTGCTGACGCAGCGCTTGGCCGGGATGACAAGCGGAGAAGACGTCAACTGGGTGGCCGCATGCGCGGGCCATGACATTTAGGGATGTTGATCTCTCCCCATCGTCAGCAGCGGCGTGAAGCAGCCGAGGATCAGGCGTTTGGCGTCGAAGGGTGGATCGCCGGCGGAGTCCATGCGCGGGTCGTGGTGCATCTTCTCCTCGGTGACCTGAAAGCTCTCCTTGTCGGGCCAGACCTGCCACGCGAACACGATCTTCTCTCCCGGCTTCGCGGCAACGGCTTTGCGGAAATCGGTCTGCTTGCCGTCGGGCACGAAATCTTCCCAGCATTCGACGATCTCGAGGCAGCCATATTCCTTGAAGAACCGCGCGCTCATCTCGGCCCATGCGCGATAAGCCTCCATCTTGTCCTCCGGCACCGGAATGACAAAGCCGCAGATGTACATGGCTCAGTTCCTCGATAGATCGGGAAACAATATTGCGTATTCGTTTTGCGATTTTCTATGTATCGCGGATCGCTGCTGACACATTTGGCAGGAGACTGGCCTCTAAACAGCCTCCACCGTTGTCACGCCGGGCATCATCTTGATGGCGTTGCGCAGCGCGGCGGTGACCACCTGGCGCTTGGGGAGTGCGATCTCGACTTCCTCGCCCATGTGACCAGGCACGACCAGCGTGACGATGCCTTTGCCGGGTTGCTTGAGTTGCGAGGCGATGGGGCCGAGGGCGGATTCATTGTCGACATAGATGCGCATGCCCTCGCCCGCCTGTGCCGAGGCAGCATCGAGATCGGCGATGGAGACGGCGCGGAGTTTCAGGTCGTCGCCATCCCAGTCCGCGGCTGCTGTGACGAACACTGATTTCCCTGCTTCCAGCAACGGCCGAGCGGCTTGCAGCACTTCGGGGAACAGCATCACCTCGAACATGCCGGTTGGATCGGAGAACGAGACGAAGGCATAGGTCTGATCGTTGCGGCCGCGGCGTTCGGATTTGCGGATCATCGTGCCGGCGAGGACTGCCTTGAACGACGAGCGGCGGCGGTCTTCCTGCAGCGACGCGATGGTCACCGCGCCGAGACGCTTGAGCGCTGCTTCATAAGAGTCCAGCGGATGGCCGGAGAGATAGAATCCCATTGCGCCGAACTCTTCGCTCAGCCGTTCGTGCGCCATCCAGTCGGCGACGGGGGCGAGACGGACGTCTTCGGTTGCCTCAGAAGGCCCACCGAACAATGTCGTCTGACCGACCTCGCGTTCGCGTGCGTTGCGTTGCGCGCTGGAGAGCAGCACGTCGGACGACTCCACCATCTGGCGGCGGTTGGGGTTGAGGCTGTCGAACGCGCCGGCGCGCGCAAGGCTTTCAAACGCGCGCTTGTTGACGAGTTTCGGATCGACGCGGCGCGCGAAATCGGCAGGGCTGCGGAACGGGCCATTCTCGACACGGTCCGCGATCACGACATCCATCGCCTGTTTGCCGACGCCTTTGACGGCGGCGAGCGCGTAATAGATCTCCCCCTTCTCCGCACTGCAGGAGAACACGGAATCGGAGCGGTTGATGTCCGGCTGCAGCACTTTCACGTTCAGGCGCTGCGCCTCCTGGCGGAAGATGTTGAGGCGGTCTGTGTTGCCGATATCGAGTGTCATCGACGCGGCGAGGAATTCGACCGGATAGTTCGCCTTCAGATACGCGGTCTGATACGCGACCTGCGCATAGGCGGCGGCGTGACCCTTGTTGAAGCCGTAGCCCGCGAACTTTGCCGCCTGTTCGAAGATCTGCTCAGCGATCGACGGAAGAATTCCCTTTTCGCCCGCGCCCTTGATGAAGCGGTCGCGATGCACGGCCATCTCGCTCGCGATCTTCTTGCCCATGGCGCGGCGCAGGAGGTCGGCCTCGCCGAGCGAGTAACCGGCGAGTTCGCGCGCGATGTTCATGACGTCTTCCTGATACGTCATGACGCCGAACGTTTCCTTCAGGATCGGTTCGAGCGAAGGATGGAGATATTCCGGCGGCTCCTTGCCGTTCTTGACGGCAATGTATTTCGGGATCGAGTCCATCGGGCCCGGGCGGTAGAGCGCCACGAGCGCGATGAGATCGTGGATGCGGTCGGGCTTCATGCGGCGCAGCAGATCGCGCATGCCCTGACCCTCGAGCTGGAACACGCCGACGCTGTCGCCCCGCGAAAGCATCTCGTAGGTCGTCTTGTCGCCGAAATCGATGTTCTGCGCGTCGATATCGATGCCGCGTTTCTTGAGCAGCTCTTCCGTCTTCGCAATGACGGTCAGCGTTTTCAGACCGAGGAAGTCGAACTTCACCAGGCCGGCTTTTTCCGCGTCTTCATAGTCGAACTGCGTCACCGGCATGTCGGAGCGCGGATCGCGGTAGAGCGGCAGGATTTCGTCCAGCGGCTTGTCGCCGATCACGACGCCCGCGGGATGGGTCGAGGCATGACGGTAGAGACCCTCGATATTCTCCACGATATCGAACAGTTTCTGCGCCGCCGGTTCCTGCTCGGCGATGCCCTGAAGGCGCGGTTCGCTGGCAATCGCGTCCGACATCGACACTGGCTTGCCCGGCGGGTTCGGCACGAGCTTGGCGATGCGGTCGACGAGACCGAGCGGCATCTGCAGGACACGGCCGGTATCGCGCACCGCGGCGCGCGCCTGCAGCGAACCAAGCGCGATAATGTGCGCCACACGGTCGGCGCCGTATTTGTCGCGCACATAGCGCACGACCTCGTCGCGCCGCTCCTGACAGAAATCGATATCGAAGTCCGGCATGGAGATACGTTCGGGGTTCAGAAAGCGCTCGAACAGCAATCCGAACCGCAGCGGATCGAGGTTGGTGATATCGAGGGCCCACGCGACCAGCGATGTCGCGCCCGATCCGCGAACACCGACCGGGATGCCCTGGCTACGCGTCCATTTCATGAAGTCCGAGACGATCAGGAAGTATCCGGGGAAGCCCATCCGGTTGATGACGCCCATCTCGAATTCGAGGCGTTTCTTGTAGGCCTCCTCATCGGCGTAAAGGCCGTGTTGCGCGAGTTTCGCGGCGAGGCCCTCTTCCGCCATCGCGCGCATCTCGTCTTCCGGAGAACGGCCGGACTCCGGAACGAACTGCGGCAGGATCGGATCGCGCTTCTTGGGCCGGAACGCACAGCGCCGCGCGATCTCGATCGTGTTGTCGAGCGCTTCGGGAAGATCGGCGAATTGCGCCGCCATCTCCGCCGCGGATTTGAAGCGATGCTCGCGCGTCAGGCGGCGGCGGTCTTCCTGTCCGACGAAGGTCGCATCCGCTATGCAGAGCAGCGCATCGTGCGCCTCATACATGTCTTCTGTACCGAAGTGCACATCATTGGTGGCGACCAACGGCAGGCGCTTTTCGTAGGCGAAATCGATCAGGCGGTCTTCCGCTGCACGCTCTTCCGCCAGACCGTGACGCTGCAGTTCGACATACAGGCGATCCGGAAACATCGCCGCGAGGCGGTCGATCTGCGCCGATGCGGAATCCGGTTGCCCCTCGACGATCAATCGATTGAGCGGTCCGCCGGGACCACCGGTCAGAACGATCAATCCTTCCGAATGCTTTGCGAGCAGCGCCCCTTTGACATGCGGGAAGTCGCCGGGTTCGGCTTCCAGGTAAGCGGCACTCAGCAGCTTGGTCAGATTGCGGTAGCCGGCATCGTTCTGGACAAGCAAAGCGATATGCGGCGGTTTGCGTTGCACGCCGACCGAGCCAATCTTCGGCGCCTCGTCCAACTCCACCGACAGCAGGCATCCCACAATCGGCTGCACACCGCCTTTGGCAAGCAGATCGCTGATCTCATAAACGCCGAACAGATTGTTGACGTCGGTGACCGCGACCGCAGGCATCCCGGCCTCGCGGGCCAGTCCCGGCAGATCGTAGGGCCGAATGGCGCCTTCCAGCAGCGAATAGGCGCTCTTTACCCGAAGATGGACAAAACCCGCCCGCTTGCGCTCCTGCGCCATGACGCCTCGACTCACATGATCCGTTTATCCGAAGGAAGTATCGGCAAGCGGCACGCCCGTGCGAGCGCGCTTTGCCTTCATCCACAGATGCGGTCAGCTGCCGATCAGAACCTGCATGGCGCTGGCGAGCGCAAAAGACGAAGCGATGAACAGAACCAAACTTGCGCCAGCGGCGGCGTCCTTGAGCCACATGATCACAAACTCCCGTTTCCACGAGGTATGTTCTCTTTGTGTTCTCATCTTGTCAAGAACAAATCGTGATCGCTGTAATGATGCGGTCGCCATGGCGATATTATACTTGACGTTCCCACCGACTGGATATAGGGTTTCTCTATAAGGAGTTAGCCCATGTCCAAGTCCGTCTTTTCCGCCAAGCATTTCAACGATGAGGCAGCCGCCTACGCCTTCGTGGAAGCCCACCTTTGGGCGGATGGCCGGGTTTGCCCGCATTGCGGCGTGGTGGACCGCTCTGGGCCGCTTAAGGGCAAATCCAACCGGATCGGGCTCTACAAGTGCTACGCCTGCCGGAAGCCGTTTACCGTCAAAGTCGGCACCATTTTCGAGGCGAGCCACATCCAGATGCGCGACTGGCTGGCGGCGATCCACCTGATTTGCTCCAGCAAGAAG
>DATJUS010000072.1:0-10935 GCA_035502175.1 Rhizomicrobium sp.
GTGCTGACCAAAGACGGCCTCGGCTACAACACCGGCGAAGCGCGCGAAATCCTGCGCGGCGGTGGCGGGCACTAGCTACTTCACGCGGTCCATCACCACGAGCGGTTTGACGAACAGCGCCGCGCCTTCTTTCGACGCGAAGAACTTGTCGAGTGCGGCGGGATCGGCGGTGATGTGGACATCGCCCGTGCTGCCCTGTCCGACATCGCCCTTGATCCTGCCGGCTTTGACCGCATCGCGCGCCTTGTCCTCGTCGACGAGATAGAGTGTCAGCTTGCCGTCCTTGCCCATGCGATACATCAGCAGCACATCGGTCGCGGCCTCATCCTTGCCGGCCGGCTTGCCGTTGTTGGTCACGGCCCAGGCGTTGAGGAAATGGTTGGGTCCGAGGGTGGCAGCCTTCAGATTGTAGACGCCCCAGTCACCGACGTCCTTTCCCGGCGCCAGCATGACCGCGGTCATTGAATCCGGCTCCGCGGCATTGAGAAAGCTGAGGAAGCCTTGCGTCTGATCCTTCTCGTCCTTCTGCGGCTCGGCTTTCCAGACGCCGATGATGGATGGGTCCTGTTTGAAGCCTGTGGTCGTACCGACAGGGTTTTTGGTGGTGACGGGAAGGCACGCCGCGACAAAAAGCGCTGCACCGGCCAAGACCGCGAAACGCATGGCTTTCATGACTATCCCCTTCAACGAATGATGGAAGCGTGGCCCTCGATTCCGGCGGAACCGGGGCGGAATATTGGAAGAGACCGTCACCTTTATATATACGGACCCGCGTGACACCGAAAAAACGCCGCCGCCTTGCCTTCGCGATTGCCCTTGTCGTGGCAGGCGCAGGCGCGGCCGCGCTGGTCGTGTACGCGCTGAAGGACAACGTTCTTTATTTCTATAGCCCCAGCGACGTGCAGACGAAGCACATCGCGTCCGGCGTCGCGTTCCGCATCGGCGGGCTGGTGGAGAAGAACAGCGTCCATCACGGCCATGGCGCCGCCGTCGATTTCGTCGTGACGGACGGCAAGGCGCGCGTGCCGGTGACGTTCGACGGCGTGTTGCCGGCACTGTTCCGCGAAGGGCAGGGCGTCGTCGCCATGGGACGTCTGAATGACGCGCGTGTGTTCGACGCGAGCGAAGTCCTCGCCAAGCACGACGAGCGCTACATGCCGCCCGACGTCGTCGATGCGCTGAAACGTTCTGGCCGCTGGAAAGAAGGCCAGTGACAGGCGAGATCGGACAACTCGCGCTCTGCCTCGCGCTCGCATTGTCGCTTGTGCAATCGGTTGCGGGATTGGTCGGTCTTCGCTCGATGCAGGCGCGGGCGATCGCTACCAGCTCTGCGCTGGGCATGTTCGTGTTCACGGTGCTGGCGTTCGGCGCGCTCGAATACGCGTTCGTCACGTCGGATTTCAGCGTCGCGCTGGTCGCCAACAATTCGCACACGTTGAAACCGATGATCTACAAGGTCACCGGCGTGTGGGGAAACCATGAAGGCTCGATGCTGCTGTGGGTGCTGGTGCTGTCGATCTATTCAGCCGGCATCGCAATTCTGAAGCGTGGCGGTGAAGAACTCACATCGGCGGCGCTCGGCGTGCAGGGACTGCTCGCCGCGGCATTCCTTCTTTTCATTCTTCTGACGTCCAATCCGTTTCTGCGTCTCGATCCGATGCCGTTCGAAGGTGCGGGATTGAATCCGTTGCTGCAGGACCGCGGCTTGGCGTTTCATCCGCCGGTTCTCTACACGGGCTATGTCGGGTTGTCGGCGACGTTCGCATACGCCGCCGCCGCGCTCATCACCGGCGATATCGATCGCCTTTGGGCGCGGGCGGCGCGGCCGTTCATGCTGATCGCGTGGATTGCACTCACCATCGGTATCGCGGGCGGATCGTGGTGGGCGTACTACGATCTCGGCTGGGGCGGCTTCTGGTTCTGGGATCCGGTCGAGAACGCATCGCTGATGCCGTGGCTCGTCGGCACCGCACTGCTGCACTCCGCGCTCGCGACCGAGCGCACGGGCGCGTTCCGGGTATGGACCTTGCTGCTCTCGATCATGGCGTTTTCGTTGAGTCTGATTGGCACATTCCTTGTGCGGTCCGGTGTCGTGACGTCGGTCCACGCATTCGCAAGCGATCCGGCGCGTGGCGTGTTTATCCTGCTCATTCTGTTTCTCGCCATCGGTGGGGCGCTCGCGCTGTTCGCGTGGCGTGCGCCGAAACTTGCGGGCGGCTCGGCGTTCCAGCCCGCGAGCCGTGAGACGACATTGCTGATCAACAACGTGTTGCTGGTCACCGCGCTTGCGGTTGTGTTCATTGGCACGATCTATCCGATCGTTCTGGCCGCTATGGGCACGCGCATTTCCGTCGGCGGGCCCTATTACGAACTGTTCTTTGCACCGCTGTTCCTGGCGCTGATGATCGTGCTGCCGTTCGGCCCGCGCTTGAACTGGCGGCGCGGCGATCTCAAAGAGGCTTTGCGTGTTCTCTATCCCGCGATCGGCGCTGGCGCGGTTGCGTTCGTCGCCGTGTTCGCGCTGGTGTCGCCGCGCACCGTGGCGGGCGCGGGATCGTTCGCCGTCGCAGCCTGGGTGATCGGTGCAAGTGTCGTCGATATCGTTCGCATCCTGCGCGGCCGCGCGATCGCGGTTGCCGCTTTCGCCGCCGCGCTCGCGCATGCCGGCCTCGGCATCACGCTGATGGGCGTCGCGGGCACGACGCTGTGGCGCAGCGAAGCGCTCGAAGTTCTCGGCCCCGGCGAGACGATGCATATCGCGGGCTACGATCTGACCCTTGATGGCGTGACGGTCGCGAACGGCCCCAACTATCAGGCGCTGCGCGCCACGCTCGAAGTCGCCAGCGGCGGCCATACACTCGGCACGATGACACCGGAGCGGCGTATGTTCCCGGCCGAGGGGCAGGAGGCGGTGCAGACCGCCATCCGCACGACGGGCTTCTCCGATCTCTATCTCGCGCTTGGCGACGATCGCGGGCACGGGCGTTGGACGATCCGCGCTTATGTGAACCCGCTCGCACCCTTTATCTGGTTCGGCGCGGGCCTGATGGCGCTGGGCGGGCTTGCGAGTTTATGGGGGCGTGTGCGGGCGATGTTCTTCGCGCGCGATAACGCCGCCGTGGCCGAAGCAGCATGAAACGGCTTCTGCTCGTCTTTCTCTTTCTTTCGAGCGTGGCGTTCGCCGCGCCAGCGCCGGAGAGTCTTCCGAATCCCGCGCAGGAAGCGCATGCCCGCGCGCTGCAAAAGGAATTCCGCTGTCTCGTCTGCCAGGGAGAATCCATCGACGAATCCGGTGCGCCGCTCGCCGCCGATCTGCGGCGGCTGATCCGCGAGCACATCGCGCGCGGCGAAAGCGACGCGCAGATCCGGCATTACCTCGTCGTGCGCTATGGTGAGTTCATTCTCATGGACCCGCCGGTCGAACCGGCCACCTATGCACTCTGGGCGGCCCCTATACTGGTCTTGCTGGCGGCGGGCGCAGTCGCGTTTTTCATCATTTTTCGCGCCCGAAACCGTTCGGAATCCGACGGACAAGAAGAGTCCGTCCGTTCGTAAGGGGTCGGACAGACTTCACGAATTCCAATAATTACCCACTTGTAATCTATCGGAGATAATTGCGTAATTTCACGGGCCTATGTGGAGAGCGGCGACCGCCTCTACTCACCCATCACGCGTCCCGGAATTCAGGAGTTTTTCGATGTTGAACGGCAAATGGGCCGATTTCGCGAAGCAGCACTCAAAGCTTACGGCGCTCGGTGGCGCCGCCACTCTGGTCATCGTCGGTCTGGGCGCCTTCGCGCTCGTCCCGCATAGCCAATCGGATGGGCCAGAACCCGTGAAGATGGTCAATGCGCAGCCGATCGATACGCATGCTTCGCCGCCGCGGATGCTGGAGAGCGGTGCGCCGTTCAGCTTCGCCGATCTCGTCGAGCGCGTGAGCCCGGCCGTTGTCACGATCACCGCGATCGAACAGGAAAGCGTCGCCGATCAGCAGGCGCAACTCGACAATCTCCCGGCCCCGTTCCGCGATCTGTTCAACCAGTTCAACCAGGGCCGTCAGCCGGCACAGCCGCGCAAGGCGGTGTCGATGGGCTCGGGCTTCATCATCGACAAGGGCGGCATCGTCGTCACCAACAACCACGTCATCGACGGCGCCAAGAAGATCACCGTGAAGCTGCCCGACGGGCGCAGCTTCGATGCCAAGCTGATCGGCGCCGACGCGGCAACCGACGTGGCGGTGCTGAAAGTGAAAAGCGACAAGGCGCTGCCCACCGTGGAGTTCGGCGATGACCGTCAGCTCCGCGTCGGCGACTGGGTCGTGGCTGTCGGCAATCCGTTCGGCCTTTCCAACTCTGTGACCGCGGGCATCGTGTCGTCGATCGGCCGTGATATCGGAAGCGGTCCGTACACGGACTTCATCCAGATCGACGCGCCGATCAACCGGGGCAACTCGGGCGGCCCGACGTTCGATCTTCGCGGTCAGGTCGTCGGCATGAATTCGATGATCTTCTCGCCGTCGGGCGGCAGCGTCGGCATCGGCTTTGCCATTCCGGCATCGACGATCCACGACGTGATCGCGCAGCTCGAAGCGCATGGCCACGTCGCGCGCGGTTGGCTGGGCGTCGAGATTCAGAGCATCACGCCGGAGCTCGCCGCTTCGCTCGGCATGAAGGATCCCAAGGGCGCGATCATCTCCAGCGTCGTTCCCGATGGCCCCGCGGCCAAGGCCGGCCTGCATCAGGGCGATGTCGTCCTCGCCGTCAACGGCAAGGCGGTGGAGGACTCTCGCGATCTGTCGCGCCGTGTCGCGAGCCTGACGGCCGGCTCCGCAGCGACCTTCTCGGTCAACCGCGATGGCAAGGTTCAGACGATCAACGCCAAGATCGAGCCGCGCAAGGAAGAGAAGGTTGCTTCCAACGACAATGGTGAAGCCGTTCCGGGCGCCGTCGGCGCGACGGGCGAGGCGATGGGCCTTGGCCTCGCGGCAGTGACGCCGGAGACGCGGCGGACCTTCAACCTCGATGATAGCACGCAGGGCGTTCTGATCACCAAGGTCGATCCGGACAGCGATGCGGCGGACAAGGGATTGCAGCCCGGCGACATCGTGATGTCGGTCAGCAACAAGTCGGTGCGCACGCCGCAGGATATCCAGAAGAGCATCGCCGACGCCAAGGGCCAGGGACGCAAGTCCGTGCTGCTGCTGGTGGCGACTTCCAACGGTTCGCGTTTTGTCGCCGTCGATATCGGCAAGACGTGATCCGACGTTTACCGGGCGGCGCGGAAATCTGCGCCGCCCAACCCCCGCGCCAGCGGCAGCAAACTCCCCCCAGTGCTGCCGCCGGCGTGGACCCATTCAAAGGTGAGGGAGCATCCGCCTATGCGCATTCTTGTTGTCGAAGACGATCTTGAGGCCCAACGCTATCTGGTTAACGGATTGAAGGAAGCGGGCCACGTCGTCGACGACGCGGCGGATGGCGAAACCGGATTGACGCTCGCGCTGTCGCGTCCCTACGACGTGGCCATCGTTGATCGCATGCTGCCCAAGATGGATGGGCTCACGGTCGTCGAAGAAATGCGCGAGCACAGCAACGTGACGCCGGTGCTGTTCCTGAGTGCGCTGTCGGAAGTCGATGACCGGGTTAAGGGTCTCAAGTCCGGCGGCGACGATTATCTCACCAAGCCCTATGCGTTCGTGGAACTGCTCGCGCGCATCGATGCGCTGATGCGCCGCCGTTCGCCGTCGTCGGTGAAGACGCGGCTTCAGGTCGGCGATCTCGAACTCGATCTGCTCACCCGCGGCGCCAAGCGCAACGGATCGGACATCGACCTTCAGCCGCGCGAATTCCGCCTGCTCGAATACCTCATGCGCCACGCCGGTCAGGTCGTGACGCGCACCATGTTGCTCGAAAGCGTGTGGGAATATCACTTCGATCCGCAAACCAACGTGATCGACGTGCACATCTCCCGTCTGCGCGCAAAGATCGACAAGGGGTTCGAGCTGCCGCTGCTGCACACCGTGCGCGGAGCCGGCTACATGATCCGTGCGCACGCTTAGCATTCTTCGCAGCCAGGCGTTTCGGATTGTTGTTGTCTATGTCGTGGTGTTCGCGCTCTCCGTGAGCGCGCTCATCGCCTTCACCTATTGGAACACGGAGCGCGCGCTAGACGCGCAGACCGACCAGATCATTAACGCCGAGCTGACGGGGCTCTCGGAGCAGTATCAGCGGCTCGGCCTGCGCGGGCTCGCGGAAGTGGTGATCAGCCGCTCCTCGCATGGCGGCCCGGGACTTTATCTCCTGCTCGACCGCTCAAAGCAGCCCATCGCCGGCAATCTCGATGGCATGCCGCAGGCGGTCGATCATCAGGGCGCAGAAGTCGAGTTCGATTACGAGCGGCGCGTCGAAGGCCAGCTTCAACGGCGGCGTGCGCGGGGACGCGTGTTTCTTCTGCTTGGCGGATTTGAGCTGCTCGTCGCGCAGGATGTGCATGAGCGCTTCCTGACCGAGAAGTTCTTCACCACAACGCTGCCCTGGACCATCGGGTTGATGCTCATCCTTGGCCTTGTCGGAGGAGGTCTGGTGAGCCGCAACATGCTCAGGCGTCTCGATCAGATCAATCGCACCGCAGGTGAGATCTTCGCCGGCGATTTCTCGCGCCGTGTGCCTGTCACGCGTGCCCATGACGAGTTCGATACGCTGGCCGACAGCCTCAACCGCATGCTCGATCGTATCGAGCGCCTTATGAAAGGCGTGCGCGAAGTCACCGACTCCGTCGCGCACGATCTGCGTACGCCGCTGACACGTCTGCGCAACCGTCTAGAAGACACGATGCGCGGGCTCGAAGAGGAGGGCAAGGATTCGTCCGAGATCGAAGCCGCGATCCGCGAGACGGATCAGATCATCGCGACCTTCAACGCTCTGCTGCTGATCGCGGAAGCGGATTCCGGCGTGACGCGTGGAACGATGGCGCCGATCGATCTTGCGCCTATCGCGGACGATGTGTCCGAACTCTACGAACCGCTCGCGGAAGAGAACGGGGTTACGCTCGAGATCAAGGCTGCGGGCACCACGATGATCGAGGGCAATCGCAGCCTGATCAGCCAGGCGCTCGCCAATCTCGTCGACAATGCCATCAAATACACGCCGGCCGGCGGACATATCAGTGTGTGGCCGGCGGTGACGCCGGAAGGCGTGGAGCTGACAGTCGCCGATACCGGCCCTGGAATCCCTGCGACCGAACGCGCGCGCGTCGTCGAACGCTTTGTGCGTCTCGAAGCCAGCCGGAATTCGCCGGGTACCGGCCTGGGCTTAAGCCTCGTGGCCGCTGTCGCGCGCTTGCACAATGCGCGGCTGATTCTGGAAGACAATATGCCGGGGCTGAGGGCGATCATCCGCTTTCCGCGCCCGCCTCTGCTTGCGCGCGGCGCGCAGAGGCGCTGACACGGATTTTCCGTGATAGACACGCGCATGAGCGGATTCGTGCCCTCGAAAGTTCTGCCCAAACCCTTCGATCGTGCACGCGCAGAGCGCACTTTCGAAGCGCTGCAAGCCGACGGTCTCAAATTCGAAGGAATGCCGCGCGCCGTTCTGGAAGCCGCGTTCGGCAATTCGCCTTATCTGAGCCGTTTGGCGCTGCGCGAGCGTGGGCTGCTCGAACGGCTGTTCGCCGAGGGGCCGCAGGCGGTTGTCGATGACGCGAAAGTGCAGGCGATCGCGGCCGGTGATGCGCAGGATTCGGGCGAGGCGATGGCCGTTCTGCGCCGCGCGAAGCGGAAGGCGGCGCTTTCCATAGCACTCGCGGATATCGCCGAGCTTTGGGGAGTCGAGGAGGTCACGCGCGCGCTGTCGCTGTTTGCCGACGCGAGCGTGAAGGGCGCGCTGCGTTTTCTTCTTCGTGAGGCGGCAACGCGCGCCGAGATGCCGGAGCGCGACGGCGCGAAGCTCGAGGCCGAGACCGGCCTCGTCGTCCTTGCCATGGGCAAATACGGAGCGTTCGAGCTCAACTATTCGAGCGATATCGATCTGATCGTTTTCTACGAGCCGGAGCGCTTCCCGTTTCGCAAGCGCGACGATCCACGTGGTGCCGCCGTCGATATTGTCAAAGGTCTCGTCAAACTTCTGAGCGAAGTCACCTCGGACGGTTACGTCTTCCGCGTCGATCTTCGCCTGCGTCCCGATGCCGGCGCCACGCAAGTCGCGATCTCGACCGACGCGGCCGAGGCCTATTACGAAGGCATGGGCCAGAACTGGGAACGCGCCGCGATGATCAAGGCGCGGGCGTGCGCGGGCGATCCGCAGGCGGGCGGACGTTTTCTCAAGGCCATCGAACCCTTCGTGTGGCGGCGCAATCTCGACTTCGCCGCGATCGAGGACATCCATTCGATCAAGCGCCAGATACATGCGCATGGCGGCCATGGCGCGATCGCCGTCGCCGGCCACAACATCAAGCTCGGCCGTGGCGGCATCCGCGAAATCGAATTCTTCGCGCAGACGCAGCAACTCATCCTGGGTGGCAGAATCCCCAGTCTTCGGCCGCCGGCGACGCGTGACGCGCTCGATGCGCTGTGCACACGCGGGCTCGTGAGTGAGAGCACGACCATCGATCTCGATCACGCCTATCGCTATTTCCGCAAGCTCGAGCATCGCCTGCAGATGATCGAGGACGAGCAGACGCATACGCTGCCGAAATCCGATGAAGGGCTCGCGCATGTCGCCTGCTTCATGGGCTATGAGGACACGAAGTCATTCGGCGCCGCGCTGCGCAAACAGCTCGAAATCGTGCAGGATCACTATGCGCGATTGTTCGCGCGAGAGGCACCGCTCACAGCGGCGTCGGGAAGTCTGGTCTTTACCGGCGTGGAAGACGATCCGGAAACCCTCAACACGCTCACCGGACTGGGCTATCGCGATGCGCATCACGTCGCCAACGCGATCCGAGGCTGGCACCACGGCCGCATTCGCGCGACACGCAGCGCACGTGCGCGGGAGTTGCTGACGAAGCTTGTCCCCGCGTTGCTGGAGGCGCTGGCCGCGAGCGCGGACCCCGACGCAGCGTTCATGCAGTTCGACCGGTTCCTGTCGAATCTGCCTGCGGGCGTACAGCTTTTTTCCTTGTTCCTTGCGCGGCCCGAATTGTTGCAGCTTGTGGCCAAGATCGCCGGATCGGCGCCGAGACTGGCCACGCACCTGGCGCAGGCGCCGGCGACACTCGATGCGCTGATGGATGCGGGATTCCTGTTGCGGCTTCCCACGCGCGCCGATCTGGATTCGGCCTTGCGCGATCTCATGCGGCGTGCGGATGACTACGAGGCGAAGCTCGGCGTCGCGCGCCGTTTCGCCAAGGAACAGATATTCCGCGTTGGTGTGCAGATCATCGAAGGCACGGCAGGGGCAGACGAAGCCGCGCACGCGCTCACGCATATTGCGGAATGCATTGTCACCGAGTTGCTGCGCGCCGTCGAAGACGAACTTGCGCAAAACGCCGGTCGCATGCCGGACGGGCAATTTGCCGTGATCGCTATGGGAAAGCTCGGCGGGGGCGAAATGACGGCGGCGTCCGATCTCGATCTGATCTTCGTCTACGACACGCCTGCGGCGCGCGAACATTCCGATGGCGAGCGTCCGCTGCCGGTGATCGTCTATTACGCGCGCCTAGCGCAGCGCCTGATCGCTGCCCTGACGGTGCTTACGGCGGAAGGCGGCTTGTACGAAGTCGATATGCGGCTGAGGCCCACCGGGAACAAAGGGCCGGTCGCGGTCAGCCTGGAATCTTTCCGGCGCTATCACGAAACTGAAGCCTGGACGTGGGAGCGCCTTGCGCTGACGCGTGCGCGCGCCATTGCAGGCTCGCCGGTGCTCTGCGCGGAGGTCGAAGCCGTGATCCGCGCCGCTCTGGTCGCGAAGGCCGAGGACGCCAGGATCATCGCCGATGCGCGCGAGATGCGGGAGAAAGTCGCCGCGCAGTTTTCCGGCAAGAGCCGCTGGGATCTGAAATACGCCCCGGGAGGGCTGGTCGATATCGAATTCGCCGCGCAGGCGCTTCAGCTCCGCGCCGCACATGCGCATCCTGAGGTTCTTGACACCAACACCGTGGGGGCGCTGCGCAAGCTCACCGGCGCGGGAGTCTTGTCTTCGGAGGATGGAACGGTGCTCGTGGATGCTGCGGGTCTTCAGAACGCTCTCATCCACGTGTTGCGCATCGCCGTGGATGGCACGCTCGATCCCGACACGGCCACCGCAGGCCTCAAGGCGCTCCTGACGCGGGCGGCAGGAGCGAAAGATTTCGTGGAGCTCGAATGGCGTCTGCGCGAGGCGCAGGGGGCTGCGAGAGTCGTATTCGAGCACCTCTTCGGCGAGACCTGAGCCGGTCGTAAGACCTTGCGAATCACGTCTGCGCTTTCAGGTTGCAGATGCGGTATCCAGCTATGCCGACGGCTTCTTACGGGCCGGCCGGCAAGCCGGCGTCGCATTCCTCCCGGAACGCCCCACCCACCGCCGAAAATGTTAAATACTGTTTCATATCAATATCTTATGAGAGGCATTCCAATAATTTATGGCGTTTTCGAAAAATCTTCACACGTTAACAACCTAACCGACGGACCCAACTGGATTAAAACCGGCAAATCGCTTAACGATAATCTGGGCTGTCACAATGACCCGATAAACAGATTAACCGCGCCGATTCCATCGGCGCTGGAAACGGTGCGCCTCATGGGGGGCCGCATCGGAAAAACGGACGCGTAGCGCGGAGGAGCGACCATGTCTCACATTATTTCTGACGATCTGACCGGCGTCACAGTTTCCTATTGGCAGGCAAATCGCGCCGCGCTCGACGCCAACGGTCCGTTCAATATCGACGACACCGCCGCGAACATCTCCGCCGCGCTCAATTCGCTGAACACGGACACGAATATCAGTCTGGTCATCGTCTCCAACA
>DATJUS010000073.1:0-5155 GCA_035502175.1 Rhizomicrobium sp.
ACCTTCGAGATATTTCGCGTTGCCGGTCGCGGCGATGCCGGCCAGCGTGCGTCCGTGAAACGCGCCTTCGAAGGTGATGATGCGGAAGCGTTCCGGATGACCGTTCTTGAATTGATAGCGGCGCGCCATCTTGATCGACGCCTCGATCGCCTCGACGCCCGAGTTGGTGAAGAACACGGTGTCGGCGAAGGTCGCATCGGTGAGACGCTTCGCAAGCTTCTCCTGTCCCGACACGCGGTAGACGTTGGACGTGTGCCAGAGCTTCTGCGCCTGCTCCGTGACCGCCTTCACCAGATGCGGATGCGCGTGGCCGAGCGAATTGACCGCAACGCCCGCGCCGAAATCGAGATAGCGCTCGCCGTTGGTGTCATAGAGATACGCGCCCTCGCCGCGCTCGAACGCGACATCAAGCCGGGCATATGTGGGAATAACGGGCGTGACCATGGCGCACTTCCGGAAAAGCTACGGAAGGCGGGGTTTATGGCGCGCGCCCCCCGGGGTCAAGCGTCGCGCCCACCGATCAGCACGAAGGCGACCACAGTCATTGTCACCGCAGAGCCCACCGCGAAGATGGCGATAAATTCATCCCATGGATGCGGCACAAATGCCGACGCAACGGCATAGATGACGCCGGCGGCGCAGAACTGCCATGCGCTGCGCCGGAGCGCCGCCTGCATCCGCCCGCCGCGCTCGCTCGCGGGATGCGCGGTCGGCTGCTTGGTCATGAAATTGGCATAGATCGCGAGCGTCAGCCCGATGATGACCTGCACGCCGCGCTCGGCAGCATCCTGCGTGATCGCATGCTGGTGCTGCGCGAATTTCAGGACGATTGATGAAACGATGAGCGCGCCGGCCCACACCAAGCCATTTAAAATCGGTCTTGAGGTTGTCATGTCGCGGTTCCCTTCTTGAGAATTTTCGCTTTGCGCTGCGTGCCGAGACCGAACGTGCCGGCGAAACCCAGCAGCGCGTCTTCGAGCACCGAAAGTTTGATGCGGTAGATCACCATCTTTCCCGCCTTCTCCATGTCGACGAGGCCCGCTTCGCGCAGCACTGCGAAATGCGCGGACATCGTCGGCTTGGAGAAATCGAAATGCTCCGCGAGATCCCCCGCCGTCATCGGACGCGTGCGCAGAAGCTCCAGCACCTTGCGGCGCGTCGGATCGGCGAGAGCCTTGAAGACATTGTTCATGATTAGTCATTTAGCTAAATGACTAAACGAAGTCAAGAGGCGCCCTATCCGCGCTTGATCCGCATTCGCGAGAAGCGCACCGTTGCCGTGTTTCGGCGAGGGGAGTTCATCATGGTGTTTCGCGCAAAAGCCGCGGCAATGCTGGCGATTGCCCTGCTCGCAGCGTCGCCGGCCTTCGCGCACCCATTGCTCACGCCGCATATGCCGGATGTGGTGGAGTCGCACAGTGTCGCCGTCGCCGGAACGCCGGACGCAAAATTACATCTGACGCTTCAGGTCGTTCTGCCGATGCGCAATCGCGATGCGCTCAAGACTTTCGTGGATGCGGTCACCGATCCGCGCAGCCCCCTCTTCCGTCATTACCTGTCCGTCACCGAATTCACCAAGCGTTTCGGACCCACGGCACGCGACTACGAAGCGGCCGCCAAGTTCTTCGCCGCATCGGGCCTCAGCATCACCGGTCGCGCGCCGAACCGCTACCTGCTTCAGGTCGAAGGCGACGTGGCGACCGTAGAGCGGGTCTTCCACATCAAACTGAATCTCTACAGGCACCCGACCGAGAACCGCAGCTTCATGGCGCCGGATCGCGAGCCGACGCTCGATCTGTCCGTTCCCGTGCTGAACGTCGCGGGTCTCGACGATTACGCTCTGCCCTATCCAAAGTATAAAGCGCCGCGCGGCGGCGACGTCCGCGCGCACAAGTGGCAGGGCTCAGGCCCGGACGGCTGGTACATCGGCAGCGATTTCCGCGCCGCCTATTATGGCAACGGCCCGCTGACGGGCGCGGGACAATCCGTCGGCCTGTTCGAATTCCACGGCTACGATCCCGCAAACGTCGCGCTGTATTTCGAAACGGTCGGCCAGCAGAACAACGTTCCCGTCAACGGCGTTTCGACCGACGGCACAAACGCCTTCTGCGATGAATGCGCCGATGGCGAGCAGGTGCTCGACATCCAATACGCCGCGTCGATGGCGCCCGGGCTCGACCAGATACAGGTCTATGTCGGAAAGACCGCGATCGCGATCCTCAATCGCATGGCCACCGACAACACCAGCAAGGCGATCAGCGTGTCCTGGGGCTGGAAGAGAAACTTCAAGACCGAAGACCCGATCTATCTCGAGATGGCGGCGCAGGGCCAGACCGTGCTGATCGCCAGCGGCGATGACTCCAGCCTCAAAGCCAGCGGCCAATGGCCGGAAGAAGATGCAAACCTCGTCGCCGTCGGCGGCACGGACCTTGTCACCAACGGCCCCGGCGGCGCGTGGGTATCGGAATCGGGCTGGAATGCCAGCGGCGGCGGACCGTCGCTCGACAAGCATATCGGGATCGAACCGTATCAACTGCCTTTCATCACCAGGAAGAACGGCGGATCGAAGAAACTGCGCAACGTTCCGGACGTCTCGGCGAACGCGAACTACAATATGTTCAGTTGCTATCACAACCGCCGCTGCGAGGGCGGCTGGGGCGGGACGAGTTTCTCCGCGCCGATGTGGGCAGGCTTTATCGCGATGGCCAACGAACAGGCCGCGCAGCACAGCAAACCAGCCGTCGGCTTCTTCAATGCGCAGCTCTACGATCTGATGCGCACGACGCCATCGACGCTGCACGATCCCCGCCGGCACAAGAGCGGGGAATTCAGCACCGTGAAGGGATACGACCTTGTGACGGGACTGGGATCGCCGAACGGACAGACGCTGATCGACGCGTTGGCAGGCGACTGAATCCCACGCATTTTTCGCAAAGTGTCGCCAAGTTCCCGGGGCGTACGCGGCAATTGCTCTTGATCCGCAAATTCATCCGGCGCACCCTGCTGTCATAAATTTCATCTCACCGGAGGAGCGTATGCTTACAAAGAGCTTGAGCGCGTTTGCGCTGACCGCAGCGTTGAGCGCGGCGTTGTGTGGATCGGCATCGGCGACGGCGCTGCTTTCGGCGCATCTGCCTGCGCCCGTGGCAAATCACACCGCAGCGCTCGCCGGTCACGTCGACCCGTCGACTGCCATGCGGATGCAGGTCGTCCTGCCGATGCGCAACAAGGGTGAGCTCGGCGAGCTTGCGCGCGCTGTCTCCGATCCATCGAACCCGCAATACCGCCACTATCTCTCGGTCTCCGAGTTCACGCGGCGCTTCGGGCCGACCAAGCACGACTACGATGCGGCGATGCTGTTCTTCAAATCGAACGGCCTTCAGGTCACCAACACCTTCGCGAACCGCTACATGTTCCAGGTGGAGGGCAAGGCGGCGGACGTCGAGCGCGTCCTGCACGTCAAGCTCAACCTCTACAAACACCCGACCCAGGACCGCAACTTCATGTCGCCGGATCGCGAACCGACCCTCGACCTGAAAGTGCCGGTGCAGGAAGTCACAAATCTCAAGACCTACGTGCTGCCCTATCCGAAGCTCGTCCATTCGGATGCGCGCGATGGGCGAGGAGCGACAGGATCGGGTCCCAGCGGCAACTACATCGCAAGCGACTTCCGCGCGGTCTATTACGCCACGGGCAAGAAGGCGAAGCTCGACGGCAAGGGCCAATCGGTCGGCCTGATGGAGCTCGGCGCGTTCAATCCTGCCGACGTTTCGCTCTACTTCACGAACTTCGGTCCGACGAACAGCGTTGCCGTGAACGGCATCGGCGTCGGGGGCGCGCACGCGACCTGCTCGAGCTGCGAGGACGGCGAACAGGAACTCGACATCGTCTATGCCATCGGCATGGCGCCGGGCCTGGATCAGGTTCAAGTCTATGTGAGCGGCGATCCGGTTGCGATCGAAAACCAGATGGTTTCCGACAACACCAGCAAGCAGCTCTCGACCTCCTGGGGCTATGACGAAGACTTCGCCACCGAAGATGCGCTCTATCAGGAGATGGCGGTGCAGGGTCAGTCCTGGTTCACCGCCAGCGGTGATAACTCCACGCTCAACGCGAGCGGCCCGTGGCCGGAAGAAGACGCCAACATCATCGCGGTCGGTGGCACCGATCTGGTGACCAGCGGTCCCGGGGGTACTTGGGTCTCTGAGCCCGGATGGGAAGACAGCGCGTCCGGTCCGTCGACCGATCACACCATCCTGATCGAGGACTATCAGCTTCCCTACATCAACAAGAAGAACATGGGATCGAAGACGCTGCGCAACGTGTCGGACATTTCCGCGAACGGCGATTTCGACATGATGATCTGCGACCGGGGCAAGTGCGCCGGCGGCTGGGGTGGCACGAGCTTCTCTTCGCCGATCTGGGCAGGCTTCAACGCGCTGATGAACCAGTACGCGCTCAAGAAGGGCAAGCCGACGGTCGGGTTCCTGAATCCGACGGTCTACGCGCTGGCGAAAGGCGACAAGAAGATGTTGCACGACGTGATCGGCAACAAGAGCGGCGTCTATCCCGCCGTGAAGGGCTACGATCTCGTCGGCGGTTTGGGTTCGCCGAACGGGATGAAGACCATCAGGGCGATCGTCGGCAAATAGCGCCACACCTCGCCTGAAATCTGCGGCTCCGGAAGCGATTCCGGGGCCGCTTTTTTTTTGCGCGACACTTTCCGACATATCGGTCGTTGAAAGGTCGTCACGCGCCATGCTACGCGGCGCGCTTTCTGATCGTTTTTCATTCCATTCTTATTCGGAGTTTTTCGATGAAACCGTTCTCTGTACTCCCACTTGCATTCTTTGCGGCATCGCTTGCCTTCACCACTGCGATTGCCGATCCTGCCATCTCCTCCGCGCAGGCCGCTATGGAAAGCGCAAAGGCTCATCCGGGATTCAGCACAAAAGCAAAGGTGGCGCTGCTCTACGGCATCAGCCAGATCGTCCGCAGCAAAAACGTTTCCAGCCTGACCAGCCCGACGACCGGTGTCTATTGCGTCACGCCTTCGGTGAAACTGGATTTCAAGAATCTCTATCCGCACATCACCGTCGAACGCGCGCTCTCGGTTGGCACCGCTTTCTGGGCCTACTGGGTCGACGACTCCTCT
>DATJUS010000074.1:0-22665 GCA_035502175.1 Rhizomicrobium sp.
TGGCCGGGGCAGTCGACGTGGGCGTAGTGGCGGTTCGTGGTCTCGTACTCGACGTGGGCCGTCGAGATGGTGATGCCACGCGCCTTCTCTTCCGGCGCCTTGTCGATCTGGTCGTACGCCGTGAACGTCGCGCCGCCAGACTCCGCAAGCACCTTCGTGATCGCCGCCGTCAGCGACGTCTTGCCGTGGTCAACGTGACCGATCGTGCCGATGTTGCAGTGCGGCTTCGTCCGCTCAAATTTTGCCTTCGCCATGATGCTATCTCCGTATACTGATCTTTTGACTTCTTTGGCCTATCGCTTCGCTGCTTGAGGCCGATTACGCGTACTTGGCTTTGACTTCGTCCGCGATCGCCTGCGGAACCTGCTCGTAGTGATGGAATTCCATCGAATACTGCGCACGGCCCTGGGACATCGAACGCAGCGTGTTGATGTAACCGAACATGTTCGCCAGCGGGACCATCGCGGTCACGACCTGCGCGTTGCCGCGGCTGTCCGTGCCCTGCACCTGACCGCGACGCGAGTTCAGATCGCCGATGACGCCGCCGAGGAAGTCTTCCGGCGTCACGACTTCGACCTTCATGATCGGCTCGAGCAGCTTCACCGCACCGCGCGACGCGAGTTCGCGGAACGCAGCGCGCGCCGCGATATCGAACGTCAGCGCGTTGGAGTCGACTTCGTGGTACTTGCCGTCCGTCAGCTTCGCCTTGAAGTCGATGACCGGGAAGCCGGCGAGCAAGCCACTTTCCTTCTGCGCCTTCAGGCCCTTTTCGACCGCGGGGATGAATTCCTTCGGGATCGCGCCGCCGACGACGTCGTTCTCGAACACGAAGCCTTCACCGGGCTGCAAGGGTTCGAACTCGATCGTCACTTCGGCGAACTGACCCGAACCACCGGTCTGCTTCTTGTGCGTGTACTTGACGGTCACCGGCTTCGACAGCGTTTCGCGATAGGCCACCTGCGGCGCGCCGACCGTGGCGTCGACCTTGTAGGTACGGCGCAGGATGTCGACCTTGATGTCGAGATGGAGTTCGCCCATGCCCTTGAGAATGGTCTGGCCGGATTCCTGATCGGTCGAGACGCGGAAGGACGGGTCTTCCTGCGCGAGGCGGTTGAGCGCCACGCCCATCTTCTCCTGATCGGCCTTCGTCTTCGGCTCGATCGCGACTTCGATGACCGGCTCCGGGAATTCCATGCGCTCCAGGATCACCGGATTGTTGGGATCGCAGAGCGTCTCACCGGTCGTGGTCAGCTTGAGGCCGGCCAGCGCGACGATGTCGCCCGCGAGCGCTTCCTTCACGTCTTCGCGGCTATTCGCATGCATCAGAAGCATACGACCGACGCGTTCCGTCTTGTCCTTGACCGAGTTGAGCGCGCCGGTACCCGATGTGATCGAACCCGAATAGACGCGCACGAAGGTGATCGAACCGACGAACGGGTCGTCCATGATCTTGAATGCAAGACCGGCGAACGGCGCCTTGTCGTCCGCAGGACGCTCGACTTCGTTGCCCTTCGGGTCGATGCCCTTCACCGCCGGAATGTCGAGCGGCGACGGCAGATAGTCGATGACGGCGTCGAGCAGCGGCTGAACGCCCTTGTTCTTGAACGCCGAGCCGCACATGACCGGCACGAAGTGGAACGAGGTCGTGCCCTTACGAATGCACTTCTTCAGATCTTCGATCGACGGCATGTTGCCTTCGAGATAGGCCTCGAGAAGCTTCTCATCTTCTTCGACCGCCATCTCGACGAGCTGCGTGTGCAGCTCCTTCGCCTTGTCCTGAAGGTCGGCCGGAATCTCGACTTCGTCGAACTTCGCGCCGAGCTGCTCGTCGTGCCAGACCAGCGCCTTCATCTTCACGATATCGACGATGCCCTTGAAATCGGCTTCGCCACCAATCGGCCACGCGATGACGGCCGGGCGCGTGCCCAGACGGTCGATCATCATGGAGACGCAGCGCGCGAAGTCGGCACCAGTGCGGTCCATCTTGTTCACGAAGCAGATGCGCGGAACCTTGTACTTGTCGGCCTGGCGCCACACGGTCTCGGACTGCGGCTCGACACCGGCAACGGCGTCGAACACGGCAACCGCACCGTCGAGCACGCGCATCGAACGCTCGACTTCGATCGTGAAGTCCACGTGCCCCGGTGTGTCGATGATGTTGATGCGGTGATCTTTCCAGAAGCACGTCGTGGCAGCCGACGTGATCGTGATGCCGCGCTCCTGCTCCTGCTCCATGAAGTCCATGGTGGCGGCGCCGTCGTGCACTTCGCCGATCTTATGCGACTTGCCCGTGTAATAGAGAATGCGCTCGGTCGTCGTCGTCTTGCCGGCGTCGATGTGCGCGGCAATACCGATGTTGCGGTACATATTGAGCGGGGTCGTGCGGGCCATAGTCTGTACTCGGATTAATCAGTTACCAGCGGTAGTGCGAGAAGGCGCGGTTGGCGTCGGCCATCTTGTGCGTGTCTTCACGCTTCTTCACGGCAGAGCCGCGATTGTTGGCGGCATCCATCAGCTCGCCGGAGAGACGGCCCATCATCGTGGGCTCGCCGCGTCCACGCGCAGCCGTGATCAGCCAGCGGATCGCGAGCGCGCGGCCGCGATCGGTGCGGACTTCGATCGGAACCTGATAGGTCGCGCCACCGACGCGGCGGGATTTCACTTCGATCGCCGGCGCCACGTTGCGCAGCGCTTCGTGGAAAACCTGGATCGGGTCCTGCTTGGTCTTGGCCTGGATCGTATCGAATGCGCCGTAGATGATGCCTTCGGCGGCGGACTTCTTGCCGTCATACATCAGGCTGTTCATGAACTTCGCGAGGATGAGATCGCCATACTTGGCGTCCGGGGTGATCTCGCGTTTATCGGCGCGGCGGCGACGTGACATCTAAGAGATCTCCTTACTTCGGACGCTTGGCGCCGTAGAGCGAGCGGCGCTTCTTGCGGTCCTTCACGCCCTGCGTGTCGAGCACGCCGCGGATGATGTGATAGCGAACGCCCGGAAGGTCCTTCACGCGGCCACCGCGGATCAGAACAACCGAGTGCTCCTGCAGATTGTGGCCCTCGCCCGGGATGTAGGTGAGCGCTTCGAAACCGTTGGTCAGACGAACCTTCGCCACCTTGCGAAGCGCCGAGTTCGGCTTCTTCGGCGTCGTCGTATAGACGCGGGTGCAAACGGCGCGCTTCTGCGGGCATTCCTGCAGAGCCGGCACCTTGTTGCGCTTCGGCTTGGAGCCGCGCGGTTTGCGAATGAGCTGGTTGACTGTCGGCATTCGTCTTCCTCATCAGCGCCGCTTTCACGGCAAAACAAAAACGGGGCGCGCGAGCCATCTCTGGCCTGCCCCTGACACGCGGAGGACTCGGTGAGTCGCGCGGTTCAACGCTTTAAACTGGCTTCCCAGCAGCGTTTTTGCGGTTTTCGCGCAAACGGCCTGCCCTGGAAGGTGCGGCTATATAGAAGGGTGGGTTTTTCCGGTCAAGCCTTGGGAAACGATATTTCGCAACGGCAAAAATCCAGGCTTTCTGCGTCTTGCGCAAAACATGTCTGTTGCGTAATGATCCCGTCACCTATTTGGAACCGGGGAGAATTTCGTGAGGATTCGTAACGCTTTAGCAGTTGTTGCTGTTTTTGCCTCTTCTTTTGCAGCCGCCCGCGCGGCCTCAGACAATGACGGCTACGTCCTGATCGCCACCGGCGGAGGCAACTATTACTGGGGCGATATCTCCCAGACGGCCTCCGATTTCGGTTTGGCGAGCGTTCGGGTTTTGCTGGTTTTCACGACTCCGCAACAGAGTCCCGGCGGCAAGGCCTATACGGTTGCCCGGGCCAACTATGCGTTCAACTGCGCAAAGAACACATATGATGTCGTGAATGCCGGTTATTATGATGCCACCGGCAAGCAGGTCGATGTGCAGAAAGACCCGATAACCTCGCCAGACCCTGCCCAGCCTGGCTCCCTCGTTTATGGAATCGAAGCTTTTGGCTGCCAGAATTTGAAGGTTTCGACCCTGATCGACGCCAAAGTCAAAGGAGACGCCGCGGCCATTGCTTGGCGCAAACCGTGAGCGCTCAGTTCCGCGATTGACAATCACTCGCAATAACACCATATCCATGCTGTACCCGCTGGAACTGGCCGATGATCGTCTGCGTCTGCAATAGACTGAACGAAGCCCGAATCTGGGATGCGATCGACTGTGGCGCGAAGTCGCCCGAAGCGGTCTATGCTGGATGCGGTGTCAAAAGGAATTGCGGACGATGCCAGGAAACGATCGAGGGAATGCTGGACGCGGACAAAGCCGCAAAGGTTCTGGACAAAGCGGCATAGGGCCCCACCCTACCGCCTCGGTTGCCGGCGACGCCGAAGTCATCCGTTTCCTGAACGTTGTCCTGAAGAACGAACTCACCTCGATCAATCAATACTTCCTGCATTCGCGCATGCTCGCCGACTGGGGTTTGAGCATCCTCGCGAAAAAGGAATACGAAGAATCCATCGACGAGATGAAGCATGCGGATCGGTTGATCCAGCGCATCCTCTTTCTCGGCGGCCTTCCGAATCTTCAGGACCTCGGCAAGCTGATGATCGGCGAGAATGTGCAGGAGATCCTGCACGGCGATCTGCGCATGGAGCGGCAGGCGTCGGCCGATCTGAAACAGGCGATTCCGCACTGCGAGAAAGTCCGCGATTTCGTCACGCGCGAATTGTTCGTCGAAATCATCGAGAACGAAGAAGAGCATATCGACTGGCTGCAAACGCAGTTCCGCCTGATCGAGCAGATGGGCATCGAGAACTATGCCCAGCTGCAGACGAAGCCGAACGAAAACGGCGCGAGCTAGAAGAAATTCATCGCCTCGCGTCCTGCCATCACCATCAACATGATGGTTGAGAGCGCGAACACGAGAAAGCGTAGATTGACGACATTCACCGTGCACTGGATCAGCGTGTGCACGACGCGCAAAGCGACGTACCCCCACGCGAGCTGCACATACAGCGCATCGGTGTGACCGCCGAGCACGATGATGAAACACAGCGCGTAGAAAATCGTCGGCTGTTCGAGGAGATGATTGTAGTTGTCGGCAACGCGACGCGCCGATGACGGCAGCACATCGAGCGAGCCCGGATGCGCGGCCGCCTGCGGGTCGATCCTGGCGGCCTGCATCGCCGGGATGCGTGTCGCATACATCCATATCCAGACAACCAATGTCAGCACGATGAGCGCCAGTGCCGGCGCGAGCATGGATGTCATGGCAAATCCCCCTGTAGGCCTTCCCAAACCTAGACTGAGTCCCAGGCTTTCTGTCATCGGCGCGACATTTATTGCGACTAATTCGCATTGACATCGGGGGGCCGATCCGAGATGTTCCCCGCCACTTGCGAGTGATTATCAATTTGTAGAGGGCGTGATGCAGTACGGAAAGTCGGCGTCGAAGATCGTTCTTGGCGCAGCGAGTTTGGGGGTCACATCGGCCGCGGCGGTTTCGGCGGCATTGGGGCAGCAAGTCGCCAGCAACGACACGCCGAAGAGCAAAGAGATCGAGACCGTCGTCGTCACCGGACGCAAGACCGATCTCGACGTATTGCCCAAAACGATTTTGAACACACCGCAATCGATCAACGTCGTCCCCGCGGAAGTGATCCAGCAGCAGGGCGTGAACAATCTTCAGGATGCGCTGCGCAATGTGCCCGGCATCACGCTGAACGCCGGCGAAGGCGGCACGCATGGCGATCTCGTCAATCTGCGCGGGTTCTCGGCGGGCGACGACTATTACATGGACGGTCTGCGCGATACCGGCCTCTACGATCGCGACACGTTCGACTACGACTCCATCGAAGTCCTGAAGGGCCCGGCGTCGACCCTGTTCGGACGCGGCTCGACCGGTGGCGTGATCAACCAGGTGACGAAGGCGCCGGTGCTGTATCCGGTCGAGAACTTCTCCGTCACCGGCGGCACCAATTCCGAAATCCGCGCAACCGCCGACATGAACTACGTCCTCGGCGACGACATGGCGATGCGCATCAACCTGATGGGACAGGACAGCAGCGTCGTCGATCGTCCCTATGCCCGCAACGAACGCTGGGGCGCGGCGCCCTCCTTCGCATGGGGCATCGATACGGACACGAGCTTCACGCTGAAATATCTGCACCAGCAGGAAGACAACCTGCCGGATTATGGCGTCCCGTTCCTGTTCGGTAAGCCGGCACCGGTCGCGCGTGACACGTATTACGGCCTGCCTGCGGACGACCGCTTCAAGACCGACGTCGATGTCGTGACCGGTCGCTTCGAGCACACGTTCAACGATATGTTCTCGTTCAGCGACACGGCACGCTATGGCTCATACTGGTTCGACTCACGCCAGACGGCGGCGATCTATGGCAGCGCGAACTGCTTCACGGATTCCTCGTCGCCCTATTATTACGCGGGCGCGACGCTTTGCTCGTCGGTCAGCGCGCCGGTTCCGGTAACGCTGAACAATCCGCTCTATCCCGTCGAAGGCACGCCCGTGAACGACATCTGGGTGCTGCGCGATCGTCCGAGTTCGTCGGGCGTCATCACCACGATGATGAACAACGCCGATGTGACCGCGAAGTTCGCGACCGGCAGCATCGCGCATACGTTTGTCGGAGGCGTCGAAGCGGATTCGGAAATCGCCAGCCTCGTGCGCTTCACCAACCAGGACGACGAGATCCTGCCGACGCCGCTACTCGATCCCGATCCCAACGAAGCGTTCGCGAATCTGCATCAGACGAGCGTGCGCCAGACACCGGTGACCAGTACCAAGACGCTGGGTGTCTATCTGAACGACACGATCGACTTCAGTCCGCAATGGACGCTGACAGCGGCGGTGCGGTACGACCATTTCTCGGCGGACTACGATCAACCGCTCGGCACGCCGTCGCACTTCTCGCATGTCGACAACATCTTCAGCCCGCGCGCCGCGCTCGTCTACAAGCCGACGGAGAACTCGAGCCTCTACGTCTCCTATGGCACCTCGTTCAACCCGTCGGCGGAAGCGCTGTCGCTTGCGGCAAGCAACCAGGATCTGGGGCCTGAGAAAGACCGCACCTTTGAGGTCGGCGGAAAGACGACGGTGCTCGACGGCATGCTTTCGCTGACCGCAGCGCTGTTCAACACCGAGATGACGAATGCGCGCATCAGCGATCCGACCAATCCGAACCTGCAAACGCTTGCCGGAACGGAGCGCGTGAACGGTTTCGAGCTCGACGCGCAGGGCCGTATCACGGAGAACTGGGAATTGATCGCGGGTTACACCTATCTCGACCCGACCGCGGTCGGGCTGGCGGGCGTCGGCGTGCACGGTCCGATCCCGAACACCGCGCACAACCAGGCCAATCTCTGGACGACCTACGATTTCGAAAGCGGTTTGCGCCTCGGCGGCGGCTTGAACTACATGAGCCGCGTATCAGCCGGCACCGACAACGCCACCGTACCGGGCACCATCATCGTCGCCCATGTCCCCTCGCATGTGACCTTCGACGCGATGGCGGGATACAAGATCAACGACCAGCTCGATATTCAGATCAACGGCTACAATCTGGCCAACGAATACTACTATGTGAACTCCTACTTCACGCGTCCGGGTGAGAACCATACTGTGCCGGCGGCCGGAAGGACGTTCCTCCTGACTCTGGACGCGAGCCTGTAACGCATGCTTCTTCGAATCCCCCAGGTGCTTTCGCCCGACGAAGTCGCGCACTGCCGCGATCGTCTGACGAAGGCCACGTGGGGAGACGGCCGCGTCACGGCCGGTTTCCAGTCCGCAAAAGCGAAGGACAACCTTCAGCTCGCGCAGGACAGCGCCGAAGCGCGCGAGCTTGGCGCGCTGGTGGTGGGTGCTTTGGAACGCAGCCCACTTTTCATCAGCGCGGCGCTGCCCAATCACGTTTTCCCGCCCCTGTTCAACAAATACGAACCGGGCATGGCATTCGGCGCGCATGTCGACAACGCGATCCGACAAGTCCCCGGCACATCGCGCCGCCTCCGCACCGACGTGTCCGCGACACTCTTCATCAGCGCGCCTGAGGATTACGACGGCGGCGAACTGATCGTCGAAGACACCTACGGCACGCACAATGTGAAGCTGCCGGCCGGCGACATGATCCTCTATCCGGCCACGTCGCTCCATCGCGTGGCGCCGGTGACGCGTGGCGCGCGCATCGCCTCATTCTTCTGGATCCAGAGCATGGTGAAAGACGATGGCGAGCGCACCCTGCTCTTCAATCTGGACCGCACCATCATCCAGTTGGGACAGAACAAGGCTGAAGAAGCCGCACTGGTGCAGCTCACGTCGCTCTATCACAACCTCATCCGCAAATGGGGCGAGACATGAACGCGCCGCAGTCGGCACATGCCTGGCGCGTCGCGGCGCTGACCATGATGCCGCCGGAGGAGTTGCGGAATCTCCTTCAAAGCAGCGAAGCGGCCGTGTGGGTCGAAGCCGCAGCATCCTGCGGATTGCCCGAAGCCCAAGTGCTGCTCGGTCGCCTGTTGCTCGATGGGCAAGGCGTCGCGAAAGACGGACGCGCCGCGTTCGCGTGCTTCCTCTGCGCGGCAAAGAGCGGCGATATCGAAGCGCGCAACATGGTGGGCCGCTGCTACGAAAATGGCTGGGGCGCACCGCGCGATTTTGCACGCGCCGCTGAGAACTATCGCATCGCCGCGGAGGCGGGTTTGGCCTGGGCGCAGTACAACCTCGGACATCTCCTCCTTGACGGGCTCGGCATCCCACGCGACCGGAACGAAGCCTTCGTCTGGTACATGCGCGCGGCCAGCGGCGGGCACGAGCGCGCGATGAATCTCGTCGCACGCTGCTTTGAGGAAGGCTGGGGCACGGCGCCAAACCGTGCCGCCGCGCGGAACTGGTATCGCCAATCGGCGGCGCGCGGGTATTTCCGCGGCGCTTACAATTACGCATCCCTTCTCGCAGCCGAGGGCTGCACCACGGGTGCGCGGTTGTGGTTTCAGCGCGCGTTGACGGCGGCGCCGGAGCCGACACGCTCCAACATGCGCCGCGCGCTCGGTCAGCATCCCGAGCCGCAATTCCGGGCGCTGGCCGGATAGGACCGGTTCTTTTGCCCAAATGCGACTAATTCGCATTGACAAACTTTGCGACAAACCTGAGAACGGCCGCCGAAATATTGACCGGACTCATTGATGCGCATCGCACTCGTTCTGTTGTCGGCAACCGCGCTTTCGCTCGCCGCAAGCATCGCACGCGCCGACGACCAACCCTTCCTCACGATGGACGCAACGGATATCGAGCCGGAGCACGCCTTCGAGCTCGAACAGAATTTCGGCTGGAACACGGGCATGGGCCATCGCGCTTTCAGCGAGTTCGAAGGCGAGACCGAGATCGAATATGGCTGGAGCGACAAGCTGCAGCTCGCCATGTCGACGTCCTATGCGTGGGCATACGAGCATGACCACACCGCGCCCGCGTCGCCGTCGGAAAGCGGCAGCGAATGGGGCGGCACCGAAGGCGAAGCCGTCTATCGGGCGATGAACGTTTACTTCGATCCGATCGGACTGGGTTTCCTTGCGAATGGTGGCGTCAGCCCGAACTCCCGCGGGATGGAAGCGCTCCTCATTCTGCAGAAGAATTTCATCAACGACCGGCTTCGTGTCGTCATCAACACCGGCGGCGAGTTCGGCTCGGAGAAAGACGGAACGTGGAGCGATGTCAGCGCTCTCACCTTCAACGCCGGCGCGGCCTACAACATCACCTGGGAATGGTCGGCCGGCATCGAGTTCAACGTCGAACATGATTTCGATGGGTTGCTCCTGAACGGCAAGGGCGTCCCCGTGGCGACGAGCTATTATGTCGGGCCAAACATTCAGTACATCGCACACCCGTGGGTGGCGACGCTCGGCGTGCAGTTCCAGCTTCCCTGGGCGAACGACCCGACACATAGCGGCAGCGTGGATCGCGGTTACCTTGCCGAGGCCGAGCGTGCGCGCATCGGGTTCCGCATCACGCGCGATCTCTATTAAGCACGTCTCGCGGTTGCTCGTGCCGCGCGGTTCGGCGTAAGGTCCGGCACGATGCGTCGCGGGAAGTCCAGTACGAAAGCGTTGCCGAAGCGGAATTCCGCTTTGCGGCTGGCGATTTCGCTGTTCGTGATGCTGGCATTCGGCCTGCAGAGCTACATCACGCAGACCCATATCCATCTCAAGCCGGACACCTTCTCGTCCTACGCCAAACTCAATCACGAGACCGGAAAGCAGGATCCGGCGGACAAATTCCCGGCGAACGGCGACCCCGCCAACTGCCCGATCTGTCAGGAAATTTTGCACAGCGGCCAGTTCGTTACACCGACAGCGGCCGTTCTTCTGCTGCCGACTGCCACGGTGTCGATCATCAAGATCGTCGCCGACATCCCCGTCGCGGCGCAAAGGCCGTCGCACGCGTGGCGAAGCCGCGCGCCACCCAAAGCCTGACCTTCAAAACCTCGAACATGTGAACGTCTGAGCACGCAGTCTCTGCGTGCGCATGCGCTCACACACAGCGCGCCGTTCTTTCGGCGGCGCGCGCTCTTTCGAATTTGTGGAGTCAGTCATGTCTCGTTTTCTTCTCCTGTCGTCGGCCGCAACGGCCGCGGCACTCAGTCTTGTCACGCCTGCCGTCGCGCAAGTCGACGGCGGCACAACGCAATCCGTCGAAACCGTCGTCGTCACCGCGCAGAAACTCGCCGAAGCACGCAACGGCATCCAGACCCAGACCGGCGCTTCGACCTATGTCATCACCGCCAAGGATATCGACAGCCAGCCGGGCGGCGAGAACACCCAGCTCAACCAGGTCATTCTTCAGGCGCCGGGTGCTGCGCAGGATTCATTCGGCCAGCTGCACATCCGCGGCGAGCACAACGGCCTGCAATACCGCCTGAACGGCATCATCATTCCGGAGGGCATTTCCGTGTTCGGGCAAACGCTCGATCCGCGGCTTGCGGAATCGGTGAAGCTCATCACCGGCGCCCTGCCCGCGGAATATGGCGACCGTACTGCAGGCATCATCGACGTACAGACCAAGAGCGGCATGTTCGATGAAGGTGGACAGGTCGGCATCTATGGCGGCAGCCACAGCCAGATCACGCCGAGTTTCGATTACGGCGGCTCGGACGGCAGCTTCAACTATTTCGTCTCGGGCGATTACACCACGGACTCGCTCGGCATCGAGTCACCGGATGGCAGTTCCGATCCGCTGCACGACCGCACCAAGCAATGGCACGGCTTCGCGTTCCTCCAGGACATCCTCGACCAGAACAGCAGCCTCACCGCAATCCTGGGCACGTCGAACGACATGTTCGAGATCCCCAATTCGCGCGGTCTTCAGCCCAGCGGCATCGACAACGTCACCGGCCTCGGCCCGTCAGGCGTGTTGGAAGCAAACGGCCAGACGACGTTTCTGAGCAACGATCTCAACGAGCAACAGCGCGAGATCACCCATTACGGCATCCTCAGCTACCTACGCACGATGGGCGAAGTGGATGTACAGGTGAGTGGGTTCGCCCGGTATTCCAGCCTTTACTACACACCGGGTGGCGATATCGGCGACCTGCTCTACAACGGCATAGCGCAGACGGCATACAAGCGTGACGAAGCCTATGGCGTTCAAGCCGAGGCCGCGTGGCATGCCGGCGAAAGCCACACGATACGCTTCGGCGCGATCTATCAGGCCGATGATCTCGTCAGCAACACGTCGTCCGTGGTGCTGCCGGCATCGTGTTCGGGTAGCGGCACACTGGCGGACCCTTTCAATTCCTGCGTTCAGACCAGCGACGTTCCGTTCACGATCAATTCCGGAAACGTCGGCACACACGCCTGGAGCTACAGTCTCTACGTGCAGGATGAATGGAAGGTGTTTTCCTCACTGACGCTGAACTACGGCCTGCGCTACGACGAATTCGACGCGTTCGATCACGAGAGCCAGGTCAGCCCGCGCGTCAACGCGGTATGGACCCCGACCGATACGACAACCGTCCACGCCGGCTTCTCGCGCTACTTCTCTCCGCCGCCGATCGAGCTGATATCCAACACCGATGTCGCGGCCTTCGCAGGCAAAACGACAGCAACACCTTTGATCACGCTCGACGACACGGCCAAGGCCGAGCGCGCGGACTACTACGACGTCGGCGTCAGCCAGAAACTCAGCGACGAACTCACGCTCGGCCTCGACAGTTTCTACAAGGCGTCGCACAATTTGATCGACGAAGGCCAGTTCGGCGCGCCGATCATTCTCACGCCGTTCAACTATCTCACCGGCCGGCAATACGGGCTGGAGTTCACCGGCACCTATGACCGCGACGCGTTCTCGAGCTACCTGAACCTGGCATATGAGCGCGCCGATGGCCGGGACATCGTGTCGAGCCAGTTCCAGTTCGATCCGGGCGATCTCAGCTACATCGCCGATCACTATATCCCGCTGGATCATCAGCAGATCGTCACGCTGTCGGCCGGCGCTTCCTACACATGGCTCGGAACGCGCTTCAGCGCGGACATGCTTTACGGCTCAGGCCTGCGCAAGGATGGCGCAACGCCGAACGGCGATAGCGTGCCGGGCTATGTGCAGGTGAATATCGGCGCGAGCCACAGCTTCGATATCGACGGCTTGAAAAGCGTCACCGCGCGGCTCGACGTGATCAATCTGTTCGACGAGAAGTATGAGATTCGCGACGGCTCCGGCATCGGCGTCGGTGCGCCGCAATGGGGCGCGCGACGCGGCCTGTTCGTCGGCCTGTCGAAGGCGCTGTGAGCATGCGCGGGGAGCGGCAATCGCTCCCCGCCCCTGCTCGCCGACAATCATGCCGAGACGAATCGCATCGTTCCATCGTCGTCGCCTGAACGGGCGACGAAAGAGCTCGACGCGGGTAGGCCTGCGGCCTGCCCTGCTGTTTGTCGCGCTCTGTCTTCTGGCGCTGTTTGCGGGAATTCTCCTGGAAGAGGAGCTGCGAAAGCCGCCGCTAGTTCAGACCCTCCCGATCCTCAAAGATCGGCCATGATATTCGCGGCCTTGTGATGGGCATGGTGCTCCGCTCTGTTGCACTTTTGCCTGCCATCGCCTCTACAATACGCAATCTTTTCGAGGGGACTTTCATGCAGTTTTCGGGAAACAGGATCAGGACGCTTGCCTCCACGGCGGCACTCGGCGCGGCGCTGATCGGCGCGTTCGTGTTCGCCGCGGCACCCGACAAGCCGGCTGAAAAGCCGGTCGAGGGCGCGGGCAAATACTTCAAGCCGGACGCGGTTTCGACCGACGGTTCGGTTGGCACGGCCGCAGGTCGCATCAACTACACCGCGGTTGCCGGCACGCTCGTGGTCCATGCCAAGAACTGGGATGACGTCCCGGTCCCCGAAGCCGACAAGAACGACAAGGAGGCCCAGGCCGAAGCGGCGAAGAACCCCTCTGCCGAAGCGTCGATGTTCTATGCCGCCTATTTCCGCAAAGGCGTCGGCGCGGCGTCACGCCCGATCACCTTCGTGTTCAACGGCGGTCCGGGCTCGGCATCGGTATGGCTGCACATGGGCGCGTTCGGGCCCAAGCGCGTCGTGACCTCCGACGACAGCCACACGCCAGCGGCACCGTACAAGGTTGTCGACAATGACGGCAGCCTGCTCGACGTCAGCGATCTCGTCTTCATCGATGCGCCCGGCGCGGGCTTCAGCCGCATCGCGGGCAAGGACAAGGACAAGGCGTTCTGGGGCGTCGACGAAGACGGCCACGCCTTTGCCGAGTTCATCAACCTGTTCCTGACGAAATATTCGCGCTGGAATTCCCCGAAATACATCTTCGGCGAAAGCTATGGCACGACGCGCGCGGCGGTGCTCTCCAACATGCTGGAGAACCAGTACGCCATCGACCTGAACGGCGTGATCATGCTGTCGCAAATCCTGAACTTCGACATGAGCGTCGACGGTCCGCAGGTGAATCCCGGCGTCAACCTGCCCTATCAGCTCGGCCTGCCGACCTACGCGGCGACGGCCTGGTATCACAACAAGCTGCCGGGCCAGAAGCCGGCGGACCTGCGCAAGTTCCTGGGCGAAGTGCAGCACTTCGCGATGGGCGACTACGCGATGGCGTTGCAGGCGGGCGCAGCACTCAATGACGCGCAGCGCAAAACGATCGCGCAGAAGCTGCACAACTACACAGGCCTGCCGGTCGACTACATCCTGAAGGCCGATCTGCGCATCGACGGCGGCATGTTCGAACAGAACCTGCAGAAGGACGGCGATATCACCACCGGCCGTCTCGACACGCGGTTCTCGGGTCCGTCGCTCGATCCGCTGAACAAGGAAGCCGATTACGATCCGCAGTCATCGGCGATCAGCTCGGCCTACATCTCTGCCTTCAACGACTATGCGCGGACGGAACTGAAGTATGGCGAAGGCCGGAAATACTTCCTGTTCGCGCCGTTGAACGATTGGGATCTGAAACACCAGCAGCCGGGTCAGGGCCAGGCGCTCCAGACGCCGCTCAACGTGATGCCCGATCTGGCAACGGCGATGAAGACCAACCCGAACCTTCGCGTGATGCTGAACGGCGGCTTCTATGACCTCGCGACGCCGTATTATGAGGGCATCTACGAGATGCGCCAACTCCCGATCCCGCGCAACCTGCAGAGCCATATCGAGTACAAGCAGTACGAATCCGGCCACATGGTCTACGCGCACGAACAGTCGCTGAAAGAACTCCACGACAACGTCGCGGATTTCATCAAGCGCACGAGCAATGTGAAGTAGACCTCGTCTTAATCTGAACCGAGAAAGGCCGGCGGCAACGCCGGCCTTCTCATTTGACCCACTCCAAAATTGTCATGGCCCGCATAAAGCGGATCATGTTGACGGTTTTGAGTTAACCCGCCACCAAAGTGAACGACACGCCACCGATCTGCGGCTTGCCGTTAACGGCAGGCGCGCCAGCGGCCTCGCCGCGCGCGGCGATTGCCGGTGGATCTGCAACGGCGACGTCGATGCCGATCACGCCGGTGCCGTCAGCATCGACAGGTTCAACAAAACGCACCACTGCGCCCTCAAATTTCAGAGCGGTGCCGTCACGCTCGGTCTGAAGCAGATCGGACCAGCGATCGGCAGCACCTTGCGGGTCCCGGGTCTGGACCGTCGCGCCGACGATGCCCTTGATGTCGTCTGGCGCGAGATGGTCTCTCCACTCCGGCCCGGCCGGTGGCCAATCACCGAGAGGTTCGCGCCATGTCGAGCCATCTCCAGCGGTGTCGACGGAGACCAAAACGCCGTCGAAATCTTTCGGATGGAAATGCGTGAAGGTGTAGTGCGGCTTGGTCCACTCCGCGATGCTGCGCAAGCCTTTGCCGATTAGACGTTCGCGATGCGCCAGCGCATTGGGCGATTCGAAGATCAGCATGTAGCCCGCATTGCCACCACGGCGCGCGAGGTAGCGCCCCGCCGATGCGTCGGGCATCACGGGCTGTACGATCTCCAGAAACCCACCACCAACCGGCATCACCACGTTTACCAGACCGAACGTCGAAACAGCGGGATCGCGGAATGCGATCTTCAACCCGAACACCGCATTGAGCTGTGCCGCAACAGGCTCCAAATCTTTTGCCACCAACGCGATCTGACGAAGTCGCATCGTTCTCTCGCGCTCAGACGAATATATTTCGGGCCATCCCGCCGGATGCCTTGTCGAGCCGCGAGTCGTTCGTCCAAAGCGCATCGCAGCGATGATGCTGCGCACAGGCGAGATGTAGTGCGTCAGGTGTTTTTAACCCGAAGCGAGCGCGCAACTCGGCACCCCTCAGACAAACCTCTTCCGGCATATCGAGCAGGCCGATGCTTCCGAAGAAGTCCTGGAACCGAACCTCCAAGGCTAGATCACGATGCTTCAACGGGCCGACAAGGCATTCGAGCTTCACCAAGGAAGAGATTGTCGCGGTAGCCCCAAGACGTCCTTCAAGTGCTGCTCTGCTCCGCCCACCCCAGCGAGGATGGCTTTCGACGGCATAGATGACCACGCAGCTGTCGGCGTAGATCATTCCCAGCCGTTGCGCTCGGCTTCGATGTCGGCCTCGATTTGCTCCGCCGAACGTCGTGAACTCTCCGGAAGCGGATTGTTCTCAAACCAGCGGCGAATGCGCTCGGGGCTGCCTGGTGGCAGCTCTTCGACGTCGCCCTTTCGCACCGGCACGAGTCGCACCACAGGCTCGCCGCGATTGGCGATTACGACCTCTTCGCCGGCTTGGGCTGCCTTGATGAGCTGCGAGAGGCGGTTTTTGGCTTCCAGAACATTGACCTGCATGGCCGATCCTCGATCTGGCTAAGTTAGCTAGCATACTTGGCCAGAAAGAAAAAGGGCCGGCGTTTCCACCGGCCCCTGTTCATTCGCGAAGTCGGAAGAGCTATTCCGCGGCTTGCGGGGCCGGTCCTTCGATTTGCGCCACCGGCGCGTTCTTCGCGTTCTCTTCCTGGATCGCACGATCGCGTTCCTGGGCGACGTGACGCAGACGCGCCACGGCGCCGCCGGTACCGGCCGGGATGAGACGTCCGACGATGACGTTCTCCTTCAAGCCTTCGAGCGTATCGACCTTGCCGTTGACGGCCGCATCGGTGAGCACGCGGGTCGTCTCCTGGAACGAGGCGGCCGAGAACACCGAACGCGTCTGCAACGACGCCTTGGTGATGCCCAGAAGGATCGGGCGGCCCTCGGCATGCTTGCCGCTGACTTCGTCCGCCTTCTTGTTGGCCTGATCCAGCTCGAGCTGGTCGACATGCTCGCCCGCGATCAGCGTGGTGTCGCCACCTTCGGTGATCTCCAGCTTCTGCATCATCTGACGGCAGATCACTTCGATATGCTTATCGTTGATCTTCACGCCCTGCAGACGATAGACGTCCTGGATTTCCTTCACGAGATAGACCGTGAGTTCCTCGACGCCCTTGATACGCAGGATGTCGTGCGGAGACGGATTGCCTTCGACGATGTAGTCGCCCTTCTCCACATAATCGCCCTCGCGCACGCTGATGTGCTTGCCCTTGGGGATCAGGTACTCGGTCGGTTCGATCTTGTCCGACTTCGGCTTCACGATGACGCGGCGCTTGTTCTTGTAGTCCTTGCCGAACTCCACGAAGCCGTCGGTCTCGGCGAGAACGGCCGCTTCCTTGGGCTTGCGGGCTTCGAACAATTCCGCCACGCGCGGCAGACCGCCGGTGATGTCACGGGTCTTCGCACCTTCGGTCGGGATACGCGCGAGCATATCGCCGGCCTTGATGTGCGTGCCGTCGTCGACCGAAAGGATGGAGTCGATGGGAAGCGCATAACGCGCCTCACCGCCACCCGGCAGCTGGATCGCTTTGCCGCTCTTGTCGACGATGACAAGCGTCGGACGCAGCTCGGTCGCCTTCGAACCCGTGCCGGAGCGGCTGTCGATGACGACGCGGTTGGTCACGCCCGTCTTTTCGTCGGCCACTTCCTTCACGGACACACCGGAGACGATCTCCTCGAACTTCACCGTGCCTTCGGCATCGGTGAGAACCGGGATGCTGTTCGGATTCCACTCCGCCAGCCTGTCGCCACGCTTGACCGTCTGACCCTCGTCCACCTTCAGGCGCGCGCCGTACACGATGCGGTACGAAGCGCGTTCCTGACCCTTGGAGTCGGTGATGACGACCTGCATGTTGCGGCCCATCGCCATCAGCTCGCCGTCGGAGTTCTTGACGACGTTGCGGTTCACGATCTTGATCTTGCCGTCATACGACGCCTCGATCTTCGACGAGCCCGCAACCTGCGCCGCACCACCGATGTGGAACGTACGCATGGTGAGCTGTGTGCCCGGTTCGCCGATCGACTGCGCCGCGATCACGCCGACCGCCTCGCCGATATTGACCGACGTACCGCGCGCCAGATCGCGGCCGTAGCACTTGCCGCAGACGCCCTCGCCGAGCTCGCAGGTGAGCACCGAACGGACGCGGACCTTCTGGACCTGCGCCTTTTCGATCTTCTCCGCGAGGTCTTCGGTGACCTCCTTGTTGCGCTTCAGCAGGACATCGCCGGTTTCCGGATGCTTGATGTCCTCCGCCGAGGTACGGCCGAGGATGCGTTCGGAGAGCGAGGACACGACCTGACCGCCATCGATTTCGGCCTGGACCGTGACACCGCGCTTGGTGCCGCAATCTTCCGCCGTGATGATGCAGTCGTTCGCCACGTCGACGAGACGGCGGGTGAGATAACCCGAGTTCGCCGTCTTGAGCGCGGTGTCGGCCAGACCCTTTCGCGCACCGTGGGTCGAGTTGAAATACTCGAGAACGGTGAGGCCTTCCTTGAAGTTCGACAGGATCGGCGTCTCGATGATCGAGCCGTCCGGACGCGCCATCAGGCCGCGCATACCGGCGAGCTGCTTCATCTGCTGCGGCGAACCGCGGGCGCCCGAGTGCGACATCATATAGATGGAGTTCATCTCCTGGACGCGGCCCGTGTTCGGGTCGATCTTCTCCTTGGAGATTTCCTTCATCATTTCCGCCGCGACCAGATCGGTGCACTTCGACCAGGTGTCGACAACGAGGTTGTACTTCTCCTTATCGGTGGTCAGACCGTCCTGATACTGCTGCTCGTATTCGCGCACGCGATGACGCGTCTCGTCGATCAGCTTGGTCTTCGTGTCGGGCACGACCATGTCGTCCTTGCCGAACGAGATGCCCGCCTTGCACGCTTCGCGGAAGCCGAGACCCATCACGGCGTCGGCGAACAACACCGTGTCCTTCTGACCGCAGTGACGATAGACCTCGTCGAGAACGTGGGAGACTTCCTGCTTGCGCAGCAGGCGGTTCACCAGCTCGAACGGGATCTTCGGGTTACGTGGAAGGATTTCCGCGATCATCATGCGGCCCGGCGTGGATTCCACGCGACGGGTTACGGGCAAGCCTTCCGCGTCCACGGTCTTGTAGCGCGCCTTGATCTTGGCGTGCAGCGTGACCGCGCCCGAGAAGAGCGCATGCTCGATCTCGCCGATGTCGTTGAACGTCATGCCTTCGCCCGGCTCGCCGGCGCGTTCCTGGCTCAGATAATAGAGACCGAGAACGATGTCCTGCGTCGGCACGATGATCGGCTTGCCGTTCGCGGGGCTCAGGATGTTGTTGGTCGACATCATCAGCACGCGCGCTTCCAGCTGCGCTTCGAGCGACAGCGGGACGTGCACGGCCATCTGGTCGCCGTCGAAGTCCGCGTTGAAGGCGGTGCAGACCAGCGGATGCAGCTGGATCGCCTTGCCTTCGATCAAGACCGGCTCGAACGCCTGGATGCCCAGACGGTGTAGCGTCGGCGCGCGGTTGAGCAGCACCGGATGCTCGCGGATCACCTCTTCGAGGATGTCCCAGACTTCCGGCTTCTCTTTTTCGACCAGCTTTTTGGACTGCTTGACCGTCTGGCTGAAGCCCTTCGCTTCCAGGCGCGCATAGATGAACGGCTTGAACAGCTCGAGCGCCATCTTCTTCGGCAGGCCGCACTGGTGCAGCTTGAGCTCGGGACCGACGACGATCACCGAACGGCCGGAGTAGTCGACGCGCTTGCCGAGCAGGTTCTGACGGAAGCGGCCCTGCTTGCCTTTCAGCATGTCGGCGAGCGACTTCAGCGGACGCTTGTTGGCGCCGGTGATGACGCGGCCGCGGCGGCCGTTGTCGAACAACGCGTCAACGGACTCCTGCAACATGCGCTTTTCGTTGCGCACGATGATGTCCGGCGCCTTGAGCTCGATGAGGCGCTTCAGGCGGTTGTTGCGGTTGATGACGCGGCGATAGAGATCGTTCAGATCCGACGTCGCAAAGCGGCCGCCGTCCAGCGGGACGAGTGGGCGCAGCTCCGGCGGGATCACCGGAACGACGGTCAGGATCATCCATTCCGGGCGATTGCCGGAATCGATGAACGCTTCGACGACCTTCAGACGCTTGACGAGCTTCTTGGCCTTCTCGCCGCCATTGCTCTCGGCAATACCCGTACGGATATCGTCGCGCAGCTTCTCGAGATCGATGCCCTGGAGCAGCAGACGGATGGCCTCGGCGCCGATCATGGCGGTGAAGCCGTCATTGCCGTATTCGTCCTGTGCCTTGTAGTACTCGTCTTCCGTCAGGAGCTGACGGTCCTTGAGCGGCGTCAGGCCCGGCTCGGTCACGATGTAGTTTTCGAAGTACAGAACGCGCTCAAGATCCTTCAGCGTCATGTCGAGCATCAAACCGATGCGCGACGGCAACGACTTCAGGAACCAGATGTGCGCGACGGGCGACGCGAGTTCGATATGCGCCATGCGATCGCGGCGCACCTTCTGCACCGTGACTTCAACGCCGCACTTCTCGCAGACGATGCCCTTGTACTTCATGCGCTTGTACTTGCCGCACAAGCACTCGTAGTCCTTCACCGGTCCGAAGATGCGCGCGCAGAACAGACCGTCGCGCTCCGGCTTGAAGGTACGATAGTTGATCGTCTCGGGCTTCTTCACCTCACCGTGCGACCAGCGCAGAATCTGGTCGGGGCTTGCGAGAGATATCTTGATCCGGTCGAAGGTCGGGACATCCTTCGTCTGGAAGACATTCATCAGCTCTTGATTCATTTACGAGCCTTTCCTTTTAACTTTGTCATGGCCCGCCAGCGTTAGCGCGTGCGGGCCACCCATCTGAGTTCTCGGTCCGTGGATGGCCCGGACAAGCCGGGCCATGACACGGTAATTGCGGCTACGTCGTCGGCCCGTTCACCAGCTCCACATTCAGCGACAGCGAGCGCATTTCCTTCACGAGCACGTTGAACGATTCCGGAATACCGGCCTCGAACGTGTCTTCGCCGCGCACGATCGCCTCGTACACCTTGGTGCGGCCGGCCACGTCGTCCGACTTCACGGTCAGGATTTCCTGCAACGTGTAGGCGGCGCCGTAGGCTTCGAGAGCCCACACTTCCATTTCGCCGAAGCGTTGTCCGCCGAACTGCGCCTTGCCGCCCAACGGCTGCTGGGTGACAAGCGAGTACGGGCCGATGGAACGCGCGTGGATCTTGTCGTCCACCAGGTGGTGCAGCTTCAGGATGTAGATGTAACCCACCGTCACCTGACGCTTGAACGCTTCACCCGTGCGGCCGTCGAACAGCGTGACCTGACCCGACGAGGTGAGCCCCGCCTGATCCAGCATGTTCACGATGTCGGCTTCCTTGGCGCCGTCGAACACCGGGGTCGCGATCGGAACGCCGGCACGCAGATTGTCGCCGAGTTCAACCAGACCCTGTTCGTCGATTTCCTTCAGACGCTCATCGTCGCCATAGACCTGCTTGAGGGCCTTGCGCAGCGGCTCATGCTTGCCGTCGCGGTTGACCTTGTCGAGCACGTCGCCGATCTGGCGGCCAAGACCCGCGCAGGCCCATCCCAGATGGGTCTCCAGAATCTGACCGACGTTCATGCGCGACGGCACGCCCAGCGGATTGAGCACGACGTCGACCGCCGTACCGTCTTCCAGATGCGGCATGTCCTCGATCGGAACGATGCGCGAGATGACGCCCTTGTTGCCGTGACGGCCGGCCATCTTGTCGCCCGGCTGCAGCTTGCGCTTCACCGCGACGAACACCTTGACCATTTTCATCACGCCCGGCGCGAGCTCGTCGCCGCGCTTCAGCTTCTCGACCTTGTCCGCGAAGCGCTTGTCGAGGCGCTGCTTGGATTCGTCGTACTGCTTGCGCAGCGCTTCGATCTCGCCCATCGCCTTTTCGTTGCGCAGGGCGATCTGCCACCACTGATGACGCGGGATCGTGTCGAGCACGCTCTGCGTGATCTTGGTGTCGGCCGCCATGCCCTTCGGGCCCGATGCCGCGGTCTTGTGCAGCAACAGGTCGGAGAGACGCGAGAACATGTTGCGCTCGAGGATGGAGAGCTCGTCGTCGCGGTCTTCGGCGAGACGGTCCTCTTCCGCCTTCTCGATCGTCATGGCGCGCTGATCCTTGTCGACGCCGTGACGGTTGAAGACGCGCACTTCGACGATCGTGCCGGTGACGCCCGGCGGAACGCGAAGCGACGTGTCGCGCACGTCGGCCGCCTTCTCACCGAAGATGGCGCGCAGGAGCTTTTCTTCCGGCGTCATCGGGGTTTCGCCCTTCGGCGTCACCTTGCCCACCAGAATGTCGCCCGCGTTCACTTCGGCGCCGATATAGACGATGCCGGCTTCGTCGAGGTTCTTGAGGTTTTCCTCGCCGACATTCGGGATGTCGCGCGTGATTTCCTCAGGCCCGAGTTTCGTATCGCGCGCCATCGTCTCGAATTCCTCGATGTGGATCGAGGTGAAGACGTCGTCGCGCACGATGCGCTCGGAGATGAGGATGGAGTCCTCGAAGTTGTAGCCGTTCCACGGCATGAACGCGACGAGCACGTTCTTGCCGAGCGCGAGCTCACCCAGCTGCGTCGACGGACCGTCGGCGATGATGTCGCCCTTCTGAAGCTGGTCGCCAACCTTCACCAGCGGCTTCTGCGTGATGCAGGTCGACTGGTTGGAGCGCTGGAACTTCTTCAGACGGTAGATGTCGATGCCCGGCTTGGTCGGATCGGTCTCTTCCGTGGCACGCACGACGATACGGGTCGCATCGACCTGATCGACGACACCCGAACGGCGCGCCGCAATGGCGGAGCCGGAGTCGCGTGCAACCACGTCTTCCAGACCGGTACC
>DATJUS010000075.1:0-57567 GCA_035502175.1 Rhizomicrobium sp.
CACACCGCCATTCCGCTGGTCTGGATCGCGCGCGTCGGTACGCTCTTCTACTTCGCCTTCTTCTGGTTGATCATGCCGCTTCTCGGCCTGTTCGAAACACCCAAGCCGCTGCCGGCCTCGATCGCGCAGCCTGTGCTCAACGCCGCCGAGTGAGGATGCCGGAAATGAAAACCCTTTCCCTCGCACTCGCCGGTCTGCTGCTCGCCGGCACCACCGCGTTCGCCCAGGACATGAGCGAGCCGCTGCCGCCGAAAGACGTGCACTGGTCGTTCGAAAGCCCCGTCGGCACCTTCGATCGCGCGGCCTGGCAGCGCGGCTTCCAGGTCTACAAGGAAGTCTGCTCCGCCTGTCACAGCCTGAACCGCGTCGCGTTCCACGACCTGACCTTCGGCTTCAGCGAAGCGCAGGCAAAGGCGATTGCCGCCGGCTACAAGATCCCGGCCGAGCCCAACGACAAGGGCGAGACGACGGACGACAAAGGCCAGCCGCTGACGCGCCCCGGCATCCTCGCCGACCACTTCCCGCCGCCGTTCCCGAACGAGAACGCGGCGCGCGCGAACAATGGCGGTGCGCTGCCGCCCGACCTTTCGCTGATCGTCAAGGCGCGCGAGGGTGGCCCGCAATACGTCTATTCGATCGTCACGGGTGACGGTTCGCCGGTGCCGCACGGCTTCAAGGTGCTTGACGGCAAGTATTACGACCCATATTTCGCGGGCCGGAACATCTCCATGCCGCCGCCGCTGCGCGCCGATTCCGTCACCTATTCGGACGGCACGCCAGCCACGGTCGACCAGGAGGCGCATGACGTCGTCACCTTCCTGACCTGGGCCGCAGAGCCCAAGATGGAAGAGCGCAAGCATATCGGTCTCGGCGTCATGGCGTTCATGGTGCTGTTGTCGGGCCTGCTGTTCCTCTCCTATCGCCGGGTCTGGAAAGACGCGCACTAGCCTTGAAGGCTCAGAGCAGTTCGCCTTCCCGTTCGCGCAGGATGGGATAATACGAGAGCATCTGCCTGAGCCGCGCCGCCTGTTCGGCCGTGAAATAGAGCCTCCCGCGCCCGCATTCGCCAAGATTGAAGCGGTGTTCGCCGCGCTCTGCCCATGTCTCGGCGATCGCCGCATCGCATATCGCGCGCGACACCGGCATGTCCGCGTGATCGAGTAATGCCGACAGGGTCTCGGCCGGCGAGTCGAGGAAATCGCGATAGGTGAGCATGCAGACCCGCCCCGGCGCCGCGCGCGCGTAGTCGAGCCATGTGGCGTAATAGCCGACATACCAGGGCGCCAGCACGTCGATCAGGAACTCGCTCTTGGCGGCCTTGCTCCATTCGGAATAGCCGGCGGGGATGGTGCAGTTGAGCCCATCGGCGCGCGCGGCCGGATCGGCATCCAGCATGTCGCGATAGGAGGCGAGCATGTCGGTGATGCTGCGCAGCATGATGACCGGGCGCAGGCCAAGCGCGTCGAAGAAATGCCGGTTGGCGGGAAGCGCTTGCAGATGCATGTGCGTGACCAGCGGCGCCTCGCCGAACTCGCCACACAAATAGGACAGGAACATCGGCAGGTAAGGCTGTGCGTCGCGGCCACCTTGCGCATGTACGGCGCGGATGAGTTGACCCTCCACGGCCACGATGGCGGCCGTCCGCAGGAACGTGCCGGCTGCCTTGGGCGGAAAGGCGAGGATGACGGACGGCCGACGCATACCGAGCGCGCGCAGGTAGTCGCGAAAGGCCTCCGGAAACGAGCCGTCATTGTTCGGCTGCGCGAATGCGGCGCGAATGGCGTTCTCGTCCAGATTTTCCAGCATGCCCGGTGCCCCCCCGCGTATCCGACCTTGAACGCGGCATGCGAATCCCGCCGTTGCGGCTTTGAGGTCGTTGGGAGTGTCGCTTTGTTGCGAAGCCCACGGCGAAGACAATTCGCAACAGCCCTTACGCGGCTGTCAGATTGTCCCAATCAATTCGTCAGGAAACAGGCGCGAGAAGATTGCAGCCCTGTCATACTCTTGGGCTGCGACGCGCCCATGGCGCGAGAGAGGGGGAAGACGATGCACGCACTGTTCCTGTCCATGGCGTTGGCGGCGATTTCGCCGGCAACCGAAGACGCACAGATCGCCAACGCCGAAGCCGAGCTCATGGGCAAAGATGACGTCAAGCCAGACCCGCTCACGCTGGCAGGCTCGCGCGCACGGGTGGAGAAAGACACGCTCGTTCTGACGCTCGACGACGGCAAGACTGTGCGCCTGCGCAACCGCTGCACGGTGGCGGAGGAGGAGCCTTGCGCGAATTACAAGCTTGCCGCGGTTCTGCCGTCTCGCGGCATTTTTGTTGTCGAGAAGCTCGAGGACGAAAACCACGAGATCCTCCTGATCGAGATGGCGAACGGCAAACAGCACAGCGTCGACGGGCCGCCGCATTTCTCACCGGACGGAAAGCGCTTTCTCACCTGCCGCGTCGATGAGATGAACGGTGGCGGCGCTGCGGTCTGGCGCGTCGCACCTGGCCGCTACGTGCAGGAATGGAAGGATGATCGCAATTCGGTCTGCGGGCGCTGGAGCGGCAACGATAGCGTGACAGTCGGCGTCTATGCCGCCGAACCGTCCGGAAAGCCGCGCCCCATGACGCTCGTCCACAAGGGCGATACCTGGCAATTGCGGTGACACACGGGCGTGCTAAAAGCCCGCCATGACAAAGACAGTCCTCGGAATTATAGGCGGCAGCGGCGTTTATGACATCGCGGGCCTTGAGAATGCGCGCTGGCAGCGCGTAACCAGCCCATGGGGCGAGCCGTCGGACGAGCTTCTGTTCGGCACATTCAAGGGCGTCGATCTTGTGTTCCTGCCGCGCCATGGCCGCGGCCATATCCAGACGCCGACTTCGATCAACTACCGCGCCAACATCGATGCGCTGAAACGCGCCGGCGTGACCGACGTGATCTCGGTCTCGGCCTGCGGCTCGTTCAAGGAAGAACTGCCGCCGGGTATGTTCGTGGTCGTCGACCAATTCATCGACCGCACGCATAACCGCGAAAAGAGCTTCTTCGGCCCCGGTTTCGTCGCCCATGTGTCGATGGCGCATCCGGTGTGTTCGAAGCTGTCGAAGGCGCTCGCGGACGCCGCGCGCGAGGCGAACATCCGGCACGCCGTCGGCGGCACGTATCTGGCGATGGAAGGCCCGCAATTCTCCTCGCTCGCGGAATCGCTGCTTTACAAATCCTGGGGGTGTTCGGTGATTGGCATGACCGCGATGCCGGAAGCCAAGCTCGCGCGCGAGGCGGAGCTGCCCTACGCGCTCGTCGCCATGGTGACGGATTACGATTGCTGGCACCCGAGCCACGACCACGTCACCGTCGATCAGGTGATCAAGGTGCTGAGCGGGAACGCCGAAAACGCGCGCAAGCTCGTGATGGCCGTCGCGCCGAAGCTCGGCCCCGATCGCCAGCCGTCGCCCGCCATCGACAACGTCCTCGACACCGCCTTCATCACCGCCCCGGAAAAGCGCGATCAAGCGCTGTTCGCGAAGCTCGATGCCGTGGCGGGACGGGTTCTTGGTAAAGACCGTTGAGCAACAACGACCACATCAGGAAAACAGTTCTTGTCGGGATAACCGAATGTGACGAAGCCGGAAAGCCGCTCTCTTTCACGGACATGTTCGGGACCATCGTATCTACTCACGAAACTAAGGGTGTTCTGCTGAAGCTCAGCAACGGCGAAGACTACAATCTTCCGCCCTTTGAATTGGACGACTATTCCGCGAAGCACGATTTCTATGAAATGAAGTCCGATCAAAAGGTTGTCGAACCGGATTTTGTTATTTCGTTTGACGTTGTTCCGCCACGAAAACACTGAGGCTGTCATGGACATCAAATCCGCCATCCGCACGATCCCCGATTTCCCGAAGCCCGGAATCATGTTCCGCGATGTCACGACCCTGTTCGGCGATGCCGAGGCGTTCCGCGCCACCATCGACCAGATGGTTGCGCACTACAAAGGCGTGAAGATCGACAAGGTTGCGGGCATCGAGGCGCGCGGGTTCATCCTGGGCGGCGCGATCGCGCATCAGCTCGGCGTCGGCTTCGTGCCGATCCGCAAGAAGGGCAAGCTGCCCTACGGCGTACTGGGCGAGGATTACGATCTCGAATACGGCAAGGACCGGATTGAGATTCATATCGACGCGGTGAAGCAGGGCGACGCCGTCATCATCGTGGACGATCTGATCGCCACCGGTGGCACGGCGTTCGCCGCAATCAAGCTGATGCAGCGCGCGGGCGCGAAGGTGATCGGCTGCTGCTTCCTTGTGGACCTGCCTGAACTCGGCGGCGCCGACAAAATCCGCGCCTTCGGCCAGGACGTGAAGGCGCTAGTCAGCTTCGAGGGGCATTAGCGCGATTGTCATCCCCGGCGAGCCGGTCCGTAGCGGCAGCGTACGGACGCGGCGAGGGAAGGGGACCCAGGCCTTTCGGTCTTGGAAGTGACGCAAATTTGGAATTCTTTTTGGGATCGCGATCGTTTAACCACCTGGGTCCCCTTCCCCTCGCGCTGCTGCCGCAGCGCTCGGCCGGGGATGACAAGTTGGGATTGATATGAAGATCCACGGCAAGCCCTGGCGCACCATCTGGCCCATCGGCGACGACAAGGTCGGCATCATCGACCAGACGAAGCTGCCGCACGCGTTCGAGACGCTCGAGCTCGCGTCGATGGAAGACGCGGCGCATGCGATCAAGGCGATGATCGTACGCGGTGCGCCGCTGATCGGGGCGACGGCGGCGTACGGCATTGCGCTGGCGATGCGTGTGGATGCCTCGGACGAGGCGCTCGACTGCGCGCACGATATCTTGGCCGAGACGCGGCCGACCGCGATCAATCTGCGCTGGGCGCTGAAGCGCATGCGCGACATGCTGCGCAACCAGCCGCGCGAGCAGCGCGCCGCGATGGCCTGGGCCGAAGCCGCGAAGATCGCGGATGAGGATGTCGCTGTGTGCCACTCCATCGGTGAGCACGGCTTCAAGATTCTGAAAGAGGCGGCGGCGAAGAAGAACGGCGCGACGCTCAACGTGCTCACCCATTGCAACGCGGGCTGGCTCGCCTGCGTCGACTGGGGCACGGCGCTGGCGCCGATCTACATGGCGCATGACGCCAGCATCCCGATCCATGTGTGGGTGGATGAGACGCGGCCGCGCAACCAGGGCGCCTCGCTCACCGCGTATGAACTCGGCGCGCATGGCGTGAAGCACACGATCATCGCCGACAACGCCGGCGGCCACTACATGCAAGAAGGCCGCGTCGATCTCTGCATCGTCGGAACCGACCGTGTCACGTCGAACGGCGATGTCGCCAACAAGATCGGAACTTATCTCAAAGCTCTCGCCGCGAAGGACAACAATGTTCCGTTCTATGTCGCGCTGCCGTCTTCGACGATCGACTGGACGCTCTCAAACGGCCGCGACATTCCGATCGAAGAAAGATCGGCTGACGAGCTCTTGAAAATGACCGGGCGCACCCCATCTGGAACACTCGCGACGGTCGAGATCGCGGCGCCGGGTTCGCCCGCTGCCAACCCCGGTTTCGACGTCACGCCGGCGCGTCTCGTTACAGGTTTCATCACCGAACGAGGCACTTGCGCCGCGACGGAGCAGGGCCTACGCAGCCTCTTCCCCGCCACCTGACGGCCCTGTACAGGGTGGCGCGGACCCGCCCTTCGGCAAAAATTGTTGAGAAGTGGATTTCAAATATCATGCAGTCGCGTTTTTCGGACTCCGAGGCACAAGATTTTGTGAAGCGCTATGCGGCGCAGGGTGTGAGCGAGGAGCTCGCGCTGCGCACCTATACGACGCGGCTGCTCGGGTCCGATCCGAAACTCGTGCTCCACGGCGGCGGCAACACGTCTGTAAAGACCACCGCGAAAGACCAGCTCGGCGAAGACGTCGATGTGCTCTGCGTGAAGGGTAGCGGCTGGGACATGGGCAATATCGAGCCGCAGGGCCTGCCCGCGGTGCGGTTGCATGAGCTGCGCCGTCTGCGCCGCCTCAACACCCTCGGCGATGAGGACATGGTCAATTTCCAGCGCATCAATCTGTTGGATGCGTCCGCGCCGAACCCGAGCGTCGAGACCTTGTTGCACGCGTTCCTGCCGCACAAGTTCATCGACCACACCCATTCGACCGCGGTGCTCGCGATCACCGATCAGCCCGATGGCGAGAAGACCGCGCGCGAGATCTACGGCTCGCGTGTCGCCTATGTGCCGTATTTCATTCCCGGCTTCACGCTGGCGAAAGCGGTGGCCGATGTGTTCGACGCCAATCCGAAAGTCGAAGGCCTGATCCTGCCGAAGCACGGCATCTTCACCTTCGCCGAGGATGCGAAGACCGCCTACGAGAAGATGATCGAGTTTGTCACGCTCGCGGAACAGCGTCTTCAGAAGGATCGCAAGCTGCTGAAGCCCGCGAAATTGCCGGAGCATGTCGCCAAGGTCGCCGACATCGCGCCGATCCTGCGCGGCGCGGTCGCGATCGAAAAGAATTCCATGGCGGGCACCGCGAAGCGTCAGATCCTGTGCTTCCGCACCAACCCGACGATCCTGAGCTATGTGAATGGCGCCGATCTTGCGCGCTACAGCCAGGTCGGTGTGGTGACACCCGACCACACGATCCGCACCAAGAACTGGCCGCTGGTCGTGCCCGCGCCAGATGCGCACAAGCTCGACGACTGGAAGGCGCAGGTTCAAGAGGCGGTCGAAAAGTTCGTCGCGCACTATCACGACTATTTCGCGCGCAACAACGCGACCTCGACGCCGAAGAAGAAAGAACTCGATCCGCTACCGCGCGTGGTGCTGGTGCCCGGCGTCGGCATGTTCGGTCTCGGCGCCACGGCGAAGGACGCCGCCATCGCCGCCGATATCGCCGAGAACACGATCGAGGTCATCACCGACGCGGAAGCGATCGGCGAATACAAATGCATCTCCGAGAACGATATGTTCGAGGTGGAGTACTGGTCGCTGGAACAGGCCAAGCTCGGCAAGTCCAATGAGAAATCGCTGTCACGCCAGGTCTGCGTGATCACCGGCGGCGGCTCGGGCATCGGCGCGGCCACAGCGAAGGCAATGGCGGCGGAGGGCGCGGAGATCGCGATCCTCGACCGCGACCACGACATGGCGGTGAAGGCCGCAAAGGCCGTGCACAAGCACGCGCTCGCGATCCAGTGCGACGTCACCGATCCGGACAGCGTGCGCGCCGCGTTCGACAAGGTTGTGGAAGCGTTCGGTGGTGTCGACATCGTCGTCTCCAACGCTGGTGCCGCGTGGCAGGGCAATATCGGTTCGGTCGAAGACGAAGTGCTGCGCAAATCGTTCGAGCTGAACTTCTTCGCGCACCAAAGCGTGGCGCAGGCCGCGGTGAAGATCATGCGCGCGCAGAACACCTATGGCTGCCTGCTGTTCAACACGTCCAAGCAGGCGGTGAATCCGGGCAAGGATTTCGGCCCCTACGGATTGCCCAAGGCCGCAACTTTGTTCCTCGTGCGCCAATACGCCCTCGACCACGGCAAGGACGGCATACGCGCCAACGCCGTGAACGCCGACCGCGTGCGCTCCGGTCTGCTCACCGACGACATGGTCGCGGCACGCTCCAAAGCCCGCGGTGTCTCGGAAGAAACTTATATGAGCGGCAACCTGCTAGGCCGCGAAGTCTACGCCGCCGAAGTTGCCGAGGCGTTCGTCTACCTCGCTCACGCGGAAAAAACGACGGCTGCCGTGATTACGGTGGACGGCGGAAATATCGAAGCGGCGCTGCGCTAGTATCCGTAAATCTACGTATCCGAAGTTCCCTCGCACTTAACGGAATGATTGCGCTGTTCGTGGAGTATGCGCGCAATCGAAGAGCGGGTACCGGCATGCGTCTGAAATACAAGATGTCCGAGCGGAAGGGGCCGCGCGACGGCCATTCTTTTGTCGTTCAGGCGAGCATCGATCTCGACGCCGATGAAAAGCGTCTGCACGAATCCTACGACGTGCTCGGCTGCCTGGTGATAGGCCGCGAATTCACGGAGGTGAGCGGCGTCGATACGCTGGGCGACGTCAAGCTCGACCAGTTCCTCGGTGGCACCGCTGAATTTCAGTTCCCCACCATCCAGCTTGCGAAGGCCTTTGTCAGCAAGCTGGGCGATGGTTTGTGGCAGCTCAGAAACAAATTTGCTGACACGCGCGACGCCATTCGCAGTCTCGATCAGGACGTCGAACTCGAATTCTAGGCGGCGCAATCACCCGCCATTTGCCCTGAACAGCTCCAGCGTCCGCTGCTTCGCCAGCTTTGCGGCTTCGGCGTTGAAGTCGGGGCGTTTGTTGCAGTTAAAGCCGTGGCCGACGCCGGGATAGACGAAGACCTGCACGTCGGGATGCGCGGCCTTGATCTTGTCGACGTCGCTCATCGGGATGCCGTGATCGGTCTCGCCGAAATGCAGCATGGTCGGGCATTTCGGGTTCTGGTCGTTCATCAGCGCGATCTGGCCGCCGTAGTAGCCTGAGGCCGCCGCAAGGTTTTCGCTCCGGCACGCCGCCGCCCACACCACCGTGCCGCCATAACAATAGCCCGTGATGAACACCTTGCCCTTCGCGGCGAGCGCGTCGATGCAGGTGAGCGCGTCTTTGATCGAGAGATCGAACGGATGCTCGCCGCGCGCGATCTTGATCGCCTTCTGGATGTCGTCAGGGATGTACCCGGTCTCGAACCCCGGCGCTTCGCGGTCATAGAGCGCCGGCGACAGAACCTCATAACCGTCCTTCGCGTAATCCTCGCAAACATCGCGGATGTGTTCGTTGACGCCGAAGATTTCCTGAATGACGACCAACCCGCCGCGCCGCACGCCATGGGGCTCGACATGATAGACCCCGATCTCCGCGCCATCGCTCATCTTCATCTTTGTCATCGTGCCCATTGGTCTCTCCAGTGTTTTTCCAGGCGAGAGTAGAGCCGATCCGATGCGGGATTGTGAAGTGTTTTAGGCTTCGGGCCGGCGCTGCACGAAGCTCTTGCCGATGAAGCGCATGCACAGCGCGCCGGTTTCATCATGCGCCTTGTTCAGGGTGAGGAGCAGACCCAGGTCGGGGCGTGATTTGAGTTCGGTCTTGCCGTAGATCTCGGACGAGAACTTCATCGTCATGCCGGGGCGCACGGGTTTCATCCATTTCATGTCTTCGAACCCCGGCGAGACGCCCATGCGTGCGGTCGTGGGAGTGGCATGGCGCTGGCGTTCGGCGATGGAGAGCTTCATCCATATCGCGGCCGTGTGCCAACCGCTGGCGATGATGCCGCCGAAGATCGAGTTCTTCGCTGCGACCGGATCGGTATGGATCACCTGCGGGTCGTATTTCTTTGCGAAGCGGATGATCTCCTCTTCGGTGAAGGTGTAGGTACCGAGCTCGCGCTTTGCGCCGATCTCGATGTCTTCCCAATAGAGCATGCTCATCAATGACCCCGCCTTGCGACCACGGGCGTCATGTAGAGCAGGCACACCTGCTCGGTCTGGTTGTAGACGCGGCACTCAAACGTCACATGGCCGATGTCGGTTCGCGCACGGGATTCTTTCTTGCCGACGACCGCCGCTTCTGTGCGGAGCCTGTCGCCGGGCCGCACGGGCTTCATCCAGCGGGCTTCAGGCGAACCCGAGCCCCCGCGTTCCGCCATGCGCGGGATCATGTGGTCGGCGAACATGCGCATGGTCATGGCGCAGACATGCCAGCCTGACGCCGCGAGCCCGCCGAGCATGGAGTTCTTCGCGGCTTCTTCATCGAGATGATGCGGCTGCGGGTCGAACTCGCGCGCGAATTCGACGATTTCTTCCTTCGTCACATTGTAGGTGCCGCACGCGAAAGAACGGCCGATCTCAAGATCTTCGAAGTGTAGTATTCCGGTCATGGGTCATCCGTGTTTGACCGACGATAACGCACAAACCGCACACGGGGCATACGGGTTGAGACTGAGGTTAAAAATGTTCCTCAGGCGTTAAAGCGGAAATGCATCACATCGCGGTCGGCGACAACATAGTTCTTGCCCTCAAGATGGAATTTGCCGGCATCGCGTGCGCCGGCTTAGTCCCAAAAAAATGAAAGTGCTGCCGGCGCAATTACTCGGGACCCAGGTAATAGATCGTCCCGCAGCCGTTGACGTAGTAGTATTGGCAGTTATAGGAACTGCCTCCAAAGTCGGTCGTGCCGTAGAGCCCGCGGCTCGTTTCGGTAAGCCCGACATAGGGGTTTGCGCCATCATAACGTTTGCGGAAGGTATGGACCGTGTGGAAACTTCCATCCGGCTTGAACCTGAACACTGTGCCCGCGTCGTTCTTCCCGCCGTCGCTCGTCGTGCCGTAGAACATATGTCCGTGTTGTAGGGCCAGCAGATCGCCGAACGGGTCGAAGCCGTCGGCGCCCGTGAAGCTATGCAGCACGGTGTATGTCCCATTCCGAGCGATCTTGAACACGAAATCGGGATTGCCTTCCCGCGCACCGCCAACCGTGCCGTAGATATTCCCGCGCGAGTCCTCGGCCACACCGCCCGCCGGAAAGCCCATAGAGCCGACGCCGGTGAACGTGTGAAGCACATGGAATTTTCCGGTCGGCGTCACCCTGAACACTGTGCCGCAGCCATTGCCATTGCCGCACCCTAGGTCGCCGCCTTCATTGGTCACGCCGACGAGATCGCCGTCGCTCTCCTTAGATAGACGGCCGGACGGAAAGCTGCCGTCGGCCCCGCCGGAGAACTTGTGGAGCACGCTGTATGTGCCGTCCGCCGCCAGTTTGAAAATCACCCCGCAACCTTCGCCTCCGAAACAGGTCAAGTCCCCGCCAGCGGACGCAGCGCCGTAAAAGTTGCCTAAAGTATCGCGGGTCAACCTGGTCGAGGGTGCGTCGCCGTCAGTTCCAGCGAAGGCATGCAGCACAGTCAGGGCTCCCTTCGGAGTCAGCTTGAAAATCACGCCTTTGCCGTTGGCGCCGCCCTGGCGTGCCGTCCCGAAGAGATTGCCGCTCGCCTCGTCGTAAGTTACGCCATTGGCATAAGCGCCGTCCGTTCCGTTGTTGAACGTATATAGCGTGGCGAAGCCTCCTTTCGTCGCGTACTCAAAGACCGTGCCATAGCCTCGGCCGTCGGCCGAGGTCGTCCCGTAGAGGTTCCCGGCTTTATCCGAGGTAAGCCGGGCGTGTGGAGCACTGCCGTCAGCCCCGCCCGTAAAAGAATAAATAATCTGATCGCGGGTGGCCCGAGCCGCGGATGGCGCGCCAACTGCCAAGGCTAACGCGGCGCTGAGTGCCACCGCGGTGGATGCCAATTTGGGCTGTGCCATCACTTGTCTTCCCGTTATAGGCGAGAATCGAAGGATGCCTCTGAATTCAGTCCTGCTGCAAGCGCCGGCGGGACTGCGCCTTAGTGGCGGCATCGACGCATGAAGATCGACATCACGTATTGAACCGGAAATGCATCACGTCGCCGTCGGCGACGACGTAGTCCTTGCCCTCAAGGCGGAATTTTCCGGCCTCGCGCGCACCCGCCTCACCGTTGTTGGCGACGTAATCGTCATAGGCGATGGTTTCGGCGCGGATGAAACCGTGCTCGAAGTCGGTGTGGATGACACCGGCTCCTTGCGGTGCGCGGGAGCCCTTGGTCACAGTCCATGCGCGCGCTTCCTTCGGACCGGCCGTGAAGAACGTGATCAGGCCGAGCAGGGTGTACCCCGCGCGGATTAGCCGGTTCAGGCCCGGCTCTTCCAGGCCGAGGCTCTGCAGAAATTCTTCGCGTTCTGTCGCAGGAAGCTGTGCAACTTCTTCTTCGATGCGCGCCGAGATTACGACCGCGCCGGCGCCCTGCCGCTTCGCCATTTCCTCAACGGCAGTGGAAAATTTGTTGCCCGTCGTGGCCGACCCTTCATCGACGTTGCAGACGTAGAGGACAGGCTTGGCGGTCATCAGGCCGAGCTGGCGATAGGGCTCGCGCTCTTCGTGCGAGAGGTCGGCGAGGCGTGCCGGCTTGCCGTCGCGAAGCAGCACAAGCGCCTTGGTCATCAGCGCGAAGGCTTCCTTCGCTTCTTTCTCGCCGGAGTTCGCTTTCTTCTCAATCGGCTTGACCCGTTTCTCGAGGCTTTCAAGATCGGCGAGCATGAGTTCGGTCTCGACCGTGTCGGCGTCGCCGACCGGGTCGATCTTGCCCTCGACATGCGTGATGTCATCGTCCTCGAAACAGCGCAGCACATGCACGATGGCGTCGACTTCGCGGATGTTGGCGAGGAACTGGTTGCCGAGGCCTTCGCCCTTCGATGCACCGCGCACGAGGCCGGCGATATCCACGAAGGTGATACGGGTTGGAATGATCTCGGCGGATTTAGCGATCGCCGCGAGCTTCTCAAGCCGCGGATCGGGCACCGCTACATCGCCCACATTCGGCTCGATGGTGCAGAACGGATAGTTCGCTGCCTGCGCCGCTGCGGTCTGCGTCAGCGCATTGAAGAGCGTGGACTTGCCGACATTCGGAAGGCCCACGATGCCGCATTTGAATCCCATTATTCGTCTTTCTTTTCTTTTTTTGCGGGCGGCTTTGTCAGCAGCGCGACCTTGCTCATGAACCCGACATCGTCGTCCTTGGCAAGATACGGTGCGGCGTCTGCAATGGCGCTCAGCATCGGCACCAGCCAGTCTTCATCGGCCTTGGAGAAATTGCCGAGCACGTGACCATGCACGCGGTGCTTCTCGCCCGGATGCCCGATGCCGATGCGCACGCGGCGATAATCCGGTCCCAGCGTTGCCGTGATGGAGCGGGCGCCGTTGTTGCCGGCGTCGCCGCCACCGGTCTTCACCTTGAGCTTCGCCGAGGCCAGATCGAGCTCGTCATGCATCACCACAAGCGCTGTGAGCGGCAGCTTGAAGAACCGCATCGCGGACCCAATCGATGTCCCGCTCTCGTTCATGTAGGTCATGGGCTTGAGCAGGTACGTCTTGCGCTTGCCGAGAGCACCTTCGCTGATCATCCCGGAGAAGCGCGAACGCCACGGGCCGAAGTCGTAGCTCTCGTGGATCGTGTCGACGGCCATGAAGCCGGCGTTGTGCCGGTTGCGCGCATATTCGGCGCCGGGATTTCCCAGACCGGCGATGAGGAGCGGCGTGTCGGTCATGGAGGAAGACCAATCCCCTCACGCGGCGCGCGCATGAGGGGATAAGTTCGTACGGATTATTTCTTTTCCGGAGCCTTGGCAGCGGCCGGAGCAGCGCCAGCAGCCGGGGCAGCGCCAGCGGCAGGCGCGGCACCTTCTTCGGCGGCCGGAGCAGACGCGGCGGCAGCAGCAGCGGCTGCAGCGGCCTTCTGCTCTTCGATGACGCTGGTCGGCGCGACGATCGAGGCAACGGTGAAGTTCTCTTCGCGGATGGTGGTCTTGGCGCCCGACGGCAGCTTGATGTCGTTGAAATGCAGCGTGCCGTGAATGTCGAGGCCGGAGAGATCGCCCTCGAGATATTCGGGGATGTGATCCGCATCGAGCAGCATCTCGATCTCATGGCGCACGATATTCAGCACGCCGCCCTTCTTCAGGCCGGGCGACGCTTCGTGGTTCTTGAAGTGCACCGGAATGGCGAGACGCACCTTCGCGTTCTTGCCGAGGCGCATGAAGTCGACATGCACGGGACGATCGGTCACCGGGTCGAGCTGAACCTGGCGCGGGATCACGCGCTGCTTCTTGCCGCCGACGTCGAGCATCAGGAGCTTGGTCATGAACCGGCCGGCTTCGACCTGCAGCGCGAGCGCGTGCGAGTCGACGGAGACGTTCTCGGGTTCACCGGCGCCGCCATAGATGACCGCCGGGATCTGTCCCTTGAGGCGGGTCTGGTAGGCCGGGCCCTTGCCGGTTTTCTCGCGCGGCTGGGCGCTCAGTTCCTGGATCTGCTGCATGGGAAAAATTCCTTGGTTTCCAGCCCTTTCGTCCATCTTGGGGCCAGGAAAGCGGGGCTTTTAGCGGATGGGCGGCGGCTGTGCAACCGCGCGTTTTCAGTCCTCGGCGGCCTTTTCGGCCGGGGGCTTGGCCTCCAAGACATCCTCGATATAGGCCATCCGGATCAGGACAGTCAGGGTGACCGCCATCGGCGTGCCTAGAACCGCGCCCCAGAGGCCGAAAATGATGCCGAACGCCACAATCGCCAACAGGTTAATGACCGGCGACAGGGAAACCGCCCAGCGCTGGAGCAGGGGCTGGGTCACATTGCCCTCGATGCCCAGCGCGACCGCGTAAACAATGGCCGCATACATCGCCAGCGTCGGGCTGACGCTGAGCGCCAGCAGCAGGCCGGGGATGCAGGCGATGGCGGGCCCGATATAGGGCACGAACACCGACAGGCCCGTCAGGACGCCCAGAGCGAAGGGCAAGGGCACTCCGACCAGCCACATCAGAAGGCCGGTCAGTACGCCGACGAACAGCATGTCGAATGCCATACCCACGAGCCATTTCTGAAGCGCAGCGGCGATGGCGTTGAGGATGTGGCTGACACGGATGCGCCGGTGCGGCGGGAACAGGCGCACGACGCTGCGCATATAGGCCTGCGGATCGGCGGCCAGATAGATTCCGACCAGAAGAACCAGCAGCGCCTCACTCATGCCGCCGAGCACGCCGCCGGCGATGGGCAGCGCCTGTAGCAGCGTTTCACCCGATGGCGCACCCGTGTGACCCAGCAGCGCGAGGAACCAGCGGCCTTCGGTGTACTGCATCAGCCACTTTCGGCCGCTGACGATGGCGCCCGGAATCTCGTTCAGCAGCGCCGTAAACTGGTCGATCGCAAGCCCGCCGAAGATGACGAAGAAGGTGATCGCAAGGGCGAGCAATCCTATCGTTGTGACGAGCAGCGCGATGTGATCGGAGACACGAAGATAGCGCTGCACCGGAGAGGCCATGTTGCGCAGCACGACCGCGACCACGACGCCGCCAAAGCCGAGAACCAGAACCTGACTGATCTCCCAGAACGCCAGCAGCACAGCCGCGATGAGGATCGCGACGGTGACCTTGCGGGCGAAATCCGCCATCGTGCCGTCGGCGGGTGGCTGGGGAAGCTGTTCCATGGCGCAGTTGTGCCCGACCGGCACGGTTCGCGCCAGTACGCCTAGGCCCAACGGTTACTTGCGGGCCTTCTTCGCCGTCGATTTTGGCGGCGATTTGGGTTTGGGCGGCGCAGGCAGGTTGAATTCCCAGGCCTCGTGGATCAGTGCGGCGAGCTCCTTTTTGGACACGCGCTCAGGCTGAACGATCACGTTCGCGGTCTTGCCCCACATGTATTTGACGAAGGTCGTGGGATCGGCCTCGAACAGAAATTCTTTCCGCTCGTCCGGCAGATGCAGATAAAGCCCGTCCGGCCGGATAACAGCGAAGATGCGTTTCGTGGTGCGAAAAGCGGGGCGCGCGAAGTGATCGATCTCGGTCACACCGTCGAGCGCGAGCGCGATTTTTCGGATGTCGCTGGAACTGGGCATGGCACTCCCTCGCCGCTATCATACCGCAAATGCGGGTGTGCGGGGGAAAGATGACAGTTGTCAGATTTGGACTGGCCTTCGCGCTGGCGCTGTCATGCTCGGCTTCGAAGGCTGCGGATTTCGCCAAAACTGGTCCGGGCGCGTCTGCGGCCTCCCTCATCGCGGCGCGGGGGAATGTCAACGAACCGGCTGTTGAATTCATCTACAAGATCGAAGGCAGCGACCCCGGCACGATCACTGTCGACCTGGCGCAGGACTTTGTGTCTCTGAGCAAAGACCGGACTCTGCTGATCTATGATTTCGCATTGCGGCGTTTGATCACGATCGACGATGCGAGCCATAGCTTCCTGAATGCATCGCTCTACGGCGCGGTCGATTTCTTCGTCTCGGAAACATTCAATCGCCGGTTCCAGCGCGGTGCCCTGAGCTCGATAAAGGTCAGCGATCAGGTCAGGATGCTCGACCCGTTCTGGGTGCAGTCACAGTTGCATGTGATGTCGCCCGAAGACGGCACGCCGAAGATAGAGCGCCGCGCGGCAGCGACTGGAACTGTGCATTTCCTGTATGGTGGGGCGGAGATCGCGTCCTACACGCCATCGACACAAGCGCTGACCAAAGAAAACGGTGCGCTGCTCGCGAAGTTCCTGCGCTACTACGGATCCCTGCATCCGGTTGTCGTCGACGATATCGTCGCAAGCGGGCGGCTTCCGCAACGTCTTTCGTTCGAAAGCGTCGGACCGGAGAAGACGTCGGACAACGTATGGACACTGCAATCTGCGCAACCGGTCCATGCGGTGTATCCGTTGCTGACAACATCGAAGCTGACCTTCCCGTCCTTCACCGGTGCAGCAAGCAGTGTCGCGAGTCTGGTGCCCACGATGCAGGCAGCTATCGCGGGAAAAGCTCCCGGCCGCCGTACTGCCGAGGAATCCCGCGCGGCGACCGAAGCCGCCCTGAAAGCGCAGAAGCCTTTTCAGGCGCTCCTCCTCGCTCTGGAGCTCAATGAGCAGTTCGGCAAGCAGGCCGCCGGCTGTGTGAATCCACAAGGCTGCCACACCTTGAAAGAGATTGTTGCGGCGGCCGGAAGCGACCCGCGCACACCCGTCCTCCTGAAGGCTCTGGAGGACAACAGCTCCGACAAGAATGTCGCGATCCCGTCGCTTCAATCCATGAAGCGCGACGATCTCAGCAACGCGTATGTGCTCGACGAGTTTCTGGCGAACGATCTGATGATGGCCGGTCGTCCCGACGAGGCCCTGCCGCCGTTCGTGAGCGCGATCAAAGGCAATCCGTATCTTGCCGGTTACTACAAGGATCTCGGCAGTCTCTTTCGTGCGCGCTTCCAACCTGACCTGGCGTGGTTCTGCTTCGATATGGGCAGAGCGCTTCCGGGCGGTGCAGACGCGCCGATACTCTCCGATATCAACGGCTACGAAGCCGATCTGGCGAAGAAGTATCCGGAGTTCTTCTGAAGACGTCTTCTAGTCGAACAGGCTCGACACGCTTTCTTCGTTGTTGATGCGGCGCATGGCTTCGCCGATCAGAGGGGCGATGGAGATACGGCGGATGTTGGCGCACTTGGCCACTTCCTCGGTCGCAGCGATCGAGTCCGTGATCACCATCGATTTGAGCTTGGAGCCCTTGATGCGCGCGACCGCGCCGCCCGAGAGCACGCCGTGCGTCGCATAGGCATAGACGTCCTTCGCGCCCTCGCGCAGTAGCGCCTCGGCCGCGTTGCAGATCGTGCCGCCGGAATCGACGATGTCGTCGATCAGGATGCAGGAACGGCCTTCGACGTCGCCGATGATGTTCATGACTTCGGATTCGCCGGCGCGCTCGCGGCGCTTGTCGACGATGGCGAGATCGCCGCCGAGACGCTTGGCCAGCGCACGCGCACGCACCACGCCGCCGACGTCCGGTGAGACGATCATCAGGTTCTCATGACCGACGGCGTCCTGAATGTCTTTCACGACCACCGGCATGGCGAAGAGATTGTCGGTGGGAATGTCGAAGAAGCCCTGAATCTGGCCGGCGTGGAGATCGACGGTGAGCACGCGGTCGGCGCCGGCGCGCGTGATCAGGTTCGCGACGAGCTTGGCGGAGATCGGCGTGCGAGGCCCGACTTTGCGGTCCTGACGCGCGTAACCGAAGTACGGGATCACCGCAGTGACACGCCGCGCCGACGCACGCTTTAGTGCGTCGATGATGATCAGCAATTCCATAAGATTGTCGTTGGCGGGAAAGCTCGTCGACTGGATGACGAAGATATCCTCGCCGCGGACGTTTTCCTGGATCTCGACGAACACTTCCATGTCGGCGAATCGGCGTACGACCGCTTTCACCAGAGGGAGGTTGAGGTACTGACCCATCGCTTCGGCGAGCGCGCGATTGGAATTGCCCGCCAGAAGCTTCATGCCACGCGCTCCGTTCTTGTCGTTCATGGTCGGGCGCGCTCCAGCTGTGACGGTTCGGTGACGGGCTTTTAGCAAGGTCACCCGAGCGGGTAAACCGCCTCGCCCGCGCTACTTTGACAGCCAGCGAAACGCTTTTTGAATGAACGCGGTAGCGTCGTTGCGCACCATGGTGCCGTGTGCGACGACCACCTGTTCCGCATGCCATCCCAGGATCCGATTCAGGGCCGTGCGCGCAAGGCTGCGATTCCAGAAGCTCGCACGCCATTCGCGTGGTGCGCCGGGATCGGCTTCGGTGATTCCATCCAGCCTTGCGAGCCAGCCGCGCCATCCGGAAAACCAGCTTTGGGGAAAATTCTCGATCAGATCGGCGAAAATCACCGTGCGGCTTGCCCGATGAAAGAAGACAACCTCGGTGAGAAAGAGACTTCCGGCCATTTCAACCTGATCGATCTCCATTGCCCAGTCGTGCTCGGGTGTATCTCCCAGTGTGGCGTCAAATGTCAGATCGCGCCGCTTCTTCGCTAGGCCGGGTGACGCATACAGCCGTGCTCCGGGATAAGCGCGTTTCCAGTCACCTAGAAAGAGATGATGAATCGCATTGGGCGAAACAAGATACGCAGGCTTGCCCAGTTGCTCCACGTTTGTCCGGAGTTCGGGCGTCAGCGCGATTGGCGACCAGACGAACAGTCTTCCCTCCGCGAGCCGGATGATGACGCTGCGCGTGGGATACGGAAAGCCATAAAAGGACACCACGGGCCCTTCGGCGATCCAGATTTCCGGACCGAACGGAACCAGCGAACTCATTTCAGAACGATAGCAGAAATCTGTCGTCCGTAATCCTTTTCGCCGCGATGGGTGGCGCGGCGGAAGCTGAAAAAGTCGCTTTCCGCGGCGTAGGTGCAGGTGGACAGGCGTTCGACACTCGCGATCCCTGCGCCGCCGAGTCGCTGCGCAACGAATCCTTCCAGATCGAACCGGAAATGGTCCGCCGTGTCGCTGTGGATAAAAAAGTGCGCGAAGGTCGAATCCGATTCCAGGAACCGTTCGCGGAATTCGGGGCCGACTTCATAGTTCGTCTGGCTGATGCACGGGCCGATTGCAGCAGAGATTCGACCTCGCTTTGCGCCCAGCGCTTCCATCGCCTCGATGGTGGAATCGGTCACGCCGCTGATTGCACCCTTCCAGCCGGCATGCGCCGCGCCGATCACTTTTGCCTCGGCATCGGCAAACAGCACCGGAGCGCAATCGGCAGTGAGAATGCCGAGCACGATGTTCGGCACATTCGTCGCCATCGCATCGGCCTGCGGCCCTTCTCCGATGTTCCATGGCGCGGCGACCGTCACCGCATTGCCACCGTGGATCTGATAGAGCGTGAGCAGGGGAGCACCGGGCGAAAGCGCGTCGGCCACGCGCCTGCGATTTTCGATCACGTCGGCGCGTTCGTCGTTCGATCCGGGCCCGCAATTCAACGACGCGAAGATGCCCTTAGATACGCCGCCACGGCGCCCGAAAAAGCCGTGGCTGACGGATTGAAGATTTCTCGCTTGCAGCACGTTCATCAGAAGCCCGGAGGTTTTGGCGCGTTCTTTGGCACGATCGCCAGCGCCTTGAACAGCGTTCCCATCTCTTCGGGCGCCACGAGCCGTGTGACCGCCTTCCAGATTTCGTCTGCGACTTGCGGATTCTTCGTGCGCAGATGTTCCGCACGATGGACCAGTCCGAGGTCTTCAAGGAAATCGCCCTGACCGATTGGGCCATAAGCCTCAGCGCCTGCCGCGCGCGCGTGTGCGGCGAGGCTCGGAAAATCTACATGCGCCGACAGGTCGCCTTCGCCAAGATCGGCCAGAACCTCTGCAAACTCATGCTCGGCGACCGCCTGGAGAGTCTCTCCGAAGCCCGGCTTGTCGTAGCCATAGTCCACGATCAGCGCGCCGCCGCTCTGGTGGGCCACAATACGTGCAATCTCGTCCACAAGCGCAAGACTGGCCGGCGAGACTTCGTACACACCACCATCCGGCGCGAAGGCGCGATCCGGCGGGATCGTGACGTCGAGGGCGGGCATCGGTGACAGCGCGAAGTCGAGCGCACCATTCGCATCCACCGCGACCATGCGTTCGCACCAGCCCCGCGCGCCTTTCACGTATTGCCGAATCGGCAGCGCGTCGAAGAATTCGTTGGCGAGCAGATACAGCGGCCGGTCGCCGAGCGAGTCATCGAACTGCGCCGTCCAGCGAATCTTGTCTCCCCAGATTTTCAGATTTTCTCGCTGGATAGCGCGCAGCGTCGGGCTCGCCTCAACCAGGACGATCTCGAGCCCGTCCAGAAATTCCGGTGCCACCCGCGCGGCGCGAAGCGCATCGGCCATCAGCGTGCCGCGGCCCGGTCCAAGCTCGACCAGTCGCTTGTGCGCCGGCTTGCCCTGATCGTGCCAGACCTGCACGCACCACAGGCCGAGGAATTCGCCGAACATCTGGCTGATCTCGGGTGCGGTGATGAAGTCGCCACTTGCACCCAGTGGATCGCGCGTCGCGTAGTAGCCCGCCTGCGGATCGTGCAGAGCGATGGTCATGAACTCGGCGATGGAGATCGGTCCCTGCGCCGCGATCAGCGCAGCGATGCGTTCGCCGAGCGCGTTCACGCTGGTTTCGGCTCCTTGAGCACATACCATGCGAGATAGGAACCGGCGGCCAGCAGTCCGACCGACAAAGCCTGCCCCATGCTGAACCAGCCCAGAAAAGGGGTGTCCGGCTCGCGGAAGAATTCGACCACGAAGCGCAAGATGCCATAGCCGAACAGGAAGATCGCGCTGATCAGGCCGGGCCGCTCATGCATGCGGAAGACACGCAGGCATATCTGCAGAACGGTGAACAGCAGGATGCCCTCGAGCCCCGCTTCGTAGAGTTGGCTCGGATGGCGCGGAATGCCGTCGTTCGCGCGCGGGAAGACCATCGCCCACGGCACGTCGCCGGGTTTTCCCCACAGCTCGCCATTGATGAAGTTCGCAATGCGACCGAAGAACTGACCGATCGGCTGCACGAGGCACACCAGATCGCCCATCGAAAAGAAGCTGAGCTTGCGCTTCCGGCAGAAGAGGTAAAGCGCGAGGATCACACCGATAGCGGCGCCGTGGAACGACATCCCGCCTTCCCACGCGGCAATGATGCGAATGGGGTGGTACAGGAAATCCATCGGCAGGCCCCGACAGTAGTTGCCCTCGGGCGAGGCTGCGCACAGGAAGATTCCATAGAAGATCACCCAGCCCAGGCGTCCACCGATGATGACGCCGAGTGTGGCCCAGACGACGAAATCGCCAATCTCTTCCTCGGTCGCCGGCGGCTTTCCCCTGAACGGGGGATTCGCCCACAGCGACTTCTGCCGCAGCATCAGGATCACCGCGCCCCACCCGATCAGCAGGCCCGCGATATAGGCGATGGCATACCAGCGTATGGCGAGTGGCCCGAGCTGAATCAGGACCGGATCGATCTGTGGAAAAGGAATGACCATGGGCGCGACAAATTGAGCGGCGGAGAATCGTAAGCTGATTTGCGGGACTTCGCTAATTACAGTCGGATGACTATATAGGTTCTAGAGGTAGCCCTATGCAGACCGACAATCCCTTTCTGGACGGAATGGCGAAGTTGTTCACCGATGCCGCCGGTGCGGCAAACAGCGTCCGCACCGAGATCGAGAGCATCGCGCGCCAGCGTATGGAACGTCTGGTCGCGGACATGAATCTCGTCCATCGCGACGAATTCGAGACCGTGAAGGCGATGGCGGCGAAAGCGCGCACGGAAAATGAATCGCTTGCGGCACGCGTCGCTTCTCTGGAAGCGCTTGTTTCGACTCTGAAAAAAGAGTCCTGAGCGAATTCAAACCTGTGAATGGGAGTCTCGACTCCCAATTCGTGCACCAGAGACTCTTGTGCGACCGCAAAATCTTGTGCCAGTTTGACTCTCAACTGCTTCGATTTGCGTCGGTCCCCCACGCGTAGGAGTTCCTCGATGACAACCATCCAGCTCAGCGAAGCGCCTGCCGGTCCCCACCCGCTCGACATGCTCGAGCAGGCGGTCGAGGACAATGGCTGGCATTTCGAGCGCGCGGGACGGGACGAACTGAACCTGACGGTCGCGGGCCGCTGGGCCGACCACCACTTCAATTTCACCTGGCGGGATGATCTCCAGTCGCTGCATCTGTCGTCCGCGTTCGACATGCGTATCGGCGATGAAGTGAAGCGTTCCAACATCGCCGACTTGCTGATGCATGTGAATTCGCGGCTGTGGATCGGTCACTTCGATCTCTGGCCGGACGACGGCACGGTCGTCTACCGCCACGCAATGATTTTCCCGGATGCCGTCGCCAGCGCCGCGCAATGCGAAGCGCTGCTCAATCTCGCGGTCGAAGCCTGCGAGCACTATTACCCCGCCTTCCAGTTCGTCCTGTGGGGCGGGAAGACTGCGCAGGAAGCCATTGCCGCGGCCATTCTGGAATGCGCAGGCCAGGCGTAAAGCCTCCCATCGTTCTTGTCGGTGCGGGCCGCATGGGCGGCGCGATGCTGCGCGGTTGGCTGGCGCGTGGCTTGGGCCCAGTCATCGCCGTCGAGCCGAAGCCAGACGCGAGTTTGTGCAAGCTCAAGGGCGTTCGCTTCGTTTCGGCGATTGAAGAGAACCCTGCCGGTGCCGTTCGCGCCTGCGTAATCGCGCTCAAGCCGCAAATCCTGAGAACCGAGGGCGTGCGGCTGAAACCCATCGCTGCGCGTGGCACGACGATGGTGTCCATCGCTGCGGGGACCAGCATCGCGACGCTCTCCAAAGCCTTTGGTCGCGGCGCGAAGATCTTGCGTGCGATGCCGAACACGCCGGGGGCGATCGGGCAGGGGATCAGTTCGATCTATGCGCCGAAGAACATTTCCCCGGGCGAAAAGAAGCTGGCGGAGCAGTTGCTCGCCCCGCTGGGCGACACGATCTGGGTCGACCGCGAGAAACTGATCGACGTGACGACTGCGGTTTCCGGCTCCGGGCCCGCATACGTTTTCCTCATGGTCGAGGCGCTGGCCGATGCCGCAGAAGCAGAGGGGATGCCGCGTCCCGAGGCGGAGAAACTCGCGCGTTCGACAATCATGGGCGCCGGCGCATTGTTGGCTGTCGACAAGCGTCCGCCATCGGAACTTCGTCGCGATGTCACAAGTCCTGGTGGCACGACCGAAGCCGCGCTCAAGGTTCTCATGAGTTCGAACGGGTTATCGCGGTTAATGGCAAAGGCGGTCGCGGCCGCCAACAAGCGCGCTGGCGAACTCGCTTCCTGACGCCTATTCTCCTTGCGAACGGAGAACACCATGGCTGCGTCCACCAACGGCACGCGCCCGCATGCGGCGCACGCACCGCCGATGATTTACAAGACCTTCGAGCCGGGGCCGCCGTTCGACGCACTGATAGAGAACGTCTGGTACTGGCGCGGCACCGCGCCGGGCCATGCCAAGGACACGATCATGGCGTCGGGTCGTCTGGGATTGTTCGTGAATCTCAACGGCGATGCACTGTCCTGGTATGGCGGTGAGCGCTACAGCGAGCGCAATCTGCTTTCCGGTATTGCCATCTGCGGAACGCATACGCACACGTTCGCGATCGACGCTTATCAGCCGCATATGCTGGGCGTTCAGTTCAAACCGGGTGGCGCGTTCGCGTTCTTCGGCGGTTCCGCGCGCGAGTTCGAAGACGTGCATGTCTCGCTCGCCGATATCTGGGGGCGGGATGCGGAGCGGCTGCACCAGCGGCTGGTGAACGCGCCGACGCCGGACGGCAAGATTGCTCTCCTGTTCGATGAGATGGTGCGCCGGTTCAGCGAACAAGCGCACCATCCGGCGGTGGCGCTGGCCTTGCGAGCGTTTGGACTGAGCCCGCACCGGGTATCGATCAAATCGGTTGCACGTGACGCGGACGTCAGCCCCAAGAAACTCATTCGCCTGTTCGCCGAGGAAGTCGGTATGACGCCGAAGGCATATCTGCGCGTGTCGCGGTTCCAACAGGTCATCGCTCGAGTGCACACTGCGTCGTCCATTGACTGGATGGAGGTGGTCGAGCGTTACGGCTATTATGACCAGCCGCATTTCATCCGCGAGTTCAAGGAATTCTCGGGCTTCACGCCGACCGAGTATTTCCGGCTCCGCGGCCCCAATCTCCAGCACGTCCCTCTGGAGGCGTGAGAAAAATTTACAATCTGGGCTCGGCGGCGTGCGCTAGAGTCCGCACATGACCGACAAACGCCCCGATGTTTCCATCTATTTGATCGCACGCGAGGCTGCGAAGGCGCTCGATTTCTACGTTGCGGGCCTTGGGGCGGTGGAGATCACGCGCTGGATCGATCCGGAGAACGGCAAGATCGGCCATTCCGAATTTCGCATCGGATCGCAGCATCTGTTCCTGGCCGATGAATACGATTCGATGGATGCGCTGGGTGTGAAAAGCCCGTCGGCGTTGAGCGGAACGTCACTCAATCTCTGGATCCTGGTGACGGATGTTCAGGCGGCTCAGGATCGTGCTGTGAAGGCAGGGGCCACGCTCCTTGTTCCAATCGAGACGATGGCGGTAGACGAAGGGCGGCGCTGCCGCATCAAAGATCCTGCCGGCCACGTGTGGACGCTGGCCGGTCCCTGAACAGGAGAGTGCATGGTCACCGAGCTTGGCTATTTCACCATCGGCGTCGCGGATGTGAAGCGCGCCGTGAAGTTCTACGGCGCGCTGTTCGGTTGGACCTTCGATCAGCCCGTGGGCGATGACTACGCCCATGTGAACAACACGCAGCTTCCATTCGGCTTGAACAAGGCCGCACCAGCCGATCTGTCGAGCTTTTACTTCCGCGTAGCGGACGTTGAAGCTATGCGGGCCAAGGTGAAAGCGCTGGGCGGCATGGCTGGCGATACAACGCGATCGCCATCCGGACTCGGGTCGCTTTGCATCGATGATCAGGAAACGAAGTTCAGCCTGTGGCAGCCCGCCCAGGGATATTGACCGTCACACCGGCAGTTTGATCGTCGCTCGCAGGCCGCCCTGTGGGCTGGTGTCGAGCAGGAGATCGCCGCCATGGGCGCGGGCGATATCGCGCGCGATGGCGAGGCCGAGGCCCACGCCGCCGCTTTGCAGATTGCGGCCTTCGTCCAGCCGATAGAATGGACGAAAAGCATCTTCGCGCTTGTCCGCAGGAATGCCCGGGCCATCGTCATCGACGAAGATATCGACGAATTTCTCGTCCTCGCGCACGAACGAGACGAATACGTGCCGTCCATGCTTCAGAGCGTTATCGACCAGATTCGTGACACAGCGGCCGAGCGCATTCGGCTTTACCGCCATCATGATCGGCGCCGCTGCATTGACGACCAGCCGGCGCGGCTCGGCCATGCGCGCCCGCACCGCGCGCTCCGCGGCCTCACGGGAGACGGCGGCGATGTCGTTGATGCTCGATTGCTCGCCGGCGCCGCCGCGCGCGAAGTCGAGATATTCGCTCAGCATATGTTCCATCTGCACGACATCGTTGCGCATGGCATCGATATCGGGGCTGGGCTTGAGCAGCGCGAGTTGCAGGCGGATGCGGGTCAGCGGCGTCTTCAGATCGTGACTGACGCCGGCGAGCATGTCGGTGCGCTGTTGCAGATGGCGTTCCAGGCGGTCGCGCATGGTGAGGAAGGCCTGCGCCGCGCGACGCACTTCCGTCGCGCCATATGGCTTGAAATCTGGCACTGCACGGCCTTTGCCGAAGGCGTCGGCGGCGCGCGCCAGACGCTCGATGGGGCGAACCTGGTTGCGCAGGAACAGAATCGCAAGCGCCAGCAGGATCAGGGCCGATCCTACCATCCATAGAACGAAGATGTCGGGCGCCGATACGGTCGCACGCTCGCGCGGCACGACCATGCGCAGAACGCCGTCATGAACTTCCACGCGAATATCGAAATCGTTGCCCGCGCCGATGGTCTGGAAGTGCCGGCCAGCGCCGATCTGCTGTGCCAGCGTCTCGTCGAGCGCGCGATCGATGTTGCTGCGATAGCGGGTTTGCTTTGCCGGCGGCGCGATCTTCTCACCCGGCATAAAGGAGATGTCGAAGCGCAGCATCTTGCCCGCGAGTGTGCGCAATTCCACGCGCTGCTTACCGTGATAATTGTCCTCCATCGCGATCAGCAGCGAGACATCGGCGGCAATGTCGCGCGACAGGCGTCGCGTGGCAGCATCGACATCGCGCTCGAAGAACACGTAGGTGACGATGGCCTGGAGGATCACCATCGGTGCCACGATGATGATCAGGGATCGGCCGAACAATCCGCGCGGCAGGCCGCGCTTGATGAACTGGCTGGGGCGGAAGCTCTTTGGTTCAGGCGACGCTGTCTGGGACAAGGACATATCCTATGCCGCGCACCGTCTGCAGATAGAGCGGCAGTTTGGGGTCTTCTTCGATCTTCCGGCGCAGACGGGTAATCTGCACGTCGATGGAACGTTCCAGCGCGACTCCGAGCCGCGAGCACAAATCGGTGCGGGAAAAAGCGCGGCCGGCGTTGGCGGCGAACAATTGCAGCAGCGCTGCCTCCGAACTCGTCAGCTTGACGGGCTTGCCCTTGCGGCGCAGTTGCCCGCGCTGTGGATCGAAGACGGCGTCGCCCATTTTCACATCGCCATGGGCAGTTTGCTTGAGCGGCACCGCGCGGCGCAGAAGGGCTCCGACGCGAAGGACGAGTTCGCGCGGCTCGAACGGCTTGGGCAGATAATCATCGACGCCGAGTTCCAGTCCGGCAATGCGATCTTCCGCATCGCCGCGTGCGGTGAGCATCAGGATCGGCGTTTGTGTGTTTGCACGAATCGCGCGCGTGAGATCGAGCCCGGATTCGCCCGGCATCATCACATCGAGGATCAGCAGGTCGAACGCCATGCTTTTCATCAGCGCACGTGCGCCCGCGGCGTCGGAGGCGGCACTCACACGGTAGCCATTCGAGGAGAGAAACCGCTGGAGCAAATCGCGCAGCCTTTCGTCGTCATCGACGATGAGGAGATGCGGGTCTTCGGTGGCGATTCCCTGTGCGCTCATGCCCTGCGGCCGCGCATGGCTGAAATGCGTTTGACGTAACCGTGCGAAAAATGTCCACGAAACGCACGGAAATTAAGCGCGGAGTGCCTTCCCCGCAGTCTTTTATGCGAGATGGAAAACCGCGTCATCGTGCCTTGCTTCGGCGGCGCAATCCGAAGATATAGAGGCGAAATCCGGGGCGAGTGCCCGGCGCGAATTCCGTCAGACATGCTGACACAACTAAGCCTCTGACGCGTTTAGGGCAAGAGGCAGTGAGGAACCGAGATGGCCGACATCATCCCCTTTGACCAGCGCGACGGCGCGTTGTGGTTGGACGGCAAGCTCGTGCCGTGGAAGGACGCCAAGATCCACGTTCTGACGCATGGCCTGCACTACGCGTCCAGCGTGTTCGAGGGCGAACGCCTGTACAACGGCCGCATCTACAAGCTTGAGGAACACACCGCGCGTCTCTTTGAGAGCGCGCGGATTCTAGACATGGAAATTCCCTTCAGCGAAGCCGAGATCAACAAGGCGACGCTTGAAGCGGTCGCCGCGCAAGGCTTCACCGATGCGTACGTCCGTCCTGTCGTCTATCGCGGCTCCGAGCAGATGTCGGTTGCGGCGCCGAAGTCCAAAATCCACGTCGCGATCGCGGCGTGGCAATGGCCGTCCTATTTCGATCCGACCGAGAAGCTGAAGGGTATCCGTCTGGAGATTTCGCGCTGGCGCCGTCCCGCGCCGGACTGCGCGCCGACAAAGTCCAAGGCCGCAGGCCTGTACATGATCTGCACGATCTCGAAGCACGAAGCGGAGTCGCGTGGCTATGGCGATGCGATGATGCTGGACTATCGCGGGCTGGTGGCGGAAGCGACCGGCGCGAACATGTTCTTCATCAAGGACGGCAAGCTGCATACGCCGATTGCGGACTGTTTCCTGAACGGCATCACGCGCCAGTCGGTCATCGAACTTGCGCGCGCGCGGCAGATTCCGGTGTTCGAACGCTACATCGAACCTACCGAACTCGACACGTTCGAAGAGTGCTTCCTCACCGGCACCGCGGCGGAAGTGACGCCGGTATCCGAAATCGGACCGCACAAATTCACGCCCGGTGCGATGAGCGAGCTGATCATGAAGGCCTACGCGGCTGAGGTGCGCAGTCCGGTCAGTGAGGTTGTGCTGAAGAAGGCGAGCTAACGCCAGCGTCCGGCGGCGTCATCGTCGCTGGCCTTCGCCTCGACCCAGATATTCCCGGACGCGCGCTCTTCCTGCTTCCAGAACGGCGCCCTTACCTTCAGGTAATCCATCAGGAATTCGCATGCCTCGAAGGCTGCGCGGCGATGCGCGGCCGCGACGCCAACAAACACAATGCGCTCGCCGGGCGTGAGCCGTCCCGTGCGATGGATGACGGAGGTACCGAGCAACGGCCACTTCCCCTCTGCCTCCGCGACATGACGCGCGATCTCGCGCTCCGTCATCGCGGGATAGTGCTCCAGGATCAGCGCAATCAGCCCGTCGTCGGTGCGGACATGGCCCGTAAAGGTAGCCACCGCTCCGACGTCATGGCGTTTCGCCGTCAGCGCGGCGATTTCCACACCGACATCGAAATCATCGTGGCCGATGCGGATCATCCGCCTGTCACCGGCGGGAAGAACGCAACCTCGTCATTCGCTGCGACAGGCGCATCGAACGGCACATGTTCCTGGTTCACCGCAGCACGCAGACGCTTCATATCGGAAAATGCGTCCGCGTAGCCTGCACCGCGCCCGCTCAGATATTCAGCGAGCGCCCCTACTGTCTTTACGCCATCGGGAAGGTCGAACCGTTCTTCGCTCTTGCCGATCTTCTGCCGAACCCAGGCGAAGTAGAGCAGGATCACGACACGATCCGCGGTCCGTGAAGGTGGCGCAAGCCCGCGCGGAAATAGACCCAGCCGGTGTAAACCGTCAGCGCGGCTGCGACCCAGAGCAGGCCGTAGGCGAAGGCCGCATAACTGAGCGCCTGAATGTCCGGCAGGTATTTGTCGGCCAGCGGGGTCAGGATCATTGCGCCGATGGCGACCATCTGGATCGCCGTCTTGAATTTCGCGAAAACGGTGACAGGCACGCTGACCTTTGCGCCGGCGAGAAATTCTCGCAGGCCGGAAACCAGAATTTCGCGCGTCAGAATGATCAACGCCGGCACGAGCCGCAGAAGGCTGGCGAGGCTCATGGTCAGGTTGAACTGACGGATGGAACCTTCGGCGACCAGCATCATCAGCGCGACAGCCACGAGGATTTTGTCGGCGATGGGATCGAGCATGCGCCCGAAGTCGGATCCCGCATTCAGCCTGCGTGCGGCGAGGCCGTCGAGCGCGTCGCTCGCGCCGGCGATGCAGAAGACCGCAAACGCGATCAGCCGGGCCGTGTCCCCCGGCAGCACATAAGCCAGTGCAAACACAGGCACCAGAACGATGCGCATGATGGTAAGAATGTTGGGCAAAGCCAGCATAGACTCAGTCTAGCATCGGGCAGGCGCCCGATGCGACCCTTTAGCTGAGAAGCGGATCGCTCATGCTGGGCGCGCCGGTCTCGATATGGCCTCCGAAATGGCGGACATATCCGCCGGTCGTTTCGAAGCGGATGTCGTACCAGTTCGCGTTTTGCGCGATGGCTGCGCGCAGCGGAACCGAGCCTCCGGATTTCAGATCCAGCGAAGTCGTCGAGCCCGGAGTATACCCATCGCGCATAACGAGCGTGGCCTGAACCGCGCTTGAGTTGCGGGCCTCGCCGCACAGTTCGCCGGACGCTTTGTCAAATTGCAGATCGATTTCGAGCATCTCGCTTCCATCGCCGGCGAAACGACGAAAGAAGCCGTTCGGCCCTTGCAGGCTGAAATCGTAACGGCCATTTCGCGGCAGCGTGTAAGACAGTGTTTTTCCGGCCTCGACCGTGAAGAACCACGGTCCGCTATCCTGTGTCGAGGACACGCGGAACGCCGCGCCGGCGCGGCCGCGATTGTCGAATGCCAGGGTGAAGCCGTCGGCAAGGCACTTGCCCGTGATTTCGAAATCATAAGGTAAGGGGCGTGCAGGCCGGTGTCCCGGCTCCTGACGCGGCAGTCCCCCGTCCGTCGACCGGACCACCTGCGGAAACTTCAGCGTTGCGTCGGCACGTGCAACGCCATCGCTTCCATTGGGCAGCGCGGCGGAATTGCTCTGCGCAAAATCGAACGCCGAGGTGAGATCGCCCGTCACGGCGCGGCGCCATGCGCTGATGTTGGGCTCCTGCACGCCAAACCGCGCCTCCAGAAACCGCAGCACCGAGGTGTGATCGAAGAGCTCGGAGTTCACATAGCCGCCGACTGTCCAGGGCGAGACGACGATCGCAGGCACGCGCGGGCCGAAGCCGAACGGGACGCCCTGATAGCTTTCGCCGGTCATGTCCACGGTGCTCGCTCCGATGTCGTGGGTCAGCGGCGGCACCGGAGGCGGCACGTGATCGAAGAAGCCGTCATTCTCGTCGTAGTTCAGGATGAAAACCGTCCTCGCCCAGACCTTCGGATTGGCCGCGAGTGCGTCGAGCAGGCGTGAGGTCAGGGATTCGCCGTAGGATGGCGGTGCGTAGGGATGCTCGCTCATCGCGGTGGGCGCGACGATCCACGAAACATGTGGCAGACGATCCTCCGCGACGTCTTTTGCGAATGCGGCGACCAGATGCTCACCGCGCGATTCCTTGGCATTGGCCGCGTCGGAGCCGTCGACATGCGCGCGTGCGCGTATATGCATCTCCGGCGAAAGCGCATCGCCGCGAAACTGTTTGAAATAGGCGAGCCCGTTGTCGCCGAAATTATCGTATTCCTGATAGACACGCCAATCGATGCCTGCGGCGTCGAGGCGCTCGGCATAGGTTGTCCATTCCAATGGCTTGAACGGGGCTGCATCTTTGGCGGGATCGGCAGTCTCGTTGGTTTCGTCGGCCGGGTTTTCAACCGCGTTGAGGCCATCGCTGCCGACGGTCAGTCCGCTTGTTCCCGTGAAGAGGAACAGTCGATTGGGATTGGTCGGCCCGAACACCGAGCAATGATAGGCATCGCAGATCGTGAAAGTGTCCGCCAGCGCGTGATAGAAAGGAATATCGGCGCGTGTGAAGTAGCCCATTGTCATGTCGGTCTTGGCTGGAATCCACACGTCGTGGTTCTTCCAGAGATCGTGTGAACGCTTCCAGCTGTGATCGAGGCTGTGCAGGAACTGCGCGTTTGTCTTCGCCGTGTCCATATGGAACGGCGTAACCTCATCCTTGCCGTTGGGTTGCTGCCACACGGACTTTCCGCTGGGCAGCGTGATCGCACGCGGATCATTGAAGCCACGGACGCCGCGCAGCGTGCCGAAGTAATGGTCGAACGACCGGTTCTCCTGCATGAAGATTACGACGTGCTCGACGTCCTTGATCGTGCCGGTCTTGCCGGGTCGTGGATTGGCCAGCACGGCACGCAGGTTGGGCGGCAATACGCTGAGTGCTGTGGCGCTTGCGGCCAATTTCAGGAAGGAACGACGATCGTTGCGCATCGCCGAAGCTTAGCGCGGCTTTGTGACGGACGAAAACTCAGGCGGCCGGGTGGAAGAAGTCATAGATTTTCTTGGCCAGCGTCTCGCTGACGCCCTCGACGGAGGCCAGATCGTTCACGCTGGCGCCGGACACCGCCTTGGCGGAGCCGAAATGCTGGAGCAGCGCCCGTTTACGGCTCGCGCCGACGCCGGCGATCTCGTCCAGCGGATTGGCGCCGATGGCCGTGGACCGCTTTTTGCGATGTGTACCGATGGCGAAGCGATGTGCCTCGTCGCGCAGGCGTTGCAGGTAGTAGAGGACCGGACTCTTGGGATCGAGGCGGAACGGCTCGCGACCTGGAATGTAGAAGTGCTCGCGGCCCGCATCGCGATCCGGGCCTTTAGAGATGCCGACCAAGGTCACATCTTCCACGCCAAGATCGGCGAACACCTGACAGGCAATGGCAAGTTGTCCCGGACCGCCGTCGATCAGCGCAATATCGGGCCATTTCGTCTTGGGATCGTTTTCTTCCTTTACCAATCGCGCAAACCGGCGCGTCAGCACCTCGCGCATCATCGCGTAGTCATCGCCAGGCGTGAGTTCGGTCGATTTAATGTTGAACTTGCGATATTCGCCTTTCTCGAAGCCATCCGGCCCAGCGACGATCATTCCACCAACGGCATTGCTGCCCTGAATGTGGGAGTTGTCATAGACCTCGATACGCCGTGGCGGGTTCTCCAGACCGAAAAGGTCAGCCACGCCATCCAGCAATTCTCTTTGCGCCGAATTCTCCGCGATGCGGCGCGCAAGCTGCTCGCGTGCATTCTGCACCGCCATTTCAACGATCTCGCGCTTCTCGCCGCGCTGGGGTGACGTGATTTCGACCTTGTGTCCTGCGCGCAGGGCGAGCGCTTCTCCAAGAAGATCGCTCTCAGGAACATCGTGCGACAGCAGGATAAGTTTGGGCGCGGTGCGTTCGTCATAGAACTGGCCGATAAACGCTTCGATCACTTCACCGGACGTCATCTCGCGTGGGTGGCGAGGGAAGTAAGGCTTGTTGCCCCAGTTCTGGCCGGCGCGGAAGAAGAACACCTGGATGCAGATTTCGTCGCCTTCCTGGTAGGCGGCGAAGACATCGGCCTCTGCGAAGGTCGAAGGATTGATGCCCTGCGTTGACTGGATCTGGTTCATCGCGCGCACGCGATCACGCAGTCGGGCCGCTCGTTCGAAGTCGAGCGCGTCCGCGGCCTTGTTCATGTCCTCGACGAGTTCGGCCTGTACGGCGCGGCTCTTGCCGTCGAGAAATAGCTCTGCTTCGCGCACAAGTTCGCGATAACCGGGCTCGTCGATGCGCGCGACACAGGGTGCACTGCAACGCTTGATCTGGAACAGCAGGCACGGGCGCGTACGAGAGTCGAACACGGAATCCGAACATGACCGCAACAGGAACGCGCGTTGCAACGTGTTCAGTGTGCGGCCGACGGCTTGCGCGCTCGCAAACGGCCCGAAATACACACCCTTGGTCGAGCGCGCTCCGCGATGCTTCAGAAGCTGCGGGAACGCATGATCCTCGCGCAGCAGGATGTTCGGGAAGGATTTGTCATCGCGATACGAGACATTGTAGCGCGGCTTCAGTCGCTTGATCAGGTTGGATTCGAGCAACAGCGCCTCGGTCTCCGACGCCGTCGTCACGAACAGCATCTCGGCGGTGTCCGCGATCATGCGGGAGATGCGCTCGTTGTGGCCGCCGGTCTTGGCGTAGTTCGACACGCGCTTCTTCAGGCTCTTGGCCTTGCCGACATAGAGCACGTCGCCCTTGGCATCGAGCATGCGGTAGACGCCCGGCGCATCGGGCAGGGTCTTCAGATAGGCCTGAATCCGCCCCACGCCCTTGAGGGGCGCGTCATCTTGTGCTGCGCTGTCGTCCATTCTGGCGATATAATAGCGCGCTTCGCCAATTCCAAAGCAATTGCTGGGCAGGGTTCCGTGCTGATTTTCCGCCAGATGTTCGATCCGGCGTCATCGACCTACACCTATCTTCTCGCCGAGGACGGTTACGCCGTCGTCATTGATCCGGTGTTCGAACAGGTGCGCCGCGACGGCGCGCTGATCGAAGAACTCGGCTTAACGCTCGTCGCGACGCTGGATACCCATGTGCATGCCGACCATGTCACCGGCGCTTGGCTGCTCAAGCAACGCTGCGGCAGCGATATCATGGTCTCAAAGGCAAGCGGCGCCGGTGGAGCAGATCGCTATTTGGCCGACGGGGACCGTATCTCTTTCGGGATGCGCTCCCTGGGTGCGCGCGCGACGCCGGGACATACAGCGGGATGCATGACCTATGTGCTCGACGGCGAGGCGATGGCATTTACCGGCGATAGTCTTCTGATCCGCGGTTGTGGACGTACCGATTTTCAGGAGGGCGATCCGGGGCAGTTGTACCGCTCGGTGCGCGAAAAGATTTTTTCGCTCCCCGACGAGTGCCCGCTCTTTCCCGCACATGACTATCGCGGGCTGACGGCAACCAGCGTGGCGGAGGAACGCGCGTTCAACCCGCGCCTTGGCGATGGATTGAGCGAGGCCGATTTCTCGCTCACGATGAAGAACCTGCGGCTCGCGCATCCCAAGCAGATCGATGTGGCCGTGCCGGCGAACATGAAATGCGGATTTGTGGAAGGACATGCACCGATGGCCGATCCTGACTGGGCGCCGCTCACCGTCACATTTTCCGGTATCCCGGAAGTCGATCCGCAATGGGTCGAGGAGAACGCAGGCAGCGTTCAGCTTCTCGATGTCCGTGAGCCCGACGAATTTGTCGGGCCACTGGGTCACATCAAAGGATCTGTGCTGATTCCACTCGGAACACTGCCCGATCGCGTCGGCGAACTTTCGAAAGACAGGCCGGTCGTCGCGATCTGCAGATCCGGTGCGCGTTCTGCGCAGGCTGTCAATTTCCTCAGGCAGTCGGGTTTCACACGGCTCGCCAATCTCCCCGGCGGTATGATCCGCTGGCGCCAGGAAGGCTTGCCGGCCGAAGGCGGCGATTAGCCCCGGCCGTCTGGTTGGCGCGGGCGAAGGCGGGGTGATAGACCACCGCCCATGAGAGCTCCCAACGAATTGGTCCCCTGGACGGGCGAGCGCGGCTATGCCCGCATGATGGTCCGCGATCTGATCACGCATGTGCGCCTGGGCGTGCACGCGCATGAGCGCCATCCCGACAAGCCACAGCGGATCATCGTCAATGTCGAGATGTTCGGTGACGGAAAATCGCATCTGCAGGGTGAGGGGCTCGCATCGGTGATCGACTACGATCCGATCCACGCCGCGATCCAGGACTGGCCGAACAGGCCGCATGTTTTTCTCATCGAGACGCTGCTCGAGGAATTGATTGTGCTCTGTTTCAAGGACCCGCGGGTGCTTGCTTGCCGCGTGTCGATCGTGAAGCCGGACATCTATGACGCAGCCGCCGCGGCCGGCGTCGAGATCTACCGCGTCCGCGGCCAATGATTGAAGAGGTCCCGAGCCGCGACGGTTGCGCGCTCGTCACCGGGGGCGGAATCCGGGTGGGTGCGGCGATCGTGCGCCGTCTTGTGGCCGATGGTTGGTCGGTCGCGATCCACGCACGCAAGGCCGCGACGGCGACGGCACTGGCGCAGGAGCTGACGGCCGAGGGCCACAAGGTTGCTGTTGTTGAAGGCGATCTGTGCGACGCGGGTGCGGCGGAGAAAATCTTTGCGCAGGTTCACAAGAAATTGGGGCGCTGCACCTTTCTGGTGAACAGTGCGGCCGCCTTCGCCTATGACGACATTTCCAACGTCAATGCGGAAACGCTGGACTCGCTATACCAATCGAATCTGCGTGCGCCAGTTCTGCTCTCGCATGTTTTCGTAAAGCAGCTCACAGGTCGCGGATTGATCGTCAATCTGCTCGACCAGAAGGTGTTCAATCTCAATCCCGATTTCCTGTCCTACACGATCATGAAATCGGCGCTGCAATCGGCGACGCAGCTTCTGGCGATGGCGTTGGCGCCGAAAGTGCGCGTCGTCGGCATCGCACCGGGCCTTACGCTGCGCAGCGGCGAGCAGACCGAGGAAGGCTTCCGGCAGGCTCATGCCAGGGCGCCGCTCGGTCATGGAAGCACAGCCGAGGATGTCGCCGAAGGCGTCAGCTTCGCCGCGCGCGTCCAATCGATGACAGGAACGACGATCGTGATCGACGGCGGACAAAGCCTTGTCCGCCGCGACCACGATGTGATGTTCACCTACGGCATCGACCCGAATGCGCCGGTCAGTCCGAAGAAGTCCTAGACGACGAAGCCCACGACTTTCTTGACCTCGTCCATGATCGGCGCGGCGATGGCGCGGGCCTTGGCAGCGCCGTCGCGCAGGATGCGGTCGATCTCGGCGGTGTCGGCGAGCAGGCGGCGCATCTCATCGGCGATCGGCGCCACCTTGGTGACCGTGAGATCGGCGAGTGCGTTCTTGAATTCCGAGAACTGCTTGCCGCCGAACTCGTCCATGACATGGGCCTGCGTGGTGTCGGACAGCGCCGCGTAGATGTTGATCAGGTTCTCCGCCTCCGGACGGCCCGCCATCTCATCCTTGTTAGCAGGGATTGCGCCGGGATCGGTCTTCGCCTTGCGGATCTTCTGCGCAATGGTGTCGGCACTGTCGGTCAGGTTGATGCGGCTGTTGTCGCTCTCATCCGTCTTCGACATCTTCTTCGCGCCGTCGCGAAGGCTCATCACGCGGGTCGCAGGACCGGCGATCACCGGTTCCGGCTGCGGGAAGAAATCCGCCACGCCGAAATCGTTGTTGAACTTCTGCGCGATATCGCGCGCGAGTTCGAGATGCTGCTTCTGGTCCTCGCCCACCGGCACATGCGTCGCCTTGTAGACAAGGATGTCCGCCGCCATGAGCACCGGATAGGTGTAGAGACCGACCGACGAACGTTCCTTGTGCTTGCCGGATTTCTCCTTGAACTGGGTCATGCGGTCGAGCCAGCCGAGCCGTGCGACACAGTTGAAAATCCACGCCAACTCGCTGTGCTCCTTCACCATCGACTGCGCGAAGACGGGCGAGCGCCTGGGATCGACTCCGGCGGCGATGTAAGCCGCGGCGACTTCGCGTGTCGCGAAGCGCACGTCATTGGCCTTGGCGTAGCCGGACTCCTGCGTCAGCGCGTGCATGTCGACGACGCAGAACAGGCACGGCATGTCGTCCTGGATCCGTACCCAGTTCTTGAGTGCGCCAAGATAGTTGCCGAGGTGCAGCGTGTTCGTGGGCTGCATGCCGGAAAGGACAAGTTTCGCGTGTGTGGTCATGGCAATGAATCCGGAACTAGAAAGGAAGACGGGAGCGGAAGCGCGCTGCGCGCGTTCAGACGCGCCGCCAAAGCCCGACGGGCAGCAGGGTGCGGAGCAGGGAAGTACGATCCGTCTTCATGCGCGGGATATAGCGGTTTGCGCTGTCAGAGAAAAGGGCCCCGGTCAGGCCGCGATCCGCTCGCGATCCAGTGCCTGGAGCAGCCGTTGCTCGACCGATTTCAGCCGCTCGGGGTGGGTGATCTTGTGGCCGAAACCGTCTCGCACATAGAAAACGTCCATCGCGCGCTCGCCATAGGTGGACACGATGGCGGACGAAATCGACAGGCCGCTCTCAAACAGCGCGTGTGTGACGTCATAGAGCAGGCCGGGGCGGTCGAGTGCCTCGACCTCGATCACGGTCGCGGTGGTGGAGGCTTCATTGTCGAAGTGGGCGCGCGCGCGGACCTTGAACGCGGTCGCGCCCCTGCGCAGCTTTCGCTCCGCGAACAGCGCGTGTGGCCGCATCTCTCCGGTGAGGGTTTTGACGATTGCCTGCCGCAGCCTTTCGACGCGGGGTCCGTCACCGAACGGTCCGCCTTCCGCGTCCTGGACGGAAAAGATGTCGAGTGCGAAGCCGTCGCTGGTCGTGAACACTTTCGCGTCGACGATAGACCCACCCGAAACAGAGATCGCGCCGGCGAGTTTCGAGAACAGACCCGGATGGTCCGGTGTATAGACGACGATCTCCGTCACTGCGCGGAAGTCATTGCTCTCGGCAATGAGGGACATCAGATCGCCATTCGCATCAGCCTTGGCCATCAGGCGTGCGTGCCGGCCATGCGCGGCGTCGTCGAAGGTAAGCCAGTAGGAATCGTAATGACGGTTGAGCGCCCGTTCGCGCATACCATCCGGCAGATCGGCGATCCGTGATGCCAGGCCGGCTTTGGCTTGCTCAATGCGGGCTGCACGGGCCGGCGCTGCGTCGCCGCCGGTCATCAGCGCTTCGGCTTCGTAGTAGAGCTCGCGCAGCAATTGGCCCTTCCAGCCATTCCACACACCCGGCCCAACCGCGCGAATGTCCGCGACTGTCAGCACCAGCAGAAGACGTAACATCTCCGGCGTCTGCACAACGCTTACAAAATCACGCACAGTCTTGGGATCGGAGATGTCGCGCTTCTGCGCCGTATCGCTCATCACCAGATGGTTCTTTACCAGCCACGAAACTGCGGCTGTGTCTTCCGGCGAAAGGCCCCAGCGCGGGCAGAGCTTCTCAGCGAGGTTCGCACCGACGTCGGAATGATCGCCGGACAAGCCTTTTGCAATGTCATGCAACAGGATTGCGCAGTACAGCGCCTCGCGTGATTTCACGCGCTTGATGATTTCCGTCGAGAGCGGGTGCTCGCTTTTCAGCACGCCATGCTCGATGGCGGCGACGTTGCCGACCGAGCGGATCAGATGCTCGTCCACCGTGAAATGATGATACATGTTGAACTGCATCAGCCCGACGACGCGGCCGAATTCCGGCACGAAGCGGCCGAAGACGCCGGATTCGTTCATCCAGCGCAGCGCCCTCTCCGGATCCCGCCGCGATGACAGGATGCTCAGGAACAGTTTGTTCGCGTTCGGATCGTTGCGGAGCTTGTCGTCGAGCAGGTCGAGAGAACGCGTAATCGTGCGCAGGGCGCCCGGGTGCACATCGACGTTTTTCTCATCCGCGACATTGAAGATGCGCAACAGATTTGTTGGGTCGCTTTGAAACGCGTTCTCGCGCGCGTTCAGGCGTCCGTTCTCGATGAAGAAATCTTCGTCGCCGATGCGCGGTTTCAGGAAGCCTGGGAGCAGGCGCGACAGTGCAGGCTTCGGCTTGCGGTTTTGTTCCTCCAGTGCGGCACAGAAGATGCGGGTCAGATCGCCGACATCCTTGGCCACCAGGAAATAACCTTTCATGAACGCTTCAACGGCGCGGCGCGGGTTGGCGTCCTTGAAGCCGAGCTCGTCGGCGAGTGCCGTCTGAACATCGAATGACAGCCGCTCTTCAGCGCGGCCGGTCAGGTAGTGCAGCCGCACGCGGACATCCCATAGGAACGCTTCCGCCTTTTCAAAGGTCTCGTATTCGTCCTGCGTGAAGACGTTGTGTTTGACGAGCGCGGCCGGGTCGTCCTCGTGATAGAGATATTTGCCGATCCAGTAGAGCGTCTGCAGATCGCGCAGACCGCCTTTGCCTTCCTTGATATTGGGTTCAACAAGATACCGGCTCTCGCCTTGACGTGCATGGCGCGTGTCGCGCTCGGCGAGTTTCGCATCCACGAAAGCGAGACTGGTCGCAGGAACCGCCTCGGCCCAGAACTTCCTGCGCATCTCGTCGAACAGCTTCCTGTCGCCCGTGATGAAGCGCGCTTCGATCAGGGCGGTACGGATCGTCACGTCCTGGTGTGAGAGGCGCATGCACTCCGACAGCGAGCGTGTCGCATGTCCGACTTTCAGGCCGAGATCCCACAGCATGTAGAGAATGAACTCGACAACGCTTTCGCCCCATGACGTCTCTTTGTAGGGATGCAGGAACAAAAGATCGATGTCGGAGCCCGGTGCCAGTTCACCGCGCCCATAGCCGCCGGTCGCGATGATGGAGAGGTGCTCCGACGGGGTCGGATTTTGCGCGTAGTAGAAATGCTTGGTGGCGAAGTCGTAGAGGACCTGAATGAAACTGTCCTGTATTGCCGAGAGGGCGCGAGCCGCCGCGAGCCCCGTCAGCCTGCCGGCGTCGACATCCGCGCGAACGGACGCGCGCGCGTCCTGAAACTTCGCCTTTGTGAGTGTGAGCGCTTCTTTGCGCAGCCTGGTCTTGTCGGGTTCGGCCTGTGCAAACGCCGTCAGCGCCTGACGCAATGCGTCGGCGTCGATCCGGTCGGCAATTGCAGGTTTGGAAGACAAGTCTGCCTCTCAGCGGCCGCACCCCAAAATAGGTGCGGACCGCCGAAAGGCAAGCGAACTACATCTTGGTTTCGGTGCGCGTGCGGTCGCCGCTGGAAAGCCAGCGATAAGCAATGCCCGCGATTCCGGCGCCGATCAGCGGCATCACCCAGAAGAACCAGAGCTGATGGATCGCCCAGCTTCCCTGATAGATCGCCACGCCCATCGAGCGCGCCGGGTTCACCGACGTGTTGGTCACCGGGATGGAGATCAGATGGATCAGGGTCAGTGCAAGGCCGATCGCGATCGGCGCGAAACCCGCGGGCTCGGTGTAGGAGGTCGCGCCCAGGATCACCATCAGGAACATGAAGGTCATCACGATCTCGCAGATCGCGCACGCCAACATCGAATAGCCCTGCGGCGAATGTTCCGCGTAACCGTTGGATGCGAAACCGGCGGAGGCGTCGAAACCCGCCGCGCCGCTCGCGATCAGATACAGCACGCCGCCGGCGACCAGCCCGCCGATCACCTGCGCGACCCAGTAGGGCAGAACGTCCTTCGCGGGAAAGCGTCCGGCCATGAAAAGGCCGAATGTCACTGCGGGATTGAAATGCGCACCGGAGATATGGCCGAACGCATAAGCCCCGGTCAGCACCGTCAACCCGAACGCGAGCGCAACGCCCGCATAGGCGATGCCGAATGTCGGTATGCCGGCGGCGAGCACGGCCGCGCCGCATCCGCCGAGCACGAGCCAGAACGTGCCGAGGAATTCGGCCGCCAGTCTTCTTGAATTGTCCATGCGTCTTCCCTCCGGGTTACGCCTGATCGAATCGGCGCTTCGGCGCGATTCTAAGCCCGCGCGGACGCACGCGGACAGGGGCGTTGCGAGAGAGTCTCGACACCCGGCGCGAACACACAATGATACCAAGACGTTAGATTTGACGGTGGAGGGGCGGAGCACGTAGCGCTACAGTCAGGCGTCGAACCCGTCACTCAAGGAGCATCGATATGCGATCTGCTCTTCTGTTTGTATCCGCCGCTGCGCTTTCGATCTCGAGCGCTGTTGCCGATCCTGCCGCGACAAATCCTGCACCTGCTGCGGTCGCTGCGCAGCCAGCCTCATCCACCAACGATCCGAACAAGATGGTGTGCCGCACCAAATCTGCTCCAATCGGCAGCCGTCTTGGGTCTACGCGAGAATGCCGTACGCAGCGCGAGTGGGACGACATCACCGCGCAGGACCGACGCGAGGTGGAGAAGATGCAGGCGGGCGGCAATCTGGCGCCGCAGGGTCACTGAACTCGGCGCGTTACCAGGTCTCCGACAGCGGAATGTAGCCCGGCTCACGCGTCACGCGCGCGAGCCATGCCGTCACGGCCGGATAGCGCGAAAGATCGAAGCCGCCTTCATTGGCGGCGTGCGTATAGCCATAGAGCGCAATGTCGGCGATCGAGTAATGGCTTCCGCCAAACCAGTGGTGGCCTGCAAGGTGCGTCTCCATCACCCTCAGCGCCGCGTTGCCGCCTTCATGCCATTCTCCGACGAGATGGCGCTTCTGGTCGAGACGGGCTCGATCGGCATAGGCCAGCCAGAAGCGCGCCACCGCGATGTAGGGTTCGTGGCTGTACTGCTCGAAGAACATCCATTGCAGCATCTGCGCGCGTTCCCATCTGTCCTCGGGAATGAGCTTCGTGCCCTCCGCGAGAAACCACAGGATCGCACCGGATTCCGGCAGGATGCGCCCGTCATCGAATTCCAGCATCGGTACGCGGCCATTGGAATTCTTCGCCAGGAATTCCGGCGTGCGCGTCGATCCGTCTTTCAGACCGTAGTCCTTGAGCTTCAGCGGAATACCGAGCTGCCGCGCGCACAGCCTCACCTTGTAGCAATTGCCGGAGATCTGCATCTGGTGAAGCGTAAGCATCGCGCCGAATCCTTCGAACCCGGCGCATCATGCCTCAATTACGTATGCGCGGTTCGCTTGGGTCCCTTGCGTGCCTTCGGCCCTGCCGTGCGGATGATCACGCCGCAGGCGATGCGATCGCCGGTATTTCCCGCGGGCTGGGTCGTGTAGTCGTCGCCCTTCGCCATCACGATGATCGACGCGCCGTCGCGGTCGAAGATCGATTTCTTGCCGTTGCCGAGCGCGAACATGTTGCTGATGGTGCTGGCATGCAGCGAGCCGTCGCCTGCTGCGAATTGATTGGGAAGATCGCCGGGATGCGGGCCGCCTTTCACCATGAAGCCGTGGTTCTTCGGCTCCGGCGAGAAATGCGGGCCGGCGCTGGTGAACTTCGTTTTGGCGTCGCAATTGCCGCTGGTGTGGATGTGGATGCCATGCGCGCCGGGCGGGAGGCCGTGCAGATCGAACACGATCAGCGTGCCGTGATTGGTCTGCGCGAAATCCACGTTGCCGAGTGCGCCGCCATCCAGGCCCTTCATATGCGCCACCGCATGCGCTTTGGTGGCGGCGGCGAAGCAGGGCGATGCCGCGAGCGCGCAAAGCCCCGCGGCCAGAAACAACCTTTGCATTATTCCCCCGTTATTCAACTTTTGGGTGAGTATAGCCAAACCCGGAACGGGAGCCAGTGTGCAACGTTACGCAATCGGGGTGCGCGGAGCCTTCGGCCCGCTTCAGATATTGAGAGGACAATTCGCCATGAAAATCCAACACTTACTCACGGGCGCCGCATTCGCCTCGGTCATTGCGCTCGGCGCGGAGGCCGCGGTGCTGCCGATGGATGCGCCGGTCAGCATGGGCGCGGTGACGGCCGTATGCACCGGCGTCGGCTCCGCGAAGGACGATCCCAAATACGCCACCTATCCCATCAAGCTCGAATTCTCCAACGGCGGCGGACAGTTCGTCTCGAACGAGCACGTCAAGCTGATGAACCGGACCGGTGGGACGGTCGCGGAGTTCGACTGCACGGGGCCGTGGGTTCTGCTGCAACTGCCCAAGGGCACCTATAGCGTGACGGCGACGCAGCCCGATGCGACGCGCGGGCCGAAGACGGTGAAGTTCGACACGCCGCAGACCGGACAGAAACGCATCGGCATCGAATTCCCCTCGATCGCGCCGAACCAGTAACCCGCACAAATGAAAAGGGCGGTGAGATTTCTCTCACCGCCCAAATCACGAAAGTCTTCAAGCCGGAATTAGACGGCCTTCAGATTCGCCGCCTTGGCGCCGCGCGCGTCGGGAACGACGTCGAACGACACTTTCTGGCCTTCCTGCAGGGAGCGCATGCCCGCCGCTTCGACGGCCGTGGCATGGACGAACACGTCCTTGCCGCCGCCTTCCGGCGAGATGAAGCCAAAACCCTTGGAGGTGTTGAAGAACTTTACGGTTCCGATGGTCATTTACAGTTTCCTAGTAGTGATCCGCCAAAGCGACATGCTTTGACGGCGCGATAGAGAACGATCATCGGAAGGGTAGCTGTCTCGTCCAGGCGCGCATTAAGCGGGTCGGGGATTTAAACAGTGCGCTTCAACTGACGTGACACCATCGCGTTGGCCGCTATGTAGTCCATTTGGTCGCACCTTACAAGGACGCAAGGGAAGCTCCCGGTTTCCGGCGCTTTCCCGATGCTGCGCCGCATATAGTGGTTCGCTTTTGCAAAACCGCAGCATCGTGAGACTTAATATCGCGTTCTCAACAATTTTTCGCCGCCGCACCTCTCTCCACAAGTTCCTCCGTGTACGGACCGACCCGCTCCGCCCAAGGGTGGTGTTCGATAGGCGCCGTCACACCGCACCTTGATTTTCGTTTTCACCGCAATTGCCAAAGCGCGCACCGGCGCGCGCGGCGCGTACAGCGTTGCTGTACAAAATCCCTTCCTTTTGAGTCCCGCAATTCGAACACCGCACCGCGCATCTCCCGCCACCGGACACCCGCAAATGGGAACCGCCGCCGGCGCATTCAAGCGCGCGCGAACGAATAGCGTTATGCAAAACCCGTCGCGCCTATCGAACGGTGGCGTGTGGGGTTATTTGCCAACTCCCTATCACCCACACGCTGTCGCGACCGGCCAGGGGCGGCCATGGTGAAGGGGGAGATCAATTCTCAACGCGAACGATCTCGATCTCGCTCTTCGGGCTCGCCATCTCCACAACATCGCCCGCTTCGCCGCGCATCAGCGCCTGGGCGAGAGGACTACGCCAGGAGAGGAGCCCGCGTTTCGGATCGGCTTCATCCTCGCCGACGATGCGCAGCGTCTGCGTGCGGCCCGCGCGCGTGAAGGTGACGGTGCTTCCGAATGCGACCGCCGCGCCCTCCGGCTTCGGCGCCACCACCGCACGCTCGCGCGCGACGCGCCAGTAGCGCAGATCGCGTTCGATCGTCTCGCGCAGAAGGACGGCTTGCCCGGCCGAAGCGCCATCGGCGCGTAGACGGGTGGTCTCGGACGCCAGCGCCGCCTCAAGCCGCGCCACATGCCCCTCGATCTGCGCAAGCCCCTCTGGCGTAACCGGATTAGGCCCCTCCGACACCATCCGCTCCGGCGGCGGCGCAGATTCAGAGGACTCTTTTACGAACGCGCGGGACATACCGCCAATAAACAGGTTCTCGTTGGCGAACGCCAACGCTACTGTACAATCAGTGATAGATTTTGGGGTGGGGCATGTCGAGGCGACGTATTGAAGACTTAGCTATTCGCGTCTTTGTCGACGGTGGTTGGGTTCACAGTTTTTGGGGCTGTCACAGACGGGCAGATCGAAGTTTCTTTGTGCGCGGACGCCAATTCCACGTTTGCGCGCGTTGTACCGGATTGCTGCTAGGATTGGCCATATCCGTTCCACTGCTACCCTTCGGCAGGTTTCTTCTGTTTCCCTTCTTCGTATCCGCAACGTCGCTCATAATCGACGGCTTAACCCAGTATGTAGGTCTACGAGAAAGCACAAATTCAGTTCGCCTTGTTACTGGTCTTGGTACCGCCAGCACATTCTTACCCGTAGCCATGATGACGCTAGAGATGATTCATGGCTGAAATTAAGACTTTGCGGTTTCCGAATACCGCGCGGGGGCAGGCCGATAAAGTCCGCGCACTGCAGCGAGAAACCTCGCTCGGATGGCGTGTTGTCTCTGAAACAATTGTTCCTGGTAAGTTTCGAGGTGGTGAGGCTTGCTGCCTTTTCCTAATTTGTATGCCTTGTGCATTTCTTGCGGGGCATAACGACGACATCATAAATGTGACGCTTCAACGCGATAGTGTTGATCAGGCTTCTGCGCCGCCCTCATATGACAGTGCAAAATGGGCGGCATTGCTAAAGTATGATACCGACATTGCTGCAGCGGCAGATCTCGTTAGACCCTTAGGCTCGAAGTGGGAAGATGAACTAGCGGTCGCATATCTCACTCTAAACGAGAAGCGGTATCTTTCAGATATTGTGGCGCGGATTTCTGATGGGGCGCGGTTAGAGCGCGAAGAGAAAGAAAAGGCACAAGCGCAGGAAGCAGAGCTTCGGTTGGCCTCTGAGCAGGAGGCATTGTTGCGACAGCAAGCCCGTCTGCAACGGCGCCAACAATACATGCAGATGTTTTGGGGCTCACCTCTTAGAAGTGCTGCCACTCTTTGCGGTATAGCTTTCTTCTTACTCATGTCCCTATTGTTGCTTGTTTATCTGTCTCATTCCCCGGATCCCCTCAGTCCTGATTCTGCTGTGACCCCAAATCGCTCTGTCGATGGGAGTTTGACTACGGGAGCCGGCGTGAGGCCGAGTTTTGATTGTGGTCGGGTGCAAAGCGTAGTGCTGAAACTAATCTGCAGTACGCCATCTCTTGCGCGATCGGACGATAATATGTCTGAAGCTTATCGTGCCGCTTATGCTGTATCTGCGCATCCACTTTTGTTGCGACGAGGCCAGAGGGGGTGGTTGATCAGGAGGAACAATGCGTCCGCGAACGTGCCTCTGCTCATGCATATGTATGAACAGCGCACTTCGTATCTAAAGTCACTGAGCCGCTAAGCGTTAATCACAGTGGTAATGGCGATATCGATCAATTCGGCGGCGGCGGCGCCTCGTTCGACGGATCGCGCGTCTTGGTGCGCGTCACCGCCGACATGATGCCGAGGCCGACGATCACCAGTGCGCCGACGACGATCCAGGTGTGCGGCACGTGCAGCAGATAGGCGCCATAGCCGAGGCCGGCCAGAAGGATGATGCAGCCCAGCACGTAGAGCATGAACGAAGACATGACGGCGCTCCCGCAAGTTCCCGGTTGATAACTTTTGAGCGCGGGACCGGTTCCCATGCGCAAACCCCGGCGGTCGCCCGCCGGGGTTGTTCGCGTCGCGGCGATCCTTAGTGCGGATCGTCCGGCGTGGCTTCGCCGGGTTGCGCCGGATGCACCGTCACCCACGCGTTCTTGCTGCTGTCCCAGTAGCCATAATCGCCGGTCGCATCGTGCCAGTGATAGTGATGCGCTTTCCAATCCCAATTGTCGTCGTAGTAGACGATGTGCTCGTCGGGATAGGTGGTCTTCACGCTGCTGTGCCAGCAATCGCCCGCGTCGTTGCACACGACATAGGCGGACGCGCTGGTCGTCAGTGCGAAGAGTGCGGCGGCGCCGGTGAGCGCGCCAACCGCGCCGAGGTTGAGAATCGCTTTCATGCGCATGGAACAATCTCCTTGGTGCTTATGCTGAACCCCACACGCAAATGCGCGTGCGCGCGATGGGTTCAGGAAGTTCCGATGGCGATTGTGCGGCGCGAAAGTTCTGCGCGGATCATGCGGCCGCGTTCGGCATGCGCGCGCCTTCGATGCGCCAGGCGATCGGGTCTCCGTTCGGCTTGCGCAGAACCGACGGCGCCGCGAGCGCTTCTTCCAGCGCATTCCGCGCCGCCTCGCGTTCGCGATGGTTCTGGCGCGCGCGAGAACCGATGTCTTCCGGTTCCCGCGCAACGCGATGGGACGTTTACTGCTGTGCGACCGTCTGCGGCGCGTGGCTGAGCGTCGTCGCCACGGTCTGCGTCAGCACCGGCACCGCGGCCTTCACGCCGTCGAGGCATTTGCCGACATCGGCCTTCAGCGCATCGTAGTCGGGCAGATCGTAGGTGCTTTCACCGACGATGTGGAAGTTGTCCGGCTTTGCGGTGGCATCGTCGAGCACGAACTGCTTGTGCATCACGATCGTGTGGTCCGACGCGCGCACCAGATGCACGTTCATGGTCACGACCGGGCGGAAGTGCGAGGTCTTGCCCGAACCCACATTGCTGCAGACCGCCGAGGCCGTTGCGTCGAGCACGAGATCGGCCTGGTCCTTGATGCTGTCGTAGTTCTCCGGGAACTTCGCCGGGTCCTCGCGCGTCAGCACGACGGTCGTGGCATCGAAGCCGCCGCTCTTCAGCGATGCGACCAGCGCGGTCTGCATCGCGTCGCCGAGCTTGTAGTGCTCTTCTTCCACCTTCTTCGCCATCGGCTCGGAGGTTTCGTGCGCGATCTCGGCAGAGATGCCGCCGGCCACGCCGCCCGCGATCGCGGCACCCAGCACGCCTGCAAACGGGATCGCCGCGGCCGCGGCCATCGCCTGCTGCGCTTCGGCCTGGCGCTGCGTGAAGACGGTGATCGCCACCGGGTCTGCCGGACCGACAACCGCGATGCGATGCACGCTGGCGAGATTCTTCTGATCGAGTTCGACGTCCTTCTGCGATGCGCAGCCAGAGACGAGCACCGCCGCGCCGCAAAGCGCAGCCAAAGTATTGCGTTTCATGATTTTCCCCTAAGACAGGCACTCCTCTATCAGGAGAATTCGCGCGCCGTAAAGCTTAAAGATGAAGCGTCGTTAATGTGGAACTTTGTGACAGTTCTACGTCAGCGGGCGCGAGAACCGAACGTCTTCGGCGCGTTTGGGCGCGGCCGATGGTCTGGATCAGCGAGGTCTCGCTGCGCAGGAAGCCTTCCTTGTCGGCGTCGAGGATCGCGACCAGCGCGCATTCCGGAATGTCGAGGCCTTCGCGCAGCAGGTTGATGCCGATCAGCACGTTGAATGCGCCGAGGCGAGAAACTGCTTTAGGCGGCTGCTTACGGAGCTCAAATTGTTGAGTTCACATTCCCAAATCACAAGGACTCGCCAGCCATCAGCGCGCAGCGCACGAAGGTTCTCCTCGTCCCGCTCGACGTTTCTAAGTAACTTAGGCCGCCAATATTGCAAATTCGACTTTGGGTGCTTTCGCAACCGACAACGAGGGCTCGCATGCTGATGCCAAAAGCAGCCATTCACGAAGATCGCGCGCTTCTTTCCGATAAAGGCGATGTCCGGGCGGCCCGGCACGGATTTTGGATGAAGTCTGTAGCGAAATCCAAGCTTGGAAACGAGAGTGCGAACAATCAGCTCGGGCTTTGTGTTCTTAGATTTGATTGCGCGCATCGTGCTTGAGCGAGCAGGCGCAACATCAAAAGTCAACCGCGGGGCCATGAATATAAGCCGTCGTAATGTTCATATCTGCGTGTAAACATCTCAGCACGAGGTTGGCTATTCTGCGTTTTGGGGATCGAAAGAAACTTCCGAGTATTCCTCGTGAAGACTTCACAAGCATTATCTGTTTCAGCAATTTTCAAGATATCACTTCGAAGCTGAATCGCTCTTGTTCCTGGATCGACCCATATATAATGTTTGTCGAAAGCGGCATGATGATTGGGGCATAGAGCAACGCCGTTCCAAACTTTATCCGGCGAGTTTGGAGCGCTAGCAGGCAGAATATGAGCTCCTTCAACCATATCAATGCCTAGGCCGCACATCGCACACTTCCGGTCGTAGGCGTCGCAAACGTGCTTTCGGAATGCGCTGCTTCGAACCAACATCGTTCCAACCCGGCGAGCCCGATCAGCCGCTAGCGAAGTATCTTCCTGGGCTATTCCTGAAGCTGCCACTGCGCTTATCATTTCGTCAGTTGCTGGATAGGCGCCTGATTGCAACGCTTCGATGAAGATCGGGAATAATTTCGGATACATCGCGAAGATCCGCTCGTCTGTACCAGAGATATATTCCGCCCACCCGTTTTGCGCGGCTGTTGTCAGCAGGTCTTGGTGAAACAAAATAGAGAAGCGCGCTTCTCTCCCTAAGCGAGAGAGGCCGTCTACTGCAACTAATAACGGACGCACGCCAATTTGCGCATAGCCGAGCAAGATAGGGATGTGTCCCGCCGGCGCAGCAACAACCTCTCCATTAGCAGGATTCTGAAATCGTCGCTCATAAGGGGCGCGCGAGTGGCTTGTGACTTTGGACACGTGCAGGGCGACGCCCAAGGTTTTGCCGGCTTGCGTTGTTGCTCGAGCAAGACCGGGCCAGCCATCCCGCACGTCCTCAATTCCAATCCAAGGCGAGCCTACAAGCTCACAAATCTGTTCAAATAGACGTGCCCTCCCCTTTGACATCTGCTAAGCGTGCAACCTCTTCTAGGCGATCATGACGCTGCCGCTAAGGGCTGGCGGCGACCCTGATTCTGATCCATCCTCACAATGCGTGCCTTACTTTCCAACAATGCACGAGGGGATAGCAACGGAAATGGGTACGTGCAGATAATCTCTCCTTTCCGAATTATCGGATGGGTCTTGGGAGTTCGGATATCAAAGCGGACTGCGCGCATCGAATTTATAATCTGAGTAAGGGATCTTGCTGATACTTTGAGCGTGGAGGTGAGCGCTACGTCCTTCACAAACTCACCGCAATGTTCCGTGCGCCCGAAGAAATTTATAGCGTCAACGAGGCGGGAGCGCTTTGGCAGCACCCACTTGCTATGAACGCTTACGGCATCACCTTTGTTTGCATAATGCCCGTAAATATCGATGAGCGAGAAGAAGTTTGAGCGCTGAATGAGCGCTTCCTCTATGGCGCGCCAAGCATGGAAAATATCCGCTGTCTCATAAATTTTTGCAGTGAGCTGAAGTCGGTCATGATTTGGCAGATACTTTCTTAGCCCCGATATAATGACTTGTGACGCGTCGGCTCCGCCATGTCCCAGCCGCTCGAATTGAACAAAAATCTGCCGGCCTTGGTCGATGACGCTCACAGAATATCGTGGATGCTCCAAGTTGAGCTGCGACTTGGCCTTGTTGGTGCGATCGAACAGCTTCTCAGGATTGAGAAAATAGAATTTCGGCTCCTGCTGCTCATTGTGAGCGATTGAGTTCTTGCCATACTTCTTTGCTATTGCGGATGCCGCGATCTCGGCGAATTGCTCCGACTTGCGCCGTTGGCGCTGACGAAACGTAGATTGAAAGGTTGGTGGGCGCACTCGAACTTCTGGAGTTTCGACCGGTCGCAGTAGCTGATCCCTCACCGACGCAGCGATAGCATAGGCCAATCTTGGCGGGACAGAATTCCCTATCTGCTCCACGACCTTTCCAAAGCTTCCAACAATTTCGTAGTCGTCGGGAAACGTCTGCAAGCGCTTCAGTTCCGCTGTCGTGAAGTGGCGGTTTTTCCAATGAAACGGCCCCGTGAATTTTCCCGGCTGCGCTTTTATTGTCCGGCATGGCTCATCGCGATTCACTTTGTACAGCAAGTCGTGAAACTTCGATCGCCATGCGAAAACGGGCTTTGGATGTCCCATTTCCGCAGTGAAATACGCATAGTTCAGCCCTTCCGGGACCAACGGGAGTAGGTGACCGTATAGCCCTCCTAACGTGTCGCGATCCGGCTCATCTACGTCCTGCAAATCACGAATGGCGCTCTCCACCGAGACCAACGGCACTTTCGTGCCCGAATCAGGCCCATGGGTCGGCATTGGAAACGTGAATTCCCCCTTGCGATATCCCACCATTATGAGTCGCTCGCGATGCTGCGGAACCCCGTAGTCAGCCGCGTCCACGACCTCTGCTCGTAGTGTGTAGCCGTGTTCGGAGAACGAGCGCACAATTTCTTTCCACGGCTTGCCTCCGTTGGCGCCTGGCAGCCCATAAACGTTCTCGAACACAAATATTTTTGGCTTTAGCTCGTCTAGAACGCGACAATATGCTTGGAACAACTGCCCACGGGCGTCTTCAATTCCGATCACGCCTCCGGAGCGACGGCCTGCTGCAGAGAATGTTTGGCAGGGTGGGCCGCCGATTATGCATTCGATGTCGAGCTTCTTGTAAGGCCGAGCATCGAATTCCCGGATGTCTTGGCAGTGGATTGTTGTATCGTGCCCATAGCCACTTCCAACGTTCAAGTTGGCTCTCAGGGTCTTGCAGTAGGATTCCTCGATTTCCACGCAGCCCATGATCTCAAAGCCGGCCTGCATGAAGCCGAGATCAAGCCCGCCAGCCCCAGAGAAAAGGCTCAGCGTAGGGATGCGTGCAGTCTTACCTTTTGTCTGCCTTGTCTGCCGCGAAGTCTCTTGTCGCTTTGACACCATCGCGTTTTGATCTCGTATTTATGATTCGTTCTCGAAGATATTGATGGCCAATTGGCCAATAGCCAACCCGCAAATTGTAGCGTCTTTTGCTACCGCGCTCTACTGCCGAACGTCTTCGGCGCGTTTGGGCGCGGTGCGCGGCGCATTTTTCCGCGGCTGGTTTTCTGGTGCTTCGGGCCACGTGAGGGCGAGGCCTTGTCGTCCGCGCCATCGCGCACTGCCGAGAGGAACGCGTCATCGACAGCACGATCGACTTCGCTTTGGCGGGCAAACGGATCGTCGGCGATGGTGAGCTCGACAGCCTGCAGGCGCTTGATTTCGTCACGCAGGCGGCCGGCTTCCTCGAACTCCAGATCGGCGGCGGCGGCACGCATGCGTTTTTCGAGATCGGCGAGGTGCGCCTTGATGTTGTGGCCGATGAATTCCTTGTCGCCCTCGGCGAAGCCCGCGCCGGTGTCCACCATCACGTGATCGCGCTCATACATCGAGCCCATGATATCGGCGATGTTCTTCTTCACGCTTTGCGGCGTGATGCCGTTGGCCTCGTTGTAGGCTTTCTGCTTGTCGCGGCGGCGCGTGGTCTCCGCCATCGCGCGCTCCATCGAGCCGGTGATGTGATCGGCGTAGAGGATGACTTTGCCGTCGACGTTGCGTGCGGCGCGGCCAATGGTCTGGATCAGCGACGTCTCACTGCGCAGGAAGCCTTCCTTATCGGCATCGAGAATCGCGACCAGCGCGCATTCCGGAATGTCGAGTCCTTCGCGCAAAAGGTTGATGCCGATCAGCACGTCGAACGCCCCGAGGCGCAGGTCGCGGATGATCTCGATGCGCTCCAAAGTCTCCACATCGCTGTGCATGTAACGCACGCGAATGCCCTGTTCGTGCATGTATTCGGTGAGGTCTTCCGCCATCTTCTTGGTCAGTGTCGTGACCAGCGCGCGATAGCCCTTCTTCGCGATATCGCGGCACTCCGCGATGAGATCATCGACTTGCGATTCCACCGGTCGGATTTCGACTGGCGGATCGATCAGGCCCGTCGGGCGAATGACCTGTTCGGCGAACACGCCGCCGGTGCGCTCCATCTCCCACGGCCCCGGCGTCGCAGAGACGTAGACGGTCTGCGGCCGCATCGCATCCCACTCCTCGAATTTGAGCGGGCGGTTGTCGATGCAGGACGGCAGGCGGAATCCATATTCGGACAGCGTCGCCTTGCGGCGATAGTCGCCGCGATACATGCCGCCGATCTGCGGCACGCTGACATGGCTTTCGTCGGCGAACACCAGCGCATCGTCGGGGAGATATTCGAACAGGGTCGGCGGCGGTTCGCCGGGCTTGCGGCCGGTGAGCCAGCGCGAATAATTCTCGATACCCGCGCACGACCCCGTCGCCTCGATCATCTCCATGTCGAAAGTCGTGCGCTGTTCCAGGCGCTGCGCTTCGAGCAGCTTGCCGTTCTTTCGGAAATCGTCGAGCCGCAGACGCAGCTCTTCCTTGATGCCCTTCATCGCCTGCTGCAATGTCGGGCGCGGCGTCACGTAATGCGAGTTCGCATAGACCTTGATCGAATCCAGCATCCCCATCTTCTTGCCGGTCAGCGGATCGAACTCGACGATCGAATCCACCACATCGCCGAACAGCTCCACGCGCCAGGCGCGGTCTTCCAAATGCGCGGGGAAGATATCGATGACATCGCCGCGCACACGGAACGCGCCGCGCGTGAAGTTGTCGTCGTTGCGGCGGTATTGCAGCGCGACCAGATTGGCGATGGCCGCCTGCCGATCGACCTTGTGCCCGCGCTGCATCGACACGGCTGTGCCGCTATACGTCTCCACCGCTCCGATGCCGTAGATGCACGACACCGAGGCCACGATGATGACGTCGTCGCGCTCCAGGATCGCGCGCGTCGCCGAATGGCGCATGCGGTCGATCTCCTCGTTCACCGACGAGTCTTTCTCGATATAGGTGTCGCTGCGTGGGATGTAGGCTTCGGGCTGGTAGTAGTCGTAGTAGGAGACGAAATATTCGACAGCGTTGTGCGGGAAGAACTGCTTCATCTCGGCGTAAAGCTGTGCCGCCAGTGTCTTGTTCGGCGCGAGGATCAGGGCAGGGCGCTGCACCGCCTCGATCACCTTGGCCATCGTGAACGTCTTTCCGGAGCCGGTGACGCCGAGGAGAACCTGATCGCGTTCGTCCTCGCGGATGCCGCCGACCAGTTCCCTGATCGCGGTCGGCTGGTCGCCGGCCGGTTCGTATTCACTCACGAGCTGAAACTTGATGCCGCCTTCGGATTTCTCCGGGCGCACCGGACGATGCGGCACAAAGCCGGCGAGCTCCGCGCCCGTCGCGCCATGCAGCGGCAGATTGCCGATAGCGCCGGGCGGCGCGATCAGCGAGTCATTGTTCTCCGGCGGGCCCGGATCGTAGGCCGTACCGGCCGGCTCGACCGCGACCTTGTCGACCGCCGCGCGGAATTTCGCCGCGTTCTCGGACAGTCCTTTCCGCCCGCGCTTGGGAACCATGCCGTTGTTGTGCGCCATGGCGCCAATATAAGGAGCCGGCGCCCCTTTTGCAGCCCACCTGCTGCCAGACTGCTGACAAGCCGGTGGCAGGAGTATCCCTTTCGCGCGGCCTGGCCATTGCGACAATGTAAGGAATTTCGGCGGTCAATCTGCCCCGAGAGTTATGCTAAAATGGCTGCGGTACGCTTGGGACGGATCGGATGAGAACGGGTTTCGGCATTGCAGTGGTAGTGGGCGCGCTTGGCATTGCGAGCCCCGCCTTGGCGCAGATGGGCGCCGGCGGTGGGAGCTATGACGACTACACCGGCGGCATGCATAACCAGGGCACCTACGACCCGCGCATGCATGAGTCGAAGGTGTGGAACGATCCGGAGACGGTCGCGGAAGAACTGCGCAAGAAGGGAAAGTGCGACGAGGCCCTGCCGATCCTTCGCAATCTTGCCAACAGTTCCGATGGCTACGAAATCTCGCAATACAATCTCGGCCTCTGCCTGATCGATCTTGCAGCGAAAGACCCGCAGCACCCTGCCGCGCAACGCAAGGAAGGCGCGGACTATATCCTGATGGCGGCGAATTCGGGCTTTGGAAGAGCGCAGGCTGCGGCCGTAGGGCTCTATCTCGACGGGACGGGCGTCGTCGCCGATCCGGTAGAGGCGGAGAAATGGGCGCTTGTCTATCATGACAATGGCATGCGGATTTCCCTGGGGTTGCCGGATTTGCCGCCGGACGTGATGGCCCGGTTGAACACGGCGGTCACGGGCGCGAAGCGTGCGGAGGCGAAAGCGCGCGCCTTCGCCTGGACGCCGTCCACGAACGGGCCGGGCAACTAGCGGCGGGATGGCAGCGATGAATATCTTGAAGTGCATGGCCGGTGTGGCCTTTCTGACGGCGGCTTTCGTGTTGCCCGCGCATGCGCAAGCGGGTGGATATGGCGGCGCCGGCATCGGCAGTCACGGCGGGGAGGAGCAGTACGGCTCTCCCCACGACATGCCGCATGATGACGTGGCCCATCCCGTGAGCATCGATGCCGGCTCGCGCGCGGAGGATCTGCGTCTCAAGGGCAAATGCGATCAGGCCCTGCCGCTGCTGCGCGGCATCATCGACAATGGTGGCGCGTCCGAGATCGCGCAGTTCAACCTCGGTCTTTGCCTTCTCGATCTCGCTGCCGTCGACAAGGCGCATGCAGACGACATGAGGAAAGAAGCGACCCAATGGATCGTGTCGGCCGCCGATGCCGGTTTGGCGCGCGCGCAATCGCGCGCTGTCACGCTTCTTCTCGACGCCAATCCGAGCGATCCGGTCGAGGCGCAGAAATGGGCGCTGCTCTACAAGGCCAACCCCACGCGCTACAGTTTCGGCCTCAAGGACCTGCCGGACGATCTGCTCGCGCGCCTCGACAAGACGCTGACCGGGCCGCAACGCGTGGAGGCGCGCAAGCGCGCCAACGCCTGGATGCCCCGGACGGCGTCCGCGGAAGAGTAAACGTCCGCGCGCTATTCGGCTTTCGCACTAGCAGATAACGCAAGCTTCATTTTCGCCTGAATTGACAAGCTTGTTCCATCGTGCCAATTTTTTGGCATGACGCGACGCAAAGCCCCGCGCAAGGATGCTTCGGCCAAGGACGGTTTCAGCCGCCGCGAGCGCGAGATCATGGATGCGCTCTACAAGCTGGGCAAAGCGTCCGCCGCGCAGATCCTCGAACAGATTCCCAATCCGCCGACGTACACCGCAATCCGCACGCTGCTGACCATTCTGGAGAAGAAAGGTCATGTGCGGCACGAGAGCGACGGCGCGCGCTACATCTACGAGCCGCTGGTCAGCCGCGCGCAGATGGGCCGCCGTGCGATCGAGACCGTGCTCACCACGTTCTATGGCAATTCGGTCGAAGGCGTCGTCGCGGCGCTGCTCGACCAGGAAGACGTCGCGCCCGACGTTCTCGACCGTCTGGCGCAGATGATCGACAAGGCGAGGGAGGAAGGACGATGAGCAACCTGTTTGCCATTCGCGCGCTTCTGTTCGCAGGCGAATGTTTCGCGGCGTCGGCGTTGCTGCTGTCGCTGGCATGGATCGCATCGCAATTCCTGAAGACCGCGAGCGCGCGCCATTTCGCGTGGCTCACGGCGTTCGGCGTATTGCTGGTTCTGCCGGTGGTCGCGATGGTCACGCCGGCGGGTATCGCCATCGAACGCAAGATTGACGCGCCGGCGCAAACCGTGCCGTCCTACGTCGAATACACGGCCCCTGTCGCGGCCGATATCCCCGGCGCTGCAAGCCCGGAAACGACGCCCGAGCCGGCGCTCGTTCTTGCCCCCGCGCCGGCATCGCCACCCTGGTACACCGAGACGCGCAACATTGCGCTGGTCCTGTTCGCGATCTGGTTTGCCGGGTTTGTGTTCGCGATGATGCGGTTCTCGACCGCGATGCTCGGTCTTGAGCTTCTGCGCCGCCGCAGCCGCCCGCACGCGCTCGCCTCCGAAGACTTCCCACGCATCGAATCCGCCGGCCGCGAATGCGAATTGCGCCTGTCGCTGCGCGAAGACGGCCCGATGGCATGGGGCATCTTCCGTCCCGTGATCCTGCTGCCGAAGAATTCGCTCACCTGGCCGCGCGCGCGGCTGCAGGCCGTGCTGCTGCACGAGCTGGCGCATATCCGCCGTCGGGATTGCCTCACGCAGATGCTGTCGCTCATCGCCTGCGCCATGTACTGGCCAAACCCGCTGATGTGGATTGGCGCGCGTGCGCTGCGTTGCGAGGCGGAGATATCGGCCGACGATGCGGTAATCGCCTCGGGCGTGAAACAATCCACCTATGCCGGCGAACTCGTTCAACTCGCCTCCGAATTCCGCGGACGCCGCGCGCTCACCGGCGTGGCGATGGCCGCGCCAACCTCGCTCGAAGCGCGCGTGAAATCCGTTCTTGCACCCAACACCTTGCGAAAGGGAGTAACACCCATGGATGCCTTGAAGATCGCCTTGCTGGGCGCCGTCGCCACCGCTGCGCTTGCGCTCGCGCGCCCCGATGTCGTCGAAGCGCAGGACGTCCCGCCACCGCCGCCCGCGCCCGCCGCAGCACCCGCCGAGTTGCCGCCGGTCGATATGTCTCCGTCTATTCCCGATGTGCCGCCTGCGCCTCCCGCCCCGCCGGCGCCGTCTGCACCGCATCATCATCACGTGCATGTCGTGCAGAATGTCGAGGCGAGTGAATCCACACCCGATGTGCCGCCGGCGCCTCCGGCTCCGCCCGCACCGCCGGCCGCCCATGCCGCGGTACCGCCGCTGCCGCCGCTCCCGCCTGTCGCCGCGAACGAGGACGATGAGGACGCGAACGCCGAAATCGACAATGACGAAGACGCCGATGTGAAGGGCGACAAGGTCGTGAAGGTCCGCGTGTGGCGCGACAAGGACGGTCATCGTCACGTCACGCGTTCGGTTCAGCTGACGCCTGCGGATCGTGCGGAGATCGCGCATGCCCGCGACGAAGCGCGCCGTGCCGAAGTCGAAGTCCGCCGCATCCAGCCGGAGATCGACAAGGCGCTTGCCGATGCGAAGATCCAGGAGAAGGTCGCCCTCGCGATGCGCGAGGCCGAGCCGCGCATCCGCGCCGAGATCAATCGCGCGATGGCCGAGGCCAAACCGGAAATCCGCCGCGCCATCGCCGAAGCGCATATCAGCGAGAAGGTGATGAAGGCGCTCCACGACGCGCAGCCGAAGATCGATGCCGCCATGCGGCGCGCGCAGGAAGCGCAGCATCGCATCGAGATCGAACGCGTCGAGCGCCATGGCGACGACGAAGCGCCTTCCGCCGGGGACGACGGGGACGACAACGGCGACCACTGAGTTGTGATTGCCCGTTGACGATGCAGCTGCCGGAGGCGCCCCAACGCCTTCGGCAGTTCGCTATTTGGGGCTCAGGCTGCCGTTATCTGTTTCAGGAAGCGGCGTTCCTCTTTCAGAATGATCTTTTCGCGCTGGGCGAATTCGAAATTCGCCACGCTTTTGGGATCGTTGCGCAGGCAGGCGCGGTAATTCTCATACGC
>DATJUS010000076.1:0-3547 GCA_035502175.1 Rhizomicrobium sp.
GGCGTCTCGAAGCCGTGCTCGATCTCCAGACACGTGATGCCGGCAGCGCTCTTGTCGAGCTTCAGTGCGTCCGGCCAATCCTTCACACGCCGGATCGCAGGCAATCCGTGATCGGACAGCACGCCGCCCATGCGCTCTGCCGAGCCTTCGCTCCACGACGCGATCAGCGCGCGCTTGCCCGAGGCCTGCAGCGCCTTCACATGCTGCGCCGCGACCTCGAACACATTGGTGCCGGTCTGCTGACGTTCCGGCGCGAAATCGCGGCCCGTGCGTCCGCCGGCATCGACGGATTTCATCGACTCCGGCGCCTGGAACGGCGAAAGATCGCGCACCCTGTGATAGGAGAGCGACGCGGCCCATTCCTTGTCGGTCAGATACAGCGCATCCGGCGGCAGCGGTTTGTACGGCGGCGCCTTGATCACCGGCTTGTCGTCACCCTTCGCGACCAGCATCTCCCGGCGCGTATCGTAATAGTCCGCGATCAATTCGAGCCGCGCGGTCTTCGCTTCTTCCGTCTGATGCGCGAGCAGGATCAGCGCGTCGGGTACGAAATCGAACAGCGTGTCGAGATGATCATGGAACAGCGGCAGCCAGTGCTCCATGCCCTGCTGCTTGCGGCCCGCGCTCACCGATTCATACAGCGGATCGTCGCTGGTCGCGGGACCGAAGCGCGCGACATAGCCGCTGCGGAAACGGCTGATCGACGCGGGATCCAGCGGCGCTTCGCTCGCGGGCAACAGCTCGACGGAGTCGGTCTTGTCCGCCGACAATTGTGTTTCCGCATCGAAGCGTCGGATCGCATCCAGCTCCTGCCCGAAGAAATCGAGACGCAGCGGCTGTTCGCTTCCCGGCGGCCACAGATCGACAATACCGCCGCGCAACGCAAAGTCACCGGGCTCGCGCACCGTGCTCGCGTTCACATAACCGTTGGCGGCCAGAAACGCGGCGAGCTTGTCGTAGCCGACGGTAGCTCCCGTCTTCGCAAAGAAGCTCGCGCCTTCGATCGCCTCGCGCGGCGGGACGCGTTGCAGGATCGCGTTGATCACCGTCACGACGACGGCGGGACCGGAATCTTTCTCGCGTTGTGCGAGCGCCGCCAATGTCGCGAGCCGCTCGCTCTCGGTATCCGACTTCGGCGAGACGCGGTCATAGGGCAGACAGTCCCACGCCGGAAACGACAGCACCTGCACATCTGGTGCGAAGAAGCGCACACCATCGCTGATCGCCGCCGCCTGCATGTCGTCGCCAGCGACGAACACGACAAGGCCGTTACGCCGCTTCGCAGCCTCGGCGGCGAGATAGGAATCGTAGCCGCCCGGCACACCGGTGACGGCGAACCGGCCTTCATGCTTCGCGATGTAATCTAGACGTTCCACGTGGGGTTCTTGCGCGCGCAAAGCGCCTTCATGCGGGTGAACAACGCAGTATCGAATTCCTTCGGCGCCGGCGCATGGCCGCGCAGCCATTCGTAAACTTCCTGATCGGGCGCGGCGAGCAGCGCCTCGAACTGATCGAGTTCGGTCTCGCTCATACCATCCAGTTCGGCATCCGCGAACGTCCCGAAGATCAGATCGACCTCCTTGAACCCGCGCCGCTTGGCACGGAACAATAGCTGTTTGCGGCGGGCCTCCGAAGAGCCGCCTTTTTCAGGTCCGGTCATGGCCGCGATATAGCGCCCCGGTGCGTTGAGAACAACTCGCCCGCCCCATAATGTGCCCGCGAGATGCGGCCCGCGATTCTGTTTCCACTCTTCGGCGAGATCCGCTCGTTGCCGGGCGTTGGCCCGCGCATCGAGAAGCTGATCGCGCGCGTCGCCGGCACGCGGCTGCTCGACCTGATTTTCGATCTGCCGAGCGGTGTGATCGACCGTTCCTATCGTCCGCGATTGATCGAGGCCGAACCCGGCCGCATCGCGACCGTGACCTTGAACGTGCTCGACCATTTTCCGCCGCGCGATCGACGGCAGCCTTACAGGGTGCGCTGCTCCGACGACACGGCGACCATCGAACTCGTGTTCTTCCACGCCCATGCGGACTATCTGCAGAAGACATTGCCCGAGGGCGAAAAGCGCATCGTCAGCGGCCGCATCGACAAGTTCAAAGACAAACTGCAGATGGCGCATCCCGACTTCATCGTCGCGCCCGGACAGGAGAAAGACCTGCCGCAACATGAAGCGGTCTACGCACTGACCGAGGGCCTGCCGGCGAAGTCGCTGTCGAAGGCGATCCGTGCCGCGCTCGAGAAAGTGCCCATTATGCCTGAGTGGCAGGATGCGTCGTTTCAAAAGGCGCGTGGTTGGACGACTTTCGGCGAAGCGCTCAGCGCCGCACACAACCCAGCACATGAAGCCGATCTGTCGCCAGAAACCACGACACGCCAGCGTCTCGCCTATGACGAATTGCTCGCGAACCAGCTCGCGCTGCTAATGATCCGCGCGCAGATGCGTGGACAGAAGGGGCGCACGATCAAAGGCGACGGGCGACTCAAGGCGAAAGCCACCGTAGCCCTGCCCTTCACCCTCACCGATCCGCAGAAACAATCGCTCGCCGAGATCGAGGCCGACATGGCCGCGCCGTCGCGGATGTTGCGGTTGCTTCAGGGCGATGTCGGCGCGGGCAAGACCGTCGTCGCGATGATGGCGCTGCTCGATGCGGTCGAAGCGGGATCGCAGGGGGCGTTGATGGCGCCGACGGAAATCCTCTGCAGACAACATATGGCGTCGCTCGAACCGCTCGCGAAAGCGGCCGGTGTGCGCATGGCGATCCTTACCGGGCGTGAACGCGGACCGACGCGCGATCAGACTCTCACGGCGCTCGCAAACGGCGACATCGATATTCTCGTCGGTACGCATGCGCTGTTCTCCGAAGATGTCGCATTCAAGGACCTCGCCCTTGCCGTCGTCGATGAACAGCATCGCTTCGGCGTGCATCAGCGCATGAAGCTTCAGGGCAAAGGAGCGCGGCCCGCCGATGTGCTGGTGATGACCGCGACCCCGATCCCGCGCACGCTCGCGCTCACCGCCTATGGCGACATGGATGTGTCGCGGCTCACGGGCCGTCCGCCGGGTAGAAAGCCTGTTGAAACCCGTCTTGTCGATGACAAGCGGTTGGATGAAGTCGTTGGCCATTTGCGTACCGCGATTCAAAAAGGTGCGCGCGCCTATTGGGTGTGTCCGCTTGTCGAGGAATCCGAATTCATCGATCTCGCCGCCGCAGAGGATCGCGCGCGCGAATTGAAACAGACGCTCGGGCCAAAGGTCGGCCTCGTCCACGGCAAGATGAAAGCGGCCGAACGCGACGCCGCGATGGCGCAGTTCAAAGCGGGTGAACTCTCCGTTCTCGTCGCCACGACAGTGATCGAAGTTGGCGTCGATGTGCCCGAAGCCACGATCATGGTGGTCGAACATGCTGAGCGTTTCGGCCTTGCGCAGTTGCATCAGTTGCGTGGGCGCGTTGGCCGTGGCGCCGCGAAATCGAGCTGCCTGCTCGTCTATCACGGGCCGCTCGGCGAGACGGCGAAGGCGCGGCTCAAGATCATGCGCGAGACC
>DATJUS010000077.1:0-18391 GCA_035502175.1 Rhizomicrobium sp.
GAACGCGCCAGGCCCTTGCGCGCGAGTGCGTTCCATACCGCCTCATTGGCAAGACCGGTCGCATCCTTGCCCGCAACAACCGCGTCACCGAGATGGAAATGGTCGCCATGCGCGCCGGGAAATTGCGAGATCGCCATCTCGCCATCGCCGACCGGCGCCGCGCCGCCCGGAATGTTCGCAATGGCTTGCAGGAGTGTAAGCGTGCGCAGCTGGAGCGGATTGAGCTTCAGCGGATTGTTCTTAAGCGGCATGCATGTCCTCGCGCAGATCGTTCCAGCGCGCCGCGTCCGAACCCGGCACAGGCGGCGGACACAGCCACGCGGGTTGCGTCTTCGACATCTGCACGACGGGTCCCAGGAAATCGAGGCGCCCGCCGCTCGTTTGGCATGACTTGAGATAGCGGTCGAGTCCTTCGCCCGGCGACCAGCTCTGCGGCACCTGCTTGGCGTCGATCCTGCCGAGCGACAGCAGCCATTGCGCCGTCGCGCAGAGCGACACCTGCACGTGCCAGCTTCCGCCTTCGCGGATACGCCGCAGCAACGCCGCCGCCGCACCCGCCGCCGCAAGATAGCCGGTGATGTAGTCGAATGCCGCCGCCGGGATCAGTTCGGGCTCCGGATCGCGCGCGCCTTTGCGCTGTGCCGTGAACGCACCCTGCTCCTGCGCGAGACCGGTCGCCGATTGGGCGAGCTGTTCCCAGCCGCGCCGCTCTGCCCACGGCCCTTCACTGCCGTAACAGGACACGGACACATAGGTGATGCCGCGCGCGATATGGGCGAGCGCTGCCGGTGTGAAGCCGTGCTTCGCAAGCGCGCCGGGGCGATACGAATCCACGAACACATGCGCGTCGCGCACCAGACGGCGCAGCGTCTCCGCATCCGCAGGCTTCACGAGATCGAGAAACGTCGAGCGTTTGCCCTGCCCGGTGTCGAGATCGAACATCTCGATGGTGTCGAGACGCTCGGCACGGACATGCAGCACATCGGCGCCATAGGACGCGAGCGTGCGCCCGCAGCTCGGGCCCGCAAGCACGCGCGTCAGATCGAGGACGCGCACATTGTCGAGCGGGTTGCGCGCATCGCCCAGACGCAGCGGCGGCGCTTCGCCGATTTTCTTCAGCACGATCGGCGGCGTGTTCGCGAGCGCGCGGCCCTGCGGACTCTCTTTCCATTCCTCCGCCGTGCGCACGACCGCGCCGCAGAAATTCAGATAGGCGATGGCTTCCTCAAGCGCGAACGCGTTCCACTTCGCCGTCGCATGCGCAATGGAGTCGCGCGTGTTCTGCGCATTGAGCAGATCGAGCATGCGCAAATACTGGCTCGGGAAGCCGCCATGAAGATAAATCCAGCGTCCGTCGCCGCAGCGATAGAGCCCCACCGTTGGCGCATTGGCTGCGGGACGCTCAAAGCCCTTGCCGTCCCGGCGCACAAACCCGAACGACATCAGCGACGCCGCGGCCGCCCTCAGATCGATCGAAATGTCCTGCCGCTCGCCGCCGCGGAGACGCCAGATCTCCGCCGCCGTCGACGCCGAGAATCCAAGTGCCGCTGCGGCAGCCTCGCCGACATGAAACGGCGTCGGCACGATCGGATCGGCCCCGATGAATTCCGGCGCGCTCAACGGCGCCAGGCCGGTGATCCGATTCAAATTCTCGAAAGCCTTGCGAGGGGCCATGCATTACTCCAACAGCCCGGTATAATCCGGCTCAAGCCCCGCCCAGTTACTCTAGCACAACCAAGAGGTTCGTCCATGCCGGGACCGTTTGATGGCATTCGTGTGATCGATTTCGGACGCTATATCGCGGGCCCGTTCTGCGCGGCGTTGCTGGGCGATCTCGGTGCCGAGGTGATCCGTGTGGAAAAACGCGACGGCCGCGAAGACCGCACGCTGGTGTCGCTGGCGGAAAACGACGACGGCACGCCGCGCGAAGGCGCCATGTTCCTGCAGATGAACAGGAACAAGAAGAGCCTCACCCTCGATCCGATGTCCGAGGCTGGCCGCGATGTCGTGAAGCGGCTGGTGCGCAGCGCCGATGTCGTCGTCGCCAATCTTCCGGCCGAGACGCTGAAAGCGATGGGCCTCGATTGGGAGAGCGTGTCGGCGATCAACCCGCGCGCGGTGCTCGCGGTCGTGAGCGCGTTCGGCATGGAAGGTCCGTATTCCACGCGCGTCGGCTTCGACGGCGTGGCACAGGCAATGTCGGGCGCGGTGTGGTTCGCCGGCACGCCGGAGCAGCCCGTGCGCGCCGCAGCGCCCTGGGTCGATTTCGGAACGGCGTCGTTGCTTGCGCTCGGAGTCTCTGCCGCATTGCGCGCACGTGAGACGACCGGACTCGGTCAGATGGTCGAAGGCGCCTTGCTGCGCACTGCACTCACCTACTTCTCACCGACTCTGATCGAAGAAGAAGTTCTCAAGATCGATCGCCAGCCGACTCTCAACCGCAGCCAGACCGCGGGACCGTCGGACATCTACAAAGCGAAAGACGGATGGATCACCGTCGCGGTGAATGGCGATCCGCTGTTCCGCCGCGCCGCGAAACTGATCGGCGCGACCGAGTGGCTGAACGATCCGCGTTTCGCCAGCGACAAGTCCCGCGGCGATCATGGCGAGATCATCAGCGAACGCGTCGGCCAATGGGTCGCCGAACGCACAAGCGCCGACGCCATCGCGCAGTTCGAAGCGGCGCGCGTGCCGGCTGGCCCTATCTACCGCCCGCGCGAAACGCTCGACGATCCGCATGTGAAACAGGGGGGCTTCTTCACCGAGGTCGACTTCCCCGGCATCGGCAAAGCCCCCGTCGCGGCAACGCCCGTCAAACTCCACGGCACACCGGGCGAGGTGCGCGACCGTCCGCCCGTCCTCGGCGAGCACACCGATCAGGTGCTGCACGAACTCGGCTATTCGTCCGCAGAGATCAATGCCCTGAAGCAGGAAGGCGCGATCTAGGCCGCGACAGCGGGCGCCGTTGCCGCGCGCGCGCGGCGGCGGAGATGTTCGGCTTCTTCCGCAGTGAAGATCAGCGCGGTGAGTTCGGCGGCGAGTTCGAACTGGTGTTCGGTGCCGGGCTGGCGCTCGCCTTCCGGCACGCGCATTTCCTTGATGAGGTCTTCGTTGTAGCCCAGCAGATGCTGGTTCACGTCATCCAGCGCGGTCTTGTGGCTGGCGGCGAACGAACCCGCCGTCGCATAGCGCGAACTGCCGACAAGCAGCTTGCCGTAGCGCATGCCGCGCTCCGACTTTTCCGCATCCACCGGCTTCGACAGATCGGCGCAGAGCGGACCACCGCCATAGCTACCGCTCTTGTGGATCGGCAACATGGCCAGCACCTCTTTCGGTGCGCGCTCCATCAGGCCGTCCATCGTTTCGGCGACGGCGGCGCGGTCGGCGAGAAGGCGCTTGCCCCATTTGCCGTCGCGGCGCATCTCGATTTCCTTGACGATGCGGCTCGAGAGTTCGGTGAAATGTGCCAGGTGTTCGACGACTTCGTCGGCGTCGAACACGGGATGCCGCGTGGCGCGCACCGCGTTGCCGTGAAATTCGATCCTGGCGAGCAGCACGTCGCCGACCAGCCCCATATCGGTGAGGCTGATGAGCGTGTCCTGCGTCTGGTTGGTGACGAGTTGCGGCAGTTTCAGCGCTTCCCACGGATGCTCAAGCCGGTTCATCGCGATCACGGCGACGTAAGGCGCGACGTCCGGCTGCGTTGCGGCCACATGGTCGTGAATCTCCCGCAACGCGTGGAGCAATTCGTCGTTCAGTTGCGGCACGGGCTTCGGCAGAAGCTTCTGGATCGCGACCACATCCGCGCCGGCGGAGAGCAGCAAAGCCATCTCTTCTGCGTCAGCGACAGCGACATCGCTTTGCAGCGCCACACGCACCATGGCGCGGTTCGTGTCGATCGCCTTGCGCATCTCCTGAGAGGCGAAGGTCCAGAACTCGCTCGCGCGCGCGGCGCTTTCGTCGAAGCGGCCGGCAAGCACGAGGCGTTTGATTTCCGATGCATAGAGATCGGCGCCGTCGATGATCAGCGTTTCGCGCAGCCAGCGCCACACCAGCGGGATGCTCGCGCGCGCAATGCGACCCCTCTGCTTCTCGCGCGGCTGCGCCTGCACCAACAAATCTTCGAACGGCGTACAGAACAGACGCAACGGCGTCGGTGTACGCTCCGTCCGCACAGAAAGCGCCGGGCGCAGCGCGCCGAGGATCGTGTCATGCGGCAGGATTTTTCCGCCCTGCAGGCGATCGACCTCGACAGCCTTCACCAGGCGCGCCGCCGCGGACTGCGGCAGGGCACGCAGGAAAGACTGCAACAGCGCTGATGTCTTCGGCGTCAGCATGTGTTTTTGCGTATTAGTTTCAAGGCATTCCCATCGCCGATGATAGCGCGGTCCTGTTAACGCCGCGTTGTCACATTATGGCAGGAAGGCGCAGCCGGGCCGATAATCCGCCCAAGGACGAAGTCCCCAGTTCCAGGGAACCGCCATAAAGCCTGGCAATATCCTCCACAATCGACAAACCGAGGCCGGAGCCGGGAACGCTCTCATCGAGCCTTTCGCCACGTTCCAGCACGCGCACGCGGTCTTCGGGCGCGAGGCCGGGGCCGTCGTCTTCTATCACAAGCTGCCACCACGACCCGGTCTCCGCCGTCGCGCGCACGGCGACGCTGCGCTTCGCCCATTTGCAGGCGTTGTCGATCAGATTGCCCGCCATCTCCTCGAGGTCCTGGCGGTCGCCGCGGAAGAACAACGCCGATGGACATTCGACGTCGATCTCGATGCCGCGCCGCTCGTGAATCTGCTCAAGCACGCGCGCGAGATCGTCGAGCACGGATTTCACCTTCGCGCGGTTGCCGAGCACGTCAAGCGAACCGGCCGCGCGGCCGCGGGCGAGATAGTGGTCGACCTGGCGGCGCATGGAATCGACCTGCCGCCGCACCGCATCGGCGAGCGGCCCGGGTTGCGCTTCGGCTTCGCTGGAGAGAACCGTCAGCGGCGTCTTCAGAAAATGCGCGAGGTTGGCTACATGCGTGCGGGCGCGGCCGACGACTTCCTCACTGTGCTGGATGAGGCTGTTCAACTCGCCGGCAAGCGGCGCGATCTCCGCCGGAAACCGCCCCTCCAGCCTTCGCACCTTGCCGTCACGGATGCGCGCCAGCGAATCCCGCACACGCCGCAATGGCAGCAGTCCGAGACGCACCTGCAGGAAGATCGCGATGATGAGCCCGACGCCCAGCAGCACGAACGCCCAGATCAGCGTGCCGTTGAAATCGTTGATCTCCGCTTCGACGTCCTTCGTGTCGCCCGCGACAAGGAACGTGTAAGCGCGATTGTCGTCGGGCTGCGGCGTCGACGTGATCGGAAACTCGACACGTTCCGTCAGCACGCGCAGCCGTTGCCCATCCGGGCCGTCCGCATAGCCCCAGATCTGGTTTCCGTCCTTGCGCGGCTTCTCGATATGGATCGAGCGGTCGAACAGCGAATGCGATATCTGCACATCCTTCTGTCCAGGATCGAGCGGCGTGATCTGCCAGTAGAGGCCTGAGTACACGCGCTCGAACCGGCGATTGAGGAAGCGCTCTTCCAGCGCCACGCCGCCCTGCGGATCGGGCTCTGCGGCTGCGATCATGCCGTCGAGATCGACCTGCAACGTGGTGTCGAAATTGTCCTGCACGGACGAACGGAAGGTGTTGGACAGGAAGAAGCCGCCGACCACCAGACCGAACGCGGTCCAGATCACGGCCGCCGCGATCAGCCGCGCGGCGAGTGAATCAAGCCTGGGCGCGATCTTTGCCGCCAGCGTCCGGAACTTCGAGGCAATAGCCAAGGCCGCGCACCGTTTGAATGAGATTGGGGTCCAGCTTCTTTCGCAACCGTCCGACGAAGACCTCGATTGTATTCGAGTCGCGGTCGAAATCCTGATCGTACAGATGCTCCACCAGTTCGGTGCGCGACACCACCTTGCCGCGGTGATGGGCGAGATAGGCGAGCAGGCGGTATTCGAGCGATGTCAGTTTCACCGGGTTGCCGTCCATCGTCACGCGGCTGGCGCGGGTATCGATGTGAAGCTTGCCGATCTCGATTTCCGAGGTCGCAAAACCGGCCGCACGGCGCAGCAACGCACGCACGCGTGCGAGCAACTCTTCCGTATAGAACGGCTTGGCGAGGTAATCGTCTGCGCCGGCGTCGAAGCCCGCGACCGTGTCGCTCCAGCGGTCGCGCGCGGTGAGGATCAGGACCGGCATGCTGCGTCCGTCCTTGCGCCACTTCTCCAGCACGCGCACGCCATCGAGCTTCGGCAGGCCGAGATCGAGGATCGCCGCATCGTAGGGTTCGGTGTCGCCGAGGAAGTGACCTTCCTCGCCGTCGCTCGCCGTATCGACGACATAGCCGGCTTCGGTCAGCGCTTTCTTCAGAAGGCGCTGCAGATCGCGATCGTCTTCGACAAGCAGGAGACGCATGAAAATCCTATCTGCGATGGCCGCGTGGGCGATCTTCGCGCGGCCAGCGGCCGCCGCGATTGAAGCGACGATCGTCTTCGAAATAGTCGCGCGGCCGCTCTTCCCGCAAAACCGGACCGCCGCGCATCTCGGTGTCGGGACCCAGCACGCGTCCGGTGCGCGCATCGGCGTCGAACCACACGACGCGACCGTTCGGCGTCATCCATTTCAGGCGATAGCGATACTGTCCGTCAGGCCCGCGATAGGGACCTTCCGCGTCGTAGAATTTTCCGGGATGACGCGAACGGATTTGCGGGAGGATGCGCTCCAGCGACGGCGGCCCGTAATAGTCCGCCGCCTGTGCCGCGCCTGTTCCGAAAAGCAGGAAAGCGCCCAAAATCCAAGGAATTACACCGGTACGCATGCCGGGTTTCTACCGTCCTCGAAATGAACCTTGAATGAACGCGCCGTCCAGAACGCGTTCAGGACCGCTTTGCCATCTTACGCGACATGGAACGGCGGCTCCAGTTGGACCGCTTCCGCGAAGAGAAGTTGAAGAAACAGGAGAAAGAGATGTTGATCAAGAAAACTTTGATGGCCGCGGTTGCTGCGTTCACCCTGGTGGGCGCGACGGGCGCGATGGCAATGGACCGCGATCACGACGGCCGTCCCGACCGCAGCTGGGCGGAACACCACGATCATGACGGTTACCGTGACCGTTACTGGAAGCCGGGTTACCGGAACTACATCGGTCGCGACCGGGTGTTCGTGACGCTGCGCGGCCATGGCTACAACCGCTTCGTCGGCGACCCGTACTTCTATCGCGGCCACTACGTCGTCCGCAGCTACAACCGCTTCGGCAAGGTCGTGTTCGTCGAGATCAACCCCTACACGGGCGGCTTTATCGGCGAGATCCGCCTCTAAGCCTCCCAGAACTTGAGGCATGCGGCTCGTGGTAAGCCCCTCCCCATAGGGTCGCATTCCGTCAAGCGAGAGCCCGCATCGGCGAAAGCCGGTGCGGGTTTCTCACTTTCCGGAACCGGCGCCCGAGCCGTCCGATTTGTTTAGGCTATTTCGTGGTAGGGATGCCGGGCCGATTGGGGTACAATCGGCGATAGCGTATCAGGGGAACGACATCAGTATGAGCGCATCGGTAGGTTTGCTCGACCCGCGCGCCGCGATCCGGCGCATCGCAGAGTTCGGCGCGTCCGACCCCGCGGTTCGCGAGCGGTATGAAAACGCGAAGCGGATCGTGCGCGTATTCCGCAAACCGTCGTTCTACGAAATCACCCAGCGCTGCAACCTGAAATGCGAAGGCTGCTACTATTTCGAAGGCAGCCTCGGCATTCCTGTCGAAGAGCAGGACTCGCTCGAAGCCTGGGAAGACTTCTTCGCCGCCGAGGCGAAGCGCGGTGTCTCCATCGCCTACTTCGTCGGCGCCGAACCCGCGCTGGAGCAGGAACGCCTGATCGCCGCGAGCCGTCACTTCCAATACGGCAACATCGGCACCAACGGCACCGTCAAGATCGACCCCGCCGTACCCTATCGTGTCGCGATCTCCATGTGGGGCGGCGACGACGAAACCGACCGCAAGATGCGCGGCGCCAGCGTCTTCAAGAAGGCGTTCAAGAACTATCGCGGCGATCCGCGCGCACTCGTCTACTACACCCTGTCGCGCTGGAACCTCGGCAGCGTGCGCACCATTGCCGAGATGTGCCGCGACAACGGCCTGCCGCTGACCTTCAATCTCTATTCGCCGACGGTGACCTATCTCGCGAAACTTGCCGAAGGCCATGCCAATGACGACAAATTCTTCCGGGTCAGCCAGGCCGGTGACACGCCGATGTTCACCGACGAGGACCTGAAACAGGCGCGCCACACCGTTCGCGACCTGATGGAAGAATTCCCCGAAACGGTTCTCTACTCCAAATCCTACAATGACTGGTCGACGAAGCCGGGCGGCCTGCACGATATCGACGAGAACGGTCTCGCCTATCACTGCGGCTCGCGCATCACTACGGGCATGAACTATTACGGCTCCAATCTGAAGCAGCAGAATCCGAAATGCTGCACGCCCGATCTCGATTGCTCGCAATGCCGCATCATGAGCGGCGGCTGGTCGACCAAGCTTCAGCCCGACGCCAACGACCTCGCCGACATAGGTGCGTTCACGAAGTGGCTCGAGATCGTCGAAGCCATCGAGCGCATCTTCGTGCACCACGAAGCCAATCCGAAAAGCGCGGCCGTCCGGTCCAATGCAGCGGCCGCGTATCAGGACGCGCGTGGCTGAAGACGGGGTGGACGATTCCGACGGGCGTTTGGCGCTCGCGAAATCGCTGATGCAATCCGGAAAACTCAAGGACGCGCTGACCGCGATTGCCGGCGCGGCCGAGCGCGACGATGCGAAACTCGAAGAGCGCATGCTGGAAGCGCAGCTCCTGAAGCGCCTCGATCGCGGCGGCGACTCGCTCGCGCTCGCCCGCGACATCGTTGCCGCGGCACCAAGAAATCCGCGCGGGCACAACAATCTCGCAAAGACACTTCTCAATCTCGGCAGCGCGAAGGAAGCGGAACGACATCTTGCTTCGGTCCTGCCCGGTTTCCCGAAACACGCACCGCTTCGCGCGTTGCATGCGCAAGCCACTCTCATGGCGGGCGATGTGCAAGGCGCACTCGCCTCGATCGATAGCGCGCTGGAACTCGATCCGGAAAACGAGGGATTCAAGCTGCGTCGCGCCGTAATGCTCGCGGCCGCCGGACGCATGCCGGAAGCCGACGACATCAGGCGCAGCATTGAAGATGGCGCCAAGGTACTTCTCCCGATCTACCGCGACTGGGTGTTCGCGCTGTTGCGAAACGGGCAGCGCGCACTCGCGATGACGCTTTCCGAAGGCGCCTGTGTGCTCGCACCGGCGCAGGCGGAGCCGTGGCTGTGGAAAGCCGAGCTGCTTCTTGGCGAAGGCCGCGACGTCGAGGCATCGGTCGCGCTTAAGAATTGCACACGCGCCAATGAGCCGATGACCGGCGACGTCGCGTTTCGTTACGCCCGTGCGCGCGGACGCGCGCTGCGCCTCGCGCACGACAAGGACGCAGCCATCGCGGCGTTCGAGGAAAGTCTCGCCGAGCGCGGCGAGGATACGACGACGCTGCGCGATCTGTATGTCCTGAACCTGCAGACCAAGCGCGACGAGGAGATGCGCGACTACGGCAGAAAGCTTTCCGCCGCCGTCGCCAAGAAACTTCCGCCCAGCCTGGCGCAGGAACTGGAATCCTTCCGCGGGCGCAAGCCGCCGCCGTCGATCTGGGATGCGCGTGCGCAATGGGCGTGGGAGCTCGCGGACAAATCGATCTGGACTCAGGAAGCATGGCTTGAATCCCTCTATTGGGGTCAGAACGCCGACAATCTTCTGCGCGACTGGTGGCTCGGCGCGTTCGAACGTGTGTCCGAAATCAAGGCGCTGATCGATTGGCCAGCGCAGACGCCGTTCGACACGCTTGCGCCGAACACGCCGTGCCTGTGCGCCACCACGCATATGGGTCCGCTCGCCTGCAGCATCGTCTATCTGCAGCATTGCGGCCGCCCCTATCGCGGCTTCGGCCATGCCGGTCCCGATCCCGTCGTCGAGGGCCAGCCGCCGATGCGTATTGCCTCACAGAACAGCGCTGCGTTGCGCGAGATGATGTCGGAGCTGCGCAAAGGCACGCTCATCGGCTTTGCAGCAGAGTCGCCCGAGACGCACCAACCGCTCACGTTCGATTTCCTCGGCCGCAGGATCACGTTCTCAACGCTGGTGCCGCGCATCATCTGGAAACTGAAAGCACGCTCCGTGTGGTGGCACGCGCTGTGGCGCGACGGGCGCGCGGTGATGGAGCTCGAATTCCTTCCCGATCCGCAAGAGAACGAGCCGCTCGACGCCTGGTGCCAGCGCTGGGCGCACGCCTATCTCGAACGTGTCGGCCGCGTGATGCGCGGCAATCCGGAGAACCTGAATCTCGGCCACGGCATCTGGCGCAATGCGGATTGAGGTAGTTTTCTAAAACAAAGACTGGCTTGCCAGCCGTAGCTCGCGGCAACCAGTCCACCTTCGCCCTAAAGGGCTTCGGCGGACATCCTTCTCTCGCTGCGCGAGCGAAGGATGGTGCCCGAGGTCGGAATCGAACCGACACACCTTGCGGTACCGGATTTTGAGTCCGGCGCGTCTACCAGTTCCACCACTCGGGCACGAGAAAAAGGCCGGTAAAAGCGGGCGGATCATAGTCACGCGCGGCGCGGGGTCAACGCCCGCAAAACCTTGGCTATGGTTGAGCGCGCTTTGCGATCTGGAAATCCTAGGGCCAAACCGGCGAAGCGCCGCTATTGAAATTATAATCAACTGCAAACATTGATTTATATGAGTCTATCGAGCAATTCCTAAAGTCCGCTGTGCCTTCGGGCGCTGGTCTTACAACGACTGGCGGCTGCGAGGGGTTTCTGAAAACTCCGGAAATAGAAACCGTTTTTGGGTTGAGGAAGTTTATGTTGAGCACTTCGGTGTCCCGCTCATCAAAGACAACAAGTGAACTAGGACGATGTTTGATACGGACAAGCGGCGTTACCCAAAACCCATCTTCGTCCACATTCGCGATGATTCGACCTTCTTCATCGAATATCTTTAGTTTTGTGATCACAACCTGATTGTTTGCCCGCCCTATGGCGAGCAGCACTACGCCATTCATCCGAAGAATATTTTGAGATTGGAGCGTTGTCGTTCCAACATTGTCTCCGAATATGACGGCAATTCCTCCCGGAGCCATATCGATGCACGGTTTAGCAAACTGCGGAACCGGAAGATTTGAAGGCACTAGAGTCCCTACATTAGGGGCCGTCATGTAAAGCGTAGTCGAGCAGTTTACCTTGCTTCGCGTGCCCACTGCATTGCAGTTTCCATTTATCGTTATATGCCGATGATTGTTGATGGTGCCCGCTGTCTGGCCGCCACGCTGTCCTGATGACGTTCCGACGTTGTTATTTTGACCGGGAACAGTGACTGTCTGAGTCCCGCAAAGGGCCGCAGTGCTGAACGCAATAGCCGCGCTAAGGGCGATGAGGTTGAGCCGCTGCCTTATCATCGCCGCTTTCATCTATTGATCCCGCCGTTTGACCACCTGTTTGGCCCTGCGAGGTTCCGACACGATTCCCACTGCCGCCGACTGTAACAGATTGGCTTGACTGCGAAGCGGCCGACTGGGATGGGGACGCTGCGGGTCGGTCCGGGAAAAACATACCGTACCCTCCCCATGCAATAAGGCCGAGGCCGATCACAAGGGCCACCACAAGTACAGGCTTAGGCATCTGAACCCTTAAGGCGTTCAAGGTGGCAGGAACGATTACCAGCCCTAGCCCGACTATCGTTGCCCCTTCGTCCAGCGTCATGCCTACAAAGTACAAGATTTATGGCCTTGTTGGTCAATGAACAGCCATCATCCACAAGGAAAACAATATGTAAATCAACAAGTTCGCCTTTTTGATATCTGGTGCCCGGTTTCTTAAGCCTTCGCGGTCAAACTCTCCGCATGAAGACGCCAACGGCCCGCAATTCCATGCCTATCGTCATGCCCTTCCTGCAAATGCTGGAGCGTTACAACGGGATGATGATGACGCCTGTCGAAACCGACGCGCTGGAAGAAGCCATCGCCGCAGCGCCGATCGAAGACCAGAACGCCCCGGACATCGCCGAGGAAAGCCCGCCCCCCAGGCTGACGCTCGTCGCCAGCCGATAAGCGCCGCGAGGGGGACGCGATGACCGGCAAGCTGATCATGTTCAGCATTCTGTTCGCGGGTTCGCTCGCGCTGCTGCCCATGATCGCGTTTCTGGGAATCGATCCCCTGCCCGGCGATTTGACCTTCAACATCGCCAACCACCACGTATTTCTCCCGTTCACACAGGCCTTTATCGCCAGCGTCGTTTTGGCCCTTCTTTATTTCTGGATCAGGAAGTAAGACCCGCGGACACCACATATCCCGCGAGTCGCCATGACGCTCCGCCCCATCCGCCGCGCGCTGCTTTCCGTTTCCGACAAGACCGGTCTGATCGATTTCGCCAGAGGCTTGGCGAAGCACGGCACCGTTCTGCTTTCGACCGGCGGAAGCGCGAAGACGCTGCGCGACGCGGGCCTCACCGTCATTGATGTTTCCGAAGTCACGCAATCGCCGGAGATGATGGATGGCCGCGTGAAGACGCTGCATCCGAAAATCCATGGCGGATTGCTGGCGCTGCGCGATCACAAGGATCATGCCGACGCGATGAAGACGCACGGCATCGAGGGCATCGATCTGCTCGTCTGCAATCTCTATCCGTTCGAAGCGACGGTCGCGAAGGGCGCGGATTTCGACGAGACGATCGAGAACATCGATATCGGCGGCCCGGCGATGACGCGCTCGGCGGCGAAGAACCACGGCTGGGTTACGGTCGTCGTCGACGTCGAAGACTACGCCGCGGTGCTGGCCGAAATGGATGCGAACAACGGCGCGACGACACACGCTTTGCGCCGCAAGCTTGCACAGCGGGCGTTTGCGCGTACCGGCGCGTATGACGCGGCGGTGTCGAACTGGTTTGCCGGTCAGCTCGAAAACGACGGCGATAAGGATCCGCCGCGCCGCCGCGTGCTTGGCGGGCATCTGCGCCAGGCGCTGCGCTATGGCGAGAACCCGCATCAGCAGGCCGCGTTCTATACGACCGGCGAGAAGCGTTATGGCGTCGCGACCGCCGAACAGCTTCAGGGCAAAGAACTCTCCTACAACAACATCAACGATACCGACGCGGCCTACGAACTCGTCGCCGAGTTCGGCAGCAATCAGACGGCGTGTGCGATCATCAAGCATGCGAACCCGTGCGGTGTTGCGGTCGGCCGCGACATGGTCGAGGCGTACAAGAAGGCGCTCGCCTGCGATCCGGTGAGTGCGTTCGGCGGCATCCTTGCGTTCAACAAGAAACTCGACGGCGCGACAGCGGAGGAAATCTCCAAGCTGTTCACCGAAGTGATCATCGCGCCGGATGCCGATGACGATGCGCGGAAGATTCTCTCAAGCCGCCGCAATCTGCGTCTGTTGATCGCCGGCGGCCTGCCCGATCCGCGCAGCGCGGGTCTCACCTATCGCACCGTCGCCGGTGGTTTCCTGGTGCAGAACCGCGACAACGGTCACATCACCAAGGGCGATCTCAAGATCGTCACCAAACGTCAGCCGACGGAACAAGAGTTGGCCGACATGCTGTTCGCCTTCACCATCGGCAAGCACGTCAAGTCGAACACCATCGTCTATGCGAAGGACGGCCAGACCGCCGGTATCGGTGCCGGTCAGATGTCGCGTGTCGATGCCGCCCGCATCGCGGCGCTGAAGGCGAAAGAAGCGCAGGCCGCCGCCGGTTGGGCCGAGCCGCTGACCAAAGGCTCGGCCGCGGCATCCGATGCGTTCTTCCCGTTTGCCGATGGATTGCTCACCGTTGCCGAAGCCGGCGCGACCGCGGTGATCCAGCCCGGCGGTTCGATCCGCGACGACGAAGTGATCAAGGCCGCCGACGAGAAGAACCTCGCCATGGCCTTCACCGGGATGCGTCACTTCCGTCACTAGGCTCGACGGCGGGCTTTGCCTGATCGCGCATCACTTCGGCCACCAGATGCACCGCATGACGGACCGCTTCCGAGCGCGTCCGGATACGCGCGTGCATCATCAGGTCGAAGATATCCATCTCGAATTGCGGTGTGATGACGAAGTTCATCTGCATGGGTGCGCTCCGTTACAGAACTTCTGTAGGCCATTCGTACAGAAGTTAGGGGCATTTCGGGCATGGCTCCGCCGTCCCCGAAATTCCGCTTCGCGGATCGGGTGTTCGATAAGGCGGCAAAAATAATTATTACGGCGGCGATTGTGCGCTGCGGGCAGCGCGCAGCAGGCCGCGCTTTCCGGGCCTTTTCAAAGGCCACAGCGTTTTCCTTGCTCCTGTGGGGATTTAACGCAAATGGCGTTTGGAGCGCCACGCTTCAAGGGGGTCCGCAAAAAAATTTTGCGCCGGATTCCCGCTAGCGATTCATGACCGGCGTGTAGCGGGCGCGGAGACTGTCGGCGACCACCTTGCACCATTCATCGTTGCCCGACGGCAGCAGATAGACCGCCGTCGCGCCGAACTCGCGCTGTGCGATCTGCCACATGCCGGCCTCCGAGAGCAGGCCGCGGATCGACGGCGTGTCGGCGAAGTAGATCGGCTCTTCGGGACTGCGCACGATCGCGACGACACCGCCGCGTTGCGGCAGCGCTCTCGGGTTCGACATATCGGCAAGTGCAAATCGATGGGCTTCGCCGTTCAGGCCTTGATAGTTGTATGCCTTGTCCACTGCGACCTTTACTCATGTGCAACACGATGGCCGCGCACCGTAATGCACAGGATTGCAGATCGGTAAGAGTATCTTTGTGTAAAAGTATACCGGCGGTACGCCACGAACCTACAACGCAGGTTGAAAAAAATCTTTGCGCAACTTGCATGGCCGTTTTTGACGCCGTGAATCGCGCGGCAAAGCTGGGCCAAATGTTCTTCGCCTGAAATCATTTACATTTGATCTGATTTTTTGGAGCGCGATGCGGCGCCAAAAAAAAATTCGGTATCGCGTCGATCATGACGCCTGACAGGAAGTCATGTGCGCGCAATGGCAGCGACGGTCTGTGCGGCGTGCCGGTGTCCGGCCCCGCGCGGTTGTGCGATTTCGCCCTGTTCGCCCGACGAAGCCATGCCGGACGATTCCCTCACACAAAATTTTTGTGACTTGCCCGGGCTCATTCCGTTAACCATGCCGCCACTCATGGAATAGTTGAACGTGCTCAAGGGGTTTACAGAAAACTCCGATTTTTCAGCGCGAAATCGTCGTCGGCCGCCGGAACTTCCGGAACTTTTTAACACAGATTAACATTAACACTCGTCGCGGCGATTCCTTCGCTGCGCGTTGGGATGGGCATGGCGGGGGTTTTGCCATGAATAGAAGAAAAATCTCCGCGGACGGCATGCGCCGGATCGCGGCTGTTGCGTTTGTGGGATTGGCCGCTGCGGCAAGTTTCGGCAGCGCGGCGTTCGCCGATTTCACCGATGGCGCGCTGGCGGCCAAGCGCATCAGCCTGGAAGCGGGCATTCGCATCTGGCGCAAAGCGGCGTGGCTCGACGACGACTTCCTGTCGGAAGTGCAGCTCGGCGACACCTATGGCAACGAGAACGGCGACAACAAGTTCTACGATCCCGTCGAAGCCTATGTCTGGTACTACCTCGCCTCGCACAGCAACGGCGTCGGCGAGCATGTTCGCGACGGCTATGCGCGGCGCATCGTCTCCAACGACGTCCATCGCGCGCTGTGGTACCAGAACAAGCTGATGGTGCTGCTGAATGCCGATGAGCGGCAGGAAGCGCGCAACCGCATCGTCTACATCCTGTCATGCCGCGGCGCCGACGGCTTCGTGCAGCTCGGCCAGATCCACACCACCGGCATGAACAATGGCGGCGGCGATTACGGCAACAGCGACAGCGCGGAAACCTATGGCGCGCTGTCGGACATGGCGCGCTCCTACAATTCCTTCCGCGACCGTTCGCAGCGTGAATTCGATTACGGCCGCGAAGCACAGGCCCGCCAGACGATGGGCATCACCTCCAGCTCCGTGATCGTGCCGAACGACGGCGAGGCGCTGACCTATTTCCATATCGCCGACGCGATGGGCCATCCGCTGGCGAAGGAATATCTGCGCGGCCTGGACCGCGGCGTGCGCCGCAACTCCGCACTGGGCAATCGCATCGCCGAAGACGCGGCGAAGAAGGCAAGCACCTGGTCGGCGCCGTTCGAGTTCTATCCCGCCGGCAACAACGCCAGCGGCGTTCCCTATACCGACGAATGCTACGCCAATCTCGACAAGCAGCGCGCACTGGTGATCGCCGCGACGCAGGTGCCGCCGCATGCGGCCGAACATGCCGTGAGCTTCCTCGGCTGGCCGACGACGCAGCAGGGCGTGATGAAATTCCAGTCCTCGCTGGTCGACGCGCCGACGGGCCGGTTGACCGCATCGGAAATGGTGCGCGCGATCCAGATGGCGGCGATCAAGGGCGATGCGTCGTCGCAGAACGCGCTGGGCGTGATGTACGCGCACGGCATCGGCGTGCTGCGCAATTACGTGCGCGCCGAATACTGGTTCAGGAAAGCGGCCGATCAGCGCTATGGCGCAGCGCTCTATCACCTCGGCGTTCTCTACAAGGCCGGGCCAGACGGCATCCATCAGGATCTGTCCAAGGCCAACGATTATTTCACCGCGTCGGCGCTTGCCGGTTTCCGGCCCACCATGAACCAGCTCGGCGATCTTCTGAACGCCGCAGCGTCGGGGCCGCCGCGCCCCGGACAGCACTAGGAGGCATCCCATGAACACAAAGCGTTTCACGCTTGCGGGTTTGATGAGTGCGGTGGTCTGTGCGCTGACGCTGCTCAGCGCGCCGGCGCATGCGCAGGTGGCGCCGCAGGACAGCGTGCTGCTCGATCCGTTCGATCCGGTGCCGGAGATTCAATTCCGTCATTTCGGCGGCAACGGTTGCTGGGACGATTGCGGCTATCGCGATTGCGGCGGCTGCGAGCGCCGCTGCTACGAGCGTTGCGGCTATCGCTGTCACGAAGGCTGCCGCTGCCGCGAGCGGTGCGAGCGGCGCTGCGACGGCGATTGCTGGGTGCGCGACCGCTGCGAGAGCCACTGCTATGTGCGTGAGCATTGCGATCGCGATTGCGAGGGCTGGGTCCGCTGCGACCGTGGCTGCCACCCCGGCGGCTATATCGATCGCGGCCGCCGCTTCGACGAGGACGCCGATCGCGTCGAGCACGATCTCGACCGCTACAAGGACGACCACGAGCGCTTCAAGGACGACGCCCACGAGTTCGAGCGCGACGACCACGAATGGCACGAGCGCTACGATCACGACGGCCATTGGGACCATGACCATCACTGGATCTATGACGGCCCGCATGATGGGCATGACGGCCACGATGGGCACTTCGATCACGACGGGCATTGGGACGGGCACGGCAATCCCAACCTCGACGCCGACCGTCATGAAGAGCACGTCGAAGAGCGCAAGGAAGAACGCCACGAAGAGCACAAGGCGGACGAGCACGCCGCCGATCATCATGACGGCCACTACGACGACCATCATGACGGCCACTAGGGCCGTCGTTGCGCGCGCCTAGCGGCGGGAGAGATCGAGGTCGGCGACCTTGTCCGCATATTCCCGCTTGGGATCGCGGCCGAGGAGAAGCTTGATACCGGCGAAGAAGCTGTTGTCGTTCAGCCAGACCAGCGCGTCCGCCGGCTCGAAGCGAAGCAGCAAAAGCTTCGGATCGGATTTGCCGCCTTCGAACCACGCGGCGACATACGGATTCCACAACTGGTCTATGGTCGCGCGATCGTTGTAGGGCTCAAGTTGCCCGTCGATCGCCGCAAACAGATCGTGGCCCTTGGATGCGAAATGGATCGTCGCGCCGGCGCCATCGCCCAGCGCGCGTGCGAGATCGGTGTCCTTCGACGTGAAGATATAGAACGGACCTCTGGAATCGTCGTCCGTGAACACCACCGTCATCGGCTGCGCATGGCCGCCGTGGACGTTGCGCAGACCGAGCATCACGGTCCTGTCGGAATGCAGCGCCCTCCAGAATTTCCGTTCGATATCGTGCTGTTCCGTCATGGCGCTCTCCGGGGTGTCGAAACCTAACGGAGGCTGACAAGATTCGTTCCGTCAGACCTCGGAACGCTCTTCCCTGACGAACAGCATCCACACCCACCCGGCGGCGAGCAGCACGATGATCGCGACCATGCCGCCGCGCTGGCTATGCGTCCATGCCGTCATCAGCGACACGGTGACGGGGGCGAGAAACGTTGCAGCAGTTCCCGACAGCGACATCAGCCCGAAG
>DATJUS010000078.1:0-18172 GCA_035502175.1 Rhizomicrobium sp.
GCCAAGCTCCAAAGCGACAGTCTGATCGAACAGAACGCATTCGAGCTCTCGCATCTGCGTTGGCGGCGCTTTAACGACCAGATGAAGGGCGCACCGCAGATCATGGCGGTGGCCGTGGGCGCGATGATTGTTGCGGGCATCGGCGCTGCGATGTGGAACGCCAGTCAGGCGGACGGGCTGGTCGTGGATTCCTTCTCGGTGCCGCCGTCCTTCGTCGCTGCGGGCATGACCGGCGACGTCGTGGCCGACGACATGACGAACAAGATCGCGGCGGTGCACGATTTCGCGAACGACCATTCGCTCGCGCGCTCCAAGGATGTGCGCGAGGACAGAAGCCAGGACATCAAGGTCGAGATTCCGGAAACAGGTGTCTCCTTCGCCGAAGCCTGGCGCTATCTGCGCCAATGGCTCGGCCATGAGCAGCATCTCGGCGGCAACATCCGCGCGCTTCCCGATGGCCACATCGCGCTCACCGTTTCGCTCGGCGACGCAAACACCTTCACTTTCACGGGTGCGCCTTCCGATCTCGAGAAACTGGAGGAGCAGGCCGCCGAGCGCGTTTTCGGCGTCGTCGATCCGGTCAACATCGTTCTTTACTGGAGCGGCAAGCGGCGGCCGGCCGAGACGCTGGCAGCGGCGCAGCGCCTGGTCGCGCTCGGCGGCGATACGAGGACCTTGTCGGAGTCCTACTCGCTCTATGCCAACATGAGCCGCTACATCGAAGGCGATGTGAGGCACTCCGCGGCTCTTGCAGAGTTCTCCATCGCGCTCGATCCCAAGCCTGCGCCGCAGCATATGGAACTGCTGAACAGCTCGCGCGCGCTGGGCCACGACGAAGTCGTGCTCCAACAGGCGCGCGTCATTGCAACCCTGCGTCAGGAAGACAATGTCGGCGCCTGGAAGGTCGGCGAAGGACTGCCCTATGTCTGGCAGCTCGGCGCGTTATATCGCGCGCTGGAGACCGGCGATTATGCGGACGCCGCCACGCAGCGCTGCATTCACAGTTGTTCTCTTACGGAAGATGCGTTGCAGCGCGCGGATGTCGAAGCGCTCCGGCACGATCCGCGAACGGCGAAGGCATTTGTCGCCAAGGCGATGGTGATCGGCGAACCCGATCCGTTCGATGTCGCGTCCGCAAAATACGATATCCATGTGGCGGAAGGGGACTGGAGAGCCGCGATTTCCGACGCACGCGCGAAGGGGGGCGTGCTGATGAGCGGGCTCGATGACACCTACACCAAGTTTCAGGCTGCTTACGACCGCGCGGTCGTGACGCCGCAACTGGCCACCACGCTGGCGAAGACGGGAGACTTTGCGGGCGCCTGGTCCGCGATCGATGCGACGGCGGGCGACTGTTACAACTGCGTCCGCGCGCGCGGAAACATTGCAGCGCTGCAGAAGGATTGGGGCAAGGCCGAATATTGGTTCGCCGATGCCGTGAAGCAGGCGCCATCCATTCCTTTCGCCTATGTCGATTGGGGCCGGATGCTGATGGCGAAGGGCGATCTCGACGGCGCCATCGCGAAGTTCGAAAGCGCGCACCAGAAGGGCCCCCACTTCGCCGATCCGCTGGAGATGTGGGGCGAGGTGCTGATCGCGAAGAACCGCTCCGACCTCGCGCTCGCAAGGTTCGAAGAAGCCAGCAAATACGCGCCGAACTGGAAGAGGCTCCATCAGAAATGGGGCGAGGCGCTCTCTTATCTTGGCCGCAATGACGACGCGGCAAAGCAATTCGCATTGGCGAGGTCTTTGGGTGGCTGAAGAGAATTCTGAGAGTGGATCGTCGGGCGGCAATTTCGCTGCGTCCGCCATCCTTGCCGCGGCCAGCCGCGAGAAGGCCGATGCCTTCGTCGACAAGCAGAACGAGCTCGCAGATCTGCAGATCGAAGACCTCAAACGCGAGAATAGCGTCCGTCACTGGTCGCTGCGCGTGCGTCATGTCAGCGATGTCCTGAAGCTTGGGTTCGAGATGGCGGTGGCGTTCATCGTGATCGCGATTGCCATCGGCTTCGGCTTCGAGATCTGGGCGGCGACGCGCGCCGACGGCCTTGTGATCGACGCGTTTACCGTGCCGCCGGCGATGGCGGACAAGGGGCTGACGGGGCAGGTGATCGCAAGCAAGCTGCTCGACCGTCTGGCCGTTCTGCAAAGCGAAACAACTTCGTCGCGCGCGGCGTCGAGCTTCAGCAACGACTGGACCAACGACATCAAGGTCGAGATTCCCGATACCGGTGTGTCGCTGGGTCAGGTCGTGCGCTTCCTGCACACCACGCTCGGCCATGAATCGCATCTGTCGGGCGAGATGTATCAGACGCCGTCGGGCGCCGCGCTCACCGTGCGCATGGACAACAACGCGGGACAGACCTTCACCGCATCCTTCGGCGATCTCGATGGATTGATCGAGCGCGCTGCGGAGGCGGTCTATGCGCGTGCCCAGCCTTATCGCTATTCGGTCTATCTCGCCCTTCAGAATAAAGTTCTCGAGTCCTACGCGGTCGACAAGGCCTTGGTCGACAGCGGGCCGGCGAGCGAGCGTCCGTGGGGCTATGTCGGTATGGGCAACAATCTCCAGACCATGGGCCGCTTCGAGGAACAGCGCCGCGATGCGCTTCTGGCGCGTCAGGAGAATCCGGACCTCATGTTGCCTTACGCAATTTTGGCCAATGCGGACAGCAACGCCGCGCATGATGAAGCGGCGCTGCGCGATTCAAAGGATATCTATCGCCTGGGTGAGAGCGGTGGCGATCACGGCACCAGCCAGAAGTGGCTGGACTACGGCCGGCATCTGTCCGAGACGGTGGCGCGCGAACTTACGGGAGACTATCGCGCCGCCGCCGACGGCATGTGGGGAGAGCGCTGGTTCCAGCCTGTCTTCATCACGTCGCAAAGCGCGTACGATCTCGCTTTGGCCCATGACTCGAAGGGCGCGCTCGCAAAACTTCATATGCTTGCACCGGCGCAGTTGGCGCCGGGCAACCTGGATGGGGGCAACGACAATGCCGCGCTTGCACTTGCGCTCGTGGCGATGGAGCGTGGCGACAGGCTGGCGGCGATAGACGCCCTGTTGCGCGATCAGGTGGCGACGCGCGCTACCGCGGTTAAGAGCCGCGGCATCTTGAGCGACCGCAACTCGCACGATGTCTGGACAGCGCCATGGCTGGCCATTCTCTATGCGCAACAGGGGCAATGGGCAAACGCCCAAGCGCAGTTGAAGTCGCTGCCCGACGATTGCGACATCTGTGTCCGGGCGCGGGGTCAGGTCGAAACCATTCGCGGAAATTGGCCAGCAGCGGAGCATTGGTTTGCGATGGTATCCGCGCGCTCTCCGTCGATCCCGTTCGCCGATACCGATTGGGGCAGGATGCTGATGGCGAAGGGCGATCTCGACGGCGCCATCGCGAAGTTCGGGAGCGCGCACACGAAAGGCCCGCACTATGCCGACCCGCTGGAAATGTGGGGTGAGGCGCTGATCCGCAAGAACCGCTCCGACCTCGCGCTCGCGAAATTCGAGGAGGCCAGCAAATACGCGCCGACATGGGGCCGCCTGCATCTGAAATGGGGCGAGGCGCTGTGGTGGGCCGGCAAGCACGACGACGCGAAGAAGCAATTCGCCATCGCCGCCGGTCTCGACATGACGCCGGCAGAAAAATCCGAGCTCACAAAGGTGTGCCATGGCGGGTGAGAACGAGATCGTATCGAAACACGGCATCGATACCGAAGCCGCGGCCGAATCCCTTGCGCTCGCGGGCGCGAGCCGCGACAAAGCCGACGCTTACCTCGACGAGCAGATCGAGCTCTCCCGGCTGCAGCGTGACAATCTGCTGGAGCAGAACGCGTTCGAGCTCTCGCATCTCAAATTTCGCCGCTTCAGCGATTACGCCAAGTTCGCGCTCGAGGTTTCGGTCGGGCTTGTCGTGCTGCTCGTCGTCTGCGGTCTTGTCACGATGGTCTGGAGTGCGACGCGGGACCACGATCTCGTCGTCGATGCGTTCCAGGTGCCGCAGGACGTGGCCGAGACGGGACTGACCGGCACGGTTCTGGCCGGGCGCGTGCTGGACAGCTTCGGGCATATGCAGGATGAAACGATCGGGACGACGCAGGGCGCGGGGTCCTATCACGCCAATCTTCCGGACACCGTACGCGTCGAAATCCCGAGCACGGGAATTTCCATCGGCGAGCTGAACCGCTATCTGCGCCTGTGGCTCGGCGACGAGACGCATGTCACCGGCGATCTGGTTCACACCGCGAGCGGATATGCCCTGACGACGCGCTTCGGCGCGCAACCGGGTGTCACGGTCCGCGACAAGGCGGACAATCTGGATGCGCTGGTCAGGAAATCCGCCGAGCAGGTGTTCGCCGCCGCGTTGCCGTACCGGTATGTCGAATATCTCGTGAAAGAACGCCGCTTCGCGGAGGCGAGCGCGCTTGTTCCGCAGGTCGCCGTGCAGGGAACCGCAAAGGAACGGGCGCTCGCCAATTCTGCGTGGGCCAAGGTCTATTTCTACGAAGGCGACATGCGCCGCGCCCTCGAGAAGGGGCGCGATGCCGTGGCGCTCGATCCCGACAACCCCATCAGCCACTCATGGCTTTCTGTCGGGGAAGCCAATTTCGGTCACAACGAGGCCGCGCGCGAAAATATCGATGCCGCGCTCCGGGAATGGAAGAGCGGCGGCATGGTTTTCAGCTCGGCCCGGATGGCGATGACACCCTTTATCTTCACGGCCTATCGGGACGAACTGGTCGGCGACTTTGCCGGTGCCCGCGTGGCGTGGACCGAGTTTTTTTCACGGGATCGCGGCGAGAACGGCAACCGCCAGAACTTTGCTTCCGATGCCGCGGCTGCGCACGACTTTCCTGCGGCCTACCGCGTCGTATCGACGATGACGGAAAAAGATCCGCTTGGGCGGCCGGATGACCAGATTCCATGGGCACGCCTGAACATCGCGTGCCTTGCCGGCGATTGGACCGAAGCGGTGAAGCAGGCCGGTCTGGCGGATGCGATTCTGCGCACGCAGCCTGACACCAAGTGGAACGAGCTCCTGATGCGGCCGGAATGGGCTTACGCACTGGCCAGGACCGGCGATTTTCGCGGCGCCGACGCCGTCATCGCCGAGACGACGCAGGACTGCGACGACTGCCTGCTTCAGCAGGGGCGCATCGCCGCGCTTGAGGGACGCCCGGGTGAAGCCGTTCAGGATTTCGACATGGTCGCCGCGCGCTCCCCGCATGAACCGTTTGCCGAAACCTATTGGGGGCAGATGCTGATGGCGAAGGGCGATCTCGACGGCGCGATCGCGAAGTTCGAGATTGCGCATCGGAAAGGCCCCCACTTCGCCGATCCCTTGGAGATGTGGGGCGAGGCGTTGATCGCCGAGAACCGCTCCGACCTTGCACTCGCGAAGTTCGACGAAGCCAATAAGTACGCGCCGAACTGGGGTCGGCTGCATCTGAAATGGGGCGACGCGTTGTGGTGGTCTGGCAATAGGGACGAAGCGAAAAAGCAATTCTCGCTTGCGGCGATGCGCGATCTCACCGCGCCGGAAAGGGCCGAGCTGGCGCGGGTGCACTGAAGCTTTTGCCCGGGGAATCCCCTAAAGTCGCCGCGGGACAGGGAGCGAGGGGACAATCATGACGATGGCATTCCCATATTTCACGGCGGCGACCGCAGCGATGCTCGCAGTGCTGCAGATGCTTCTGCTGCTCTACACGGCGAACGGGCGCGGCAAATACCAGGCCGGGCTCGGCGATGGCGGCAACGCGGCGCTGCTCACCCGCATCCGCATGCACGGCAATCTGGCGGAGAACGCGCCGCTGTTCCTGATCCTGCTCGGCCTTGTCGAGATGAGCGGGCAGTGGCCGGCCTTCGTGCCGTGGATCGCGATCGCGTTCGTCATCGTGCGCCTGTCGCATGCGATCGGCCTGGCGATGAGTTCGGGCGTGACCGTGTTCCGCTTTGTCGGCGCGCTTGGGACGGTGGTGACGATCCTGATGCTTGCGGTGCTTCTGTTCATCACGCTGTCGCATGACACCTCATGGATGTCGCCAGCGGCGCATGGCTGATTACTACAGCACCTCGTTCGGCGATTTCGGTGCCGCGCTTCTGGCAGAGATCCGCCGCGAGGTGTGGGGCCGCGACATCGGTCAGCACAGCTGGTTGACGGCGGAGCGGCAGGAAGAGTTCGCGCAGGCCGCGGGCTACACGCGCGACACGCGATTGCTGGAGGTCGGCTGCGGCTCCGGTGGCCCGGCGCTCTTCCTGTGCGAGTCCCTTGGCCTCACCGTCACCGGCATCGACAACAACGAGTCCGGCATCTCCGCCGCGAACGCCGAAGCCGCACGCCGCGGGCTTTCGGCGCGGGCATCGTTTCGCTGTGCCGACGGGGCGGGGCGCCTGCCCTTCGACGATGCGTCGTTCGATGCCGTCGAATGCATTGACGCGATCAACCATCTGGCGGACCGCGCGGCGGTGCTGGCCGAGTGGCGGCGCGTCCTGCGGCCGGGCGGCGTGGTTGTCTACACCGATCCGGTCGTTGTCACCGGTGCCGTGACGGCAGAGGAATTCGCGCTCAGAAGCGCCATCGGCTTCTTCGTTTTCGTACCGCCGGGCAAAAATGAGCAGTTGCTGGGAGAGGCGGGGTTCGACCTACTGGAAACCGGGGACAGCACCGAAGACGAGGCCATGATTTCTCACCGCCGCCTGACCGCGCGCGAAAAGCGCCGCGACGCATTGATAGGGATCGAAGGCGTGGACACCTTCGCCGCGACCCAGAAATTCCTTTCCACCGTGCACGCTCTCTCTGACAGTCGCCGGTTGTCGCGCGTGATGTATCTCGCGAGGAAGCCATGACCGAACAGAAGAAACTCGGCCCCATCCTCGCCACCGTGATCGTCGCGAACGCGATGATTGGGTCGGGCATCTATATGCTCCCCGCCGGTCTCGGCATGGTCGGTTCGATCTCCATCCTTGCCTGGATCGCGGCGGCCTGCGGCGCGATGCTGCTTGGCGGCGCGATGGCGGTGCTTGCGATCATCAGTCCCGAGACACGCGGTCTCTTCTCTTATGTGCGCGAGGCGTTCGGGCCGTGCGCGGGGTTCGTGTCGGGCGTGCTCTATTGGGTCACGATCCTGATCGCGTGCGTCGCGGTGGCGACCGCGGTGACGGGATATCTCAGTGTCTTCATCCCGGCTGTTGCGAGCCAGCCTTACAGCACGGTCGGCACCGTCGCGGTGATCTGGGTGCTGATCGGCGTGAACATCGCAGGACCGCGCGTCGTGGCGGCGCTGCAAAGCCCGGCACTGCTCCTCGGCCTCGCGCCGGTTCTGCTCGCGGCCATCGGCGGATGGTTTTTCTTCAGCGGCGCGACGTTCGCGGCGTCGTGGAACGTGACGGGCGGCAGTTTCATGAGCGTCGTGCCGCAGGCGACGGTGATGGTGTTCTGGGCGTTTCTCGGGTTCGAGGGCGCGATCATCCTGTCGACGCGCGTCGCCAATCCGGCCCGCGACGTGCCGATCGCCACACTCGGCGGCATCGCCATTGCCGCTGCGATCTACATGGCGGCGTGCAGTGCCTTGATGGGGATCTTGCCCGCGGCGACGCTCGCGAAATCCTCGGCGCCGTTCGCGGATGGCGCGGCCGCGATGCTGGGCGCCGCGACGGCAGGGTTCATCGCACTGTGCGCTGTGATCAAGGCGTCGGCGACGCTCGGCGGCAACATCCTGCTCGCCGGTGAAACCGGCGAATGTGAATCGGTGCTCGGACACATGCGGCCGCAGGCGCGCGACCGGCAGACGTTCAAGGTTTCGGTCCCGACCCTGGTGCTCACCGGCATCGTGCTCAGCGCCATCGCGATCCTGTCGGCGAGCCCGACACTCGCGCGACAGTTCACCATCGTCACCAATGTCGTCGTTGTCCTTGCGATGCTCGATTACGCCGCGTTCAGCGCAGCGCTGTTTCCGCTCAGCAGAAATCTTTCGCCGTCACGCCGCTTCTGGGCGCGGGTGCTGGGCGCGGCTGGCGTGGTGTTTTGTGCAGCGGTGATTGCATCATCCGATGTCACGCTTCTTGTCTGGTCTATTGCGCCGCTCGTGCTGTCTGTGCTCGCCTATTTCTTCTTCCGCATGCGCAATGGCGCGATACTGGCCGGGAGCAAACAGCATGGACATCCATAGACCGAAAGCGCCCGTGCATGGCTGGCGCGAATTGCTGAAGGAGATCGGCATCATCGTCATCGGCGTCGTGATCGCGCTCGCCGCGGAACAGGCGGTCGAGGCGATCCACTGGGCGTATCAGGTCGATGCGGGCGAGGGTACGCTGAAAGTCGCGTATATTCGTGAGGTCGACAACATGGCGTTGCGAAAGGCGCAGAGCGATTGCATCGCGCACCGCCTCAGCTTCCTCTCGCAGACCGTCGAGCGCGCCGCGGATAGCGGCAGGCTCCCCGCGATGCCGCCCATCGGTCATCCCGCCTATTCGGCATGGACGATCGGGGCCTGGGCGGCGCTTGTGGCGAGCGACACCGTTTCACACATGCCGCGGGAGAAGATGCTCGCTTACGTCCAGGTCACGCAACGCACCGTCGTCCTCAGCGGGATGAGCGACAGGGAAGACGATCAGTGGACGATACTCGACAGCATGGTTGGCCCGGGACGGCGCTTGAGCGATGTTGAGGCGGAACAGCTGCGCATGACATTGGCGCAGGCTGCCGAGTCGAACTTCTTGATGCAGCGGATCGTCGATCGCTTGTGGGAACAGGTGAAGGCGACGGGCCTCGTCGAGCCGTCCGAATTCGGCAATGCAATGAAGCGCGCGATACTTGGGAAAAAGACCGCTGCGATCTGTACACCGATCACGCTTCCGCCATTGACGGCACGGAATTGAACGCGCATGGCTGATATCTCTCTCCCCACCGCGAAATCGCGAACGTTCTTCGGCCAGCCGCCGGCGTTGGGCTTTCTCGCCTTCACCGAAGCCTGGGAGCGGTTCTCCTATTACGGCATGACGTCGCTGCTGGTGCTTTACATGAGCCAGGCGCTGTTCATGCCGGAGCATATCGGCCACATCGCGGGCTTTGCCGGATATCGCGCTGCGCTCGAAGGCGTGTTCGGGAAGATGAGCACGCTCGCGCTCGCGTCGCAGACCTATGGCCTCTACACCGGTTTCGTCTATTTCACGCCGCTGATCGGTGGCTGGATCGCGGACCGTTTCATCGGGCGACGCAATGCCGTGGTCGCGGGCGCAATCCTGATGAGCGGCGGCCATATCGCGATGGCGTTCGATCAGTCGTTCCTGCTCGCGCTGTTCCTGCTCATCACCGGCTGCGGCTTGCTGAAGGGAAACATCTCCACGCAGGTCGGACAGCTCTATGGCGAAGATGACGCCGCTGGCCGCACGCGCGGCTTCTCCATCTTCTCGATGGCGATCAATGTCGGCGCCGTTGCGGGGCCGCTGACCTGTGGATTGCTGGCGCAGCTCTATGGCTGGCATATCGGCTTCGGCACGGCGGGCTTGCTGATGCTGTTCGCGCTCGCGACCTATCTCGCGGGGTACAGGCTGCTAAGCGAGACCGCGCGCGGCACGACGTCGCTCGAACCCGCTGCGCCGCTCACGGTTCGGCAGAAGCGCGCCATCGGTGCGTTGCTCGTGGTGATGCTGATCACCATTCCGCATTCGATTTCGTTCTACCAGAACACCAACATTGGCCTGGTCTGGATCAACGCGCATGTCGATCTGATGCTGGGCACATTCCGTATGCCGGTGACGTGGCTCGGCGGCGCGATCGACTCCTTTATCTCCATTGCCTGCGTGCCGTTCCTGTTCGCGCTGTGGCGCTGGCAGGCGCGGCATGGCGGCGAGCCGGGGGAGATCGCGAAGATCGGCGTCGGCGCGGCGCTGGCCTGCGTCGCCAATCTCGTTCTCGCGTTTGCAGCGCTCCTGCCGGGTCGCGTGTCGCCGCTGTTTCCGGTTCTCTATGAGTTCGCTCTCGGTGTCGCGTTCATCTGGCAGTGGCCGACGCTGCTGGCGCTGGTCTCGCGCATCGCGCCGCAGCGTCTGAAATCCACGCTGATGGGTGCCGCGTTCCTCACGCTATTCGCCTCCAACATGACCATTGGCCGCATCGGCGCGCTGTACGAGCACATGACGCCCTCGGAATTCTGGATGCTCAACGCCGCGATTGCAGCAACGGGCGCGGCCGCCGCGTTTGTGCTCCGTAAGCCGCTGACGCGCGTGTTCAACGCGGAGATCGCGTCGTCATGAGTTTGCGCAACGTCGCGACGCTACTGGTGGCCGCGTTGGTCATCACCTATCTCGCGATCTTTGCGCTGCTGTTCGTCTATCAGCGCAGTTTCCTGTTCTTCGGCGGCCGCCACGAAGTGGCGATGAACCCGGCCTATCACGCCGTGAGGATCAGGGAAGCCGGCGGCGTGACGCTCAGGCTGTGGGAGACCGCGGTGGGCAAACCGCATGCGCCGGTCGTCGTTTTCTTCTACGGCAATGCCGGAACGCTTTCGGATTTCCAGGGCATCGGCGAAGCGCTGCACGATGAGGGATACACCATCGTGCTCGCCTCCTATCGCGGCTATTCCGGCAATCCCGGTTTGCCGAGCGAAGATGGATTGATGGACGATGCGCGATCGATCCTGAAATCGCTGCCCACCGATCACGGGCCGATCATCCTGTGGGGTCAGAGCCTGGGTAGCGGCGTGGCTGCGCGCATGGCGTCCGAAGGCCGCGCCGACGCGCTGATCCTGCAATCGCCTTACACAGCCGTGGTGGATGTCGCCGCGCGGCGATTCCCGATCTATCCCGTGCGCTGGGTGATGCGCGACCGGTTCAACACGCTCGCGCTTGTACCCAAGATCAAAATGCCAGTGCTGATCATGCACGGCACGAAGGACGACGTCGTGCCGTTCGATATGGGTGTGACGCTGTCGCACCGTTTCGGCGCGGAGGCGACCTTTGTTGCGATCCCGAACCGTGGGCATAATGATTTGGGCATAGGCGATCTCCTTCCCATCGCCGACAAGTGGCTGAAGGGGCATATCGCATGGCCGCGGAACTGACCGACGCACCCCGCAAGCGACACGTCTTTGCCATCGTTGCGGGCAATGCGCTCGAGTTCTACGATTTTCTCACCTTCTCCTATTTCTCGATCTATATCGGGCAGACGTTCTTTCCGTCACACGATCCGATGCTCAGCCTGCTCGCATCGCTGGCGACGTTCGGCGTTGGCTTCGCAACGCGGCCGATCGGCGCGGTGGTGATCGGAAACTGGGCGGACAGAAACGGACGCAAACCCGCAACGATCTTCTGTTTCGCGCTGATGGGCATCACCATCGTCGCGCTCGTGCTGACGCCGTCTTATGCAAGCATCGGCGTTGCCGCGCCGATCATTGTGGTGACGCTGCGTCTCGTGCAGGGCTTTGCGCTTGGCGGTGAATTGGGACCGACGACGGCGCTGCTGATCGAGGCAGCGCCCGCGAACCGCCGCGGATTCTACGGCGCGCTGCAGGGGGCGTCGCAATTCTCGGCCACGTTCTTCGCAGGGCTGATCGGCTTTGTGCTGACCAGCACATTGGCGCCGGACATGTTCGCCGCCTATGGCTGGCGTGTGGCCATGCTGATCGGCGTACTCGTCGTTCCCATCGGTTTGTTCCTGATGCGCGACATGCCGGACACGGTTCATGTGCCGGCCCCCGGCGAACCGGATCGCGCCGCACTGCTGAAAAGCAATGCGCGCGTGATGCTCATCGGCATCGCGCTGCTCGGCAGCGCCACGGTCGGCGTCTATTCGCTGCTTTTCATTCCAACCTATGCGATGCAGATCCTGCACATGCCCGCGCACTCCACGTTCGGCGCAACGATGCTGGTGGGTCTTGCCGGTGCGCTGCTGGGGCCGATTGGCGGGATCGTCTCCGACCGCTATGGACGCAAGCCCGTGATGATCGGCTTCGCGTTGATGACGCTGATCCTGATCGTTCCGGGGTTCATGCTGCTCGACCATTTCCGGACCGCCACCGCGCTGCTCGCTGTCGCGTTCGTGCTGGCCGCCGGCCATACGATAGGCAGTGGCGTTCTCATCATGGCGGTGCCCGAAGCCATGCCGCCGGCGGTGCGATCCGGCGCGACCTCGGTGGTCTACGCACTTGCCATCGCTGTGTTCGGCGGCAGCGCGCAGTTCATCGTCGCGTGGCTGATCAAGCACACCGGCGACAATCTCGCGCCGGCTTATTACTGGGCGGTCGCCGCGGTCATCGGGTTGATCGCCATGACGCTGTTCCCGGAAAGCGCACCGGCGGTGCTCAGGCGCCGGCGTGGCGCATGAGCAGGCGCGCGATCTGCTCCGGCATGGTGGCATCCTTTGTATTGGAGTGTCGCAATGGCGGTGGGATTGACGGCGGCGGCTCTGGTCAAAGAAAGCGCGCCGGGTAAACTTACTGCGACGGCTGGCAGGCCGGGTTGAGCATTGCGTGTCCCGGGGGCTTTTCTCATGCGTAATTTTGGAATTGCGGTCGTGCTCGCCGCCATGTCGCTTGCGTGCTGCAATGCCGCGAGCGCAGGCGGCGCCGCGACAGGCGTCAATCCCGTCATCGCCAATTGCCAGAACCCGAGGATCGACAAGGACGCGCGGATCGCGTCGTGCGATTCCCTGATCCATTCGAATCTGGCGAACGGAAGGATGCTCGGCGTGTTCTACGCCATGCGCGGCCAGGCCAATCTCGCAAAGGGCGACGACACCGCCGCGATGCAGGACTACAACGAAGCGCTCAACCGCTTTCCCGATCTGCCGGAGGCTCTGGTCAACCGTGCGCGCCTGTACGACAGCCAGGGCAAGCTGGATCTGGCGCTGGCGGATTATGACCACGCGATAAAGGTGAGGCCGGCGGATGCAACGGCCTTGTATGCGCGGTGCTACGAGCGGGCCGAGATCCACAAGGATATGGACGGCGCGATTGCCGATTGCAGCGAGGCCATCCGGCTTGAGCCCAGCAACACGGCGTTCAGGCTCATGCGCGGGCAGGTCTACGCGATGATGGACCGTTGCGCCGATGCCATCGCGGATTTCGACGCCGTCATCGCGGCGAAACCCAATGACGGCGCGGCCTATAGCAATCGCGGAATTTGCAGGCACAACACCGGCGACGAGGCGGGTGCCAAGGCGGATTCGGACAAAGCGGAATCTCTCGAAGGCAAGGCCACGCCGGATCGCTGACGGGCGTTCGGGCACGGCCGGTTATTTTTTGAAGGGGTGGGATCATGATCGGTAAACGTTTTTCGCTCGCGCTGCTGCTTGCCTGCGCGACCGTGCTGCCGGTGGCGGCGCGCAACATCACCATCGACGACATGTTCGCGGAGCGCGACGTCAGCGACCCGCAGATTTCGGCGGACGGAAACTGGGTCGCCTACACGGTCGAGAACACGGACGTCAAAGCCGACGAGACCTACACGCATATCTGGATGACGCGCTACGACGGCGCGAAGACGATCCAGCTCACCAATCGCGCGCATGAGAGCGAGAGCACGCCGCGCTTCAGCCCCGACGGCAAATATATCGCCTTCCTGTCCGACCGCACCGACGGCGTGGAGAAGGACGACGCGGTCGATCAGGTCTGGCTGATGGACCGCGCGGGCGGCGAGGCACAGCGGCTGACGAGTTTCAAAGGCGCTGTCAGCGACATCGTGTGGTCGCCGGATTCAAAGAAGCTCGCACTGATCGTCGAGGACGCCAAGACCGATGAGCAGAAGCAGAAAAAAGCCGACGACGACGCCGACAGCTCCAAGCCAAAGCCGATCCAGATCGACCGCTTCTATTTCAAGGAAGACGTCACCGGTTACCTCGGCAAGGAGCGCCAGCATCTCTACGTCTTCGATCTCGCGACGCGGAAGGCCGACCGCATCGTGCCGGGCGAGTTCAACGAATACGAGCCCGCATGGTCGCCGGACGGCAAATCCATCGCCTTCGTGTCGAAGCGCGCGCGTGTCGATTTCGACCGCGATGAGAACTGGGACGTCTATGTCGTGGCGGCGAAAGCGAACAGCCAGCCGCGCGCTCTGACCACCAATCCCGGCATCGACAACGAGCCCGACTGGTCGAGCTATCCCGCGTGGTCGCCGGACGGAAAGACGATTGCCTATATCCAGGGCGGCCCGCTGAAGCTGATCGAATACGCGGTGCATCATCTGGCGACGGTGCCGGCCGGCGGCGGCAAGCCGACGGTGCTGACCGCGTCGCTCGACCGCAACGTGATGGAGCCGACCTGGTCCGCCGACGGCAAGACCATCCATTTCATCGTCGAGGACGACCGCGCGAAATGGCTGGCCAGCATTCCGTCGGCCGGTGGCCCGGTGCAGCACATCGCAGGCGCGCGCGACGCGATCTATGACCACCGCGCCACGATGGGCGGCCGCGAAGCGCTGCTCATCGCCACGCCGAATGCGCCGTTCGAGATCTATGCGTTCGACGGCAAGGGCGCGCCGCGCCAGCTCAGCCATCAGAACGACTGGCTGAAAGGCGTGAGCCTCGGCGCAACGACCGAGACCTCGTTCAAGAGCAAGGACGGCACCGAGGTTCACGGCTTCATCGTCACGCCGCCGGGCTGGCACGCGGGCACACGCTTGCCTGCGATCCTGTCCGTCCATGGCGGGCCCGTCGATCAGTGGGATCTCGAATACGATCACAGCCTGCAGACCTTCGCCGCGCAGGGTTATGCGGTGATCGTCGCCAATCCGCGCGGCAGCTCCGGCCGCGGCGAGAAATATTCCGCCGCGCTCTATGCCGACTGGGCGGGACCCGCGGTGCCGGACGTGCTCGCCGCCGTCGACGACGCGGTGAAGCGCGGCATCGCCGATCCGAACCGGCTGTGCGTCGAGGGCTGGTCGTATGGATCGATCCTGACAAACTACGTCATCGCGTCGGACACGCGGTTCAAATGCGCGATCAGCGGCGCGGGCATCTCCAACATCCTCGCCGGTTATGGCACCGATGAGTATGTGCGCGACTACGAAGCCGAACTCGGGCCGCCGTGGAAGAATACGGATGTGTGGCTGAAGAACTCGTTCCCGTTCCTGCACGCCGACCGCATCAAGACGCCGGTGCTGTTCATGGGCGGCGAGAAAGACTTCAACGTGCCGCTTCTCAACGTCGAGCAGATGTACCAGGCGGTGAAGAGCCTCGGCATCGAAAGCCAGCTCATCATCTATCCGGGCCAGTTCCACGGCCTGCGTCAGCCGAGCGATCTGAAAGACCGCATGGTCCGCGACGTGGCGTGGATCAACAAGCATCTCAAAGGCGGAAAATGAACGTCGAAGCCGCGCCCGCGCATCTCGATCAGTCGCTCGGGCTTGAGAAGGTCGTCGACCGGGGGAAGGAAAGCGGCCGGTCGATGATCCATTACCGCGCGACGCCGGCGATGTGTCATTCGGGCAATATCGTGCAGGGCGGCTTCGTCACCGGCTGGATGGATGCCGCGATGGCCTATGTCACCATGGCGGTGACGGATTTCGAATTCTCGCCTTTATCTCTCGAAATCAAAGTGAGCTTCTTCCAGTCCGCCCGCCCCGGCATCAACATCGCCGAAGCCTGGATCGAGAAGCGCGGCCGGAAAACCGTGTTCCTGGAAGCGACCTTGAAGAACGAGGCCGGCGAACTCCTCGCGAAATCGTCTTCCACCGCCAAACTGGTACCGGTGAAGCGCTGATCAGCGCGCGGCGACGAGCTGCCCGGTCTTGGCGCGCGCGTTGTAGGGCTTCACATGAATCTCCACCGTACGGCCAAGTGCGGTGAGCCAAGCTGTGAGACGGTCGAGCGTCACGCTCTCCATCCGGCCACGCAGGACTTTTGACAGCGTTGGCTGATCGGTGGCGCAAAGCTTTGCGGCTTGCGCTTGGGTCAGTCCTCGCCTCTCCATCGTGTCCGCGATGGCATCGATCAAAGTGCTTTTGGCGTTTAATTCCGCTGCTTCGGCAGGGGAGAAACCGAGATCGATGAAGACGTCGCCGCTACCCTTTTGGGCTGGGATTTTCTTTGCCACTTATTTCTCCAAGTCCAGTTCTTTTGCTCTACGCAACCTCGCCGCGATCATTTCTGCATCGCGCTTCGACAAGTCAATCCCGGAAGCCGACTTTTTCATGAACGCATGCAGCACATAAATCGCGTTTTTCAGTTTCACGACGTACATTAACCGGTAGGCATTTGTGTCAAATGCCTCACGCAGTTCAACAACACCGGTGCCGAACTGCGTCAGTGTTTTCGCATCCAGCGCAGCTTTGCCTTGTTGGACACGGCGCAATTGATAGCCGAACGATCTCTTGACTGCGTACGGTAGAGCAGAAAGGTCTTCCTTGCTGCTCCCGATCCAGACGAGCGGACGTCCAGCTTTGAAATATGGCATATTTTCCATATCTCGTCAATCCTGCTTCTTCAGCGCGCTTTCGTGCCAGCGGTGCAGGAGCGCCCATTCGAGGAAGCTGAGAGCGTAGAAGTTCACGATGCCGACGACGGAGAGCAAAGCGAGCGCCGCGAACATCTTCGCTATCTCCAGCCGGTTGCCCGCTTCGACGATGCGCCAGGCGAGGCCAGTGGCGGTGCCCGAACCTGCCGCAAACTCCGCGACCACCGCGCCGATCAGCGCGAGGCCGCCGGAGATTTTCATGCCGGCGAGGATATAGGGCAGCGCGCCGGGCAGTTGCAGCTTCCACAGGATCTGCCAGCGCGAGGCGCCATAGAGCCGGAAGAGATCTCGCAATCCCGGGTCGACGGAGCGCAGGCCGAGCGTCGCATTCGACAGGATCGGGAAGAACGCGACGATCAGCGCGATGATCACCGCCGCACGTTCGACGTGTTCGAGTCCGACCCAGATCAGGATCAGCGGCGCGATGGAGATCACCGGTGTCACCTGAAGGATCACGGCATAGGGAAAGAACGTCGTCTCGACCGTGCGGCTTTGCGCGAACAAAATCGCGAGCGCCATCCCGCCGACCAGCGCAATCGCGAACGCGATCCAGGTGACGGTGAGCGTCACCCACAGCGAATCCATCAGCGAGGCGAAATTCTCCGTGAACGCGGGCCAGATCGCGCTCGGTCCCGGCAGCACGAAAACCGGCACCTGATAGTGCTGCACCGACGCTTCCCACAGCACCAGTGCGAGGATGCCGAGCATGGCGGGGAGAATGTATTTGATCGATTTCTTCACGGCCCCCCTCCGTCTCGCTGCGCTCGACACCTCCCCCGTAAACGGGGGAGGATTTTGGGTGATGCTTGCTTGGAAATTCTCCCCCGTTCACGGGGGAGATGCCCGACGAAGGAGGGCAGAGGGGGAAGATGTATCATGTTGTCCCCATGGCTTCGCGCAATGCATGAGACACCTTACCCGCTGCTTCCGTGAACTGCGGCGTCAGGCGGTAGTCCGTGTTGCGCAGCGGCGGCGGCGTGAGTGGAATGTCGGCAGCGATGAGGCCGGGGCGCGGGCTCATCACCACGACGCGGGAGGACAGATAGGCGCTTTCATAGACACTGTGCGTCACGAAGATCACCGTCATGCTGTCTTCGCGCGCGAGCGTGAGAAGATCGTCGTTCAGCGCCTGGCGCGTAAGCTCATCGAGCGCCGCGAACGGCTCGTCCATCAGCAGCAGTTTCGGCTGCGCGGCGATGGCGCGCGCGATGGAGACGCGCATCTTCATGCCGCCGGAAAGCTCGCGCGGATAGGCGTTCTCAAAGCTGGAAAGACCGACACGCGCAATCGCGCGCGCGACGCGGCTATCGGCGTCTTCTTTCTTCATGTGCTGAAGGTCGAGGGGCAGGCGTACGTTCTTGGCGACCGTCGCCCACGGCATCAGCGTCGGATCCTGAAACACGAACCCGATCTGCGGCCGTCCTTGCGGCCACGCGACCGTGCCGCTGGTCGGCTGAATCAGCCCGGCGGCGATGCGCAACGCCGTCGACTTCCCGCACCCGGACGGCCCAACGATGGACAGGAATCCTCCACTCGCGACATCCAGATCCATCCGCGCAATCGCCTCGACCCCGCTGTCGAACCGCTTGGTGATGCCGGAAAGGGAGAGGAGGGCGGTCATGCGACGCGTCTTACACCTTTGCGCGGAAGCGGGCGCGCACTCTTCTTAACCTCCCCCTTGTGGGGAGGTCGACACTCGCCTGCGGCGATTGTCGGGTGGGGG
>DATJUS010000079.1:0-10152 GCA_035502175.1 Rhizomicrobium sp.
GATCTCCTGCGCGCGCAGATGCTTCTTCACCGTAATCGGATAGTAGGTGCCGCCTTTGATCGTGGCGTCGTTCGAGACGATCACGCACTCACGGCCCTCGACGCGGCCGATGCCGGTGATGATGCCCGCGGCGTGGATGTCGCCCTCATACATGCCGTTGGCGGCGAGCGGTGAGAGTTCGAGAAACGGCGAACCCGGATCAAGCAACCGCTCCACCCGGTCGCGCGGCAAAAGCTTGCCGCGATCGGTGTGACGCTTCCGGCTCTTCTCATCGCCGCCGAGCGCGGCCGTGGCCATACGGTCTTTCAACTCGCCAACAAGCTTCCCCATCGCCTCGGCGTTGGATTTGAACGCAGGCGCGTTGGTGGAGATGGAGGATTTAATTGCTGTCATTGGGGCTCTTGTCGAACTCTTCGTCGAAATCTAAACCGCCTGCGAAATTGGCTTCCCATATCGGCCCATTTTTGCACACGCCAAATTCGACAATACCATCGAATGTGTCTGCGACCGCATCGAGCGCTTGGTCCAATGTCACGTCTTGCAGCACTGTCGGGAGGTGCGGCCTCGCCGGCAGCGGCGGCTCTACAATCACGTCCTCAATCGCTCCGTCTGGCTGATGCAGGCCAAGCCGTTTCGCGGCCGCATCAATCGCTGGTGAGTAGACTAGGGCTATCATTGCCTCTTCCGGAGTATATTGCGCATCGAGATCAAAGCTAAAATGCGAAACCTTTGTTTGAAGCAGGGACTTTGGCACGTCCCCTACGTAGATTCTTACGATTCCCTCGGTTTCAGTCACGCGGACTCTGGCATCAGGCGCAAACATCCGCTTCACAGTCGCCAAGTCAGCGCTGTGCCGCACTGACTCGTCAATGCGGACCTTCTCAAAGGGAACGTAATTATCGTTGCAGTCGCCAGCACTGTAGTAGAGGCGCCCGCCTTTTCGAGCACGCTTGAATGCTGAGCGAAGATGTCTCAATACAGCATCTTCATTGTGCATACTCGCTTTCTCCGAAGCGGGATTCCCAATCGGCCACGATTCAGCGGCATAACTACTCGATGCGCTTACGAACAGTGCGACTGCAAGCGTGGCCAAACGCGATCGCAGTGCGCTCATCGTGTCACTGTGTCTTGAACGTGTTGAGTGGGCCAGGGTCGGGTTGCAGCGGTCTTGCGTGTTTGTCGGCGAGCGTCATTTCCACGACGGTGGATTCCTTGTCGGCAAGACGCACCAGGACGAGCCAGTCGTTGGTGCTGAACTGTGCAAGCCGGCCCTGCCCCGATTCCGGCGCGCCCCATTTCAGGATCACATCGCGCGCCGTGTCGCCAACCTTCAACTCGCCGATCGCGCCGGCCTCCGCCTTGAAAAGACGGATCGCCACCACGCCGCCAGCCTTGGTCGCGGTCAGTTCTAGCCCCTTCGCCGGATATTCCAGAAGCTCGCCCATCGGCGACGCGTTCACGTCGTCCGGTGCACCGAGAACGTCGAGCGCGTGCTGCTCCGTGTCGCCGAGCTTTACGCCCGCGATGGCTGGCGGCTTGTCGCCGGCCTTCCAGGGAAATGGATTCGCGGCCGCAGCGGTTGCGACAAGAAGTGCGCCCCCCGCAGCGATGAGACCGCGGCGCTTCACAGCAACTCCACCGCCAGCGCGGTGGCTTCGCCGCCGCCGATGCAGAGCGAGGCGATGCCACGTTTCTTGCCGCGGGCTTTCAGCGCGTTGAGCAGGGTCACAACGATTCGCGCGCCGCTGGCGCCAATCGGATGGCCGAGTGCCGTGGCGCCTCCATTCACATTGACCTTGTCGTGCGGGATACCGAGGTCGCGCATCGCGATCATCGCGACATTGGCGAAAGCCTCATTGATCTCAAAGAGATCGACATCGTCCTTCGACCATTTCGCGAGCTTCAGGACCTTTTCGATGGCGCCGACCGGCGCGGTGGTGAACCAGCGCGGCTCGGCGGCATTGCTCGCCTGTGCCACGATCCGGGCGATCGGTTTCAGGCCGCGAGCACTGGCAACATCGGCGCGCGCCAGCACCAAAGCCGCTGCACCGTCGGAAATCGACGACGCGTTCGCTGCCGTGACCGTTCCGTCCTTCGCAAAGGCAGGCTTGAGCGTCGGGATCTTCGCAGGGTCCGCTTTGCCGGGCTGTTCGTCCACCGCAATGACCGTCTCGCCTTTCCGGCCAGCGACCTTCACGGCGACGATCTCGTCCTTGAACGAGCCGTCCTCGATCGCGCGCTTGGCACGCTTGAGTGACTCCGTCGCGTACTCGTCCTGCGCCTCGCGCGTGAATTGATAATGCCGCGCGGCGTCCTCGGCATAAGTACCCATCAGGCGATGCTCATACGCATCCTCGAGACCGTCGAGGAACATGTGGTCCTTCACCTCGCCATGGCCAAGGCGATAACCGCCCCGCGCTTTCGGCAGCAGATACGGCGAGTTCGTCATGCTCTCCATGCCGCCGGCGACCATGATATCGGCATGGCCGAGCGCGATCTGATCGGCGGCGATCATCATCGCCTTCATGCCCGAGCCACAGACCTTCGAGATCGTCGTGCACGGCACCGTGTTCGGAATTCCGGCATGGATCGACGCCTGACGCGCCGGCGCCTGACCCAATCCCGCGGACAGCACGTTGCCCATCAGCGTCTCGTCCACATCGCCCGGCGCGATGCCGGCGCGCTCGACCGCGGCCTTGATCGCAACAGCGCCCAGCTCCGGCGCGGTCATGCCGGCGAGCTCGCCCTGAAATCCGCCCATCGGCGTGCGGACGGCGGAAAGGATAACGACTTGGGATTCTTCCATGATTCGGCTCTCGCTGGGGTGGTGACCGATTACTTAAGGTGAGTTATCATTAAACCAAGCGGACGGCCAACAGGCCGGCGGGGTGAGTGAGGGGATGAAGAATAGCTGGATCGCGCCGCTGATTGGCGCCGCCGCCGGACTTGCTCTGGCAGGCGTGTGGTTTGGCGCGCCCTATGCCGGCCTGCACATCCAGCCGGCGACCATCGTGGCCATCGCCGCGATCCTGGCCTTTGCAACGTCGACGGCGACGTTTGCACTGATGGCGTTTCAGCGGCCTGCTCCAGGGGGCGATGTACGCACCTCGATCCATCTCGATGAGGCGCCCGCCACCAACGCCATCTTCGCCTTTAGTGACGAGAACCTCGCGCAGATCGTCGTGAAACCGGAGATGCCGCTGGCGGCCGCGCTGGCGCGTTTCGGTGCGACGTTCAACAAGCCCGCGTCCGAGATGAATAAGAACATCATCGTGACCATCAAAGCGTCGCGGCACAAGACATTCGCAACCGCGACGCTTCCGCAGCTTTTCCTGATGCTCAAATCTTTCAAGCTGCTGCACGTCCTGCTGCTCGACGACAGGGACAGGTTCATTGCGTACATCCCAGGCGCACGCGCGCTCAAGGAGTTCACCGGCAACGATGCCGTAGAAAAGATCACCAAATACATCACGAGCGTCCTCGAAAATCCGGAGCGCTCGGAGGTGGTTCACGAACTGGGCGGAGCAGCCCAGCTGGATACGATCCGGAGTTCTCAGGATTTGGGTGACGCGCGCAAGGAACTCTGGAAGTCCGAGCAGCTGCAGGGCCTCGTCGTGATGCGCAAGCTCAAGCCTATCGGATACATCCGGCGCCTGGACGTCCTGGATCTCGCCTCAGGTCCGCGCTAAGCCGTTTCCTCGAACAGCTCGCGTCCGATCAGCCAGCGGCGGATTTCGCTTGTGCCGGCGCCGATCTCATACAGCTTGGCGTCGCGCAGCAGACGACCGGTCGAGAACTCGTTGATGTAGCCGTTGCCGCCGAGGCACTGGATCGCGTCGAGTGCCATGCGTGTGGCCGCTTCCGCCGCAAACAGGATCGCACCCGCCGCGTCCTTGCGCGTGGTCTGGCCGCGGTCACAGGCGCGCGCGACGTTGTAGACATAGGCGCGCGCGGCGGAGAGCGTGACGTACATGTCTGCGATCTTGCCCTGCATCATCTGGAACGCGCCGATGGGCTGGCCGAACTGTTTGCGGTCGTGGATGTAGGGCAGCACCACATCCATGCACGCCTGCATGATGCCGATGCTGCCCGCCGACAGAACCGCGCGCTCATAATCGAGGCCGCTCATCAGCACATTCACGCCGCCGCCTTCGCGGCCCATCAGGTTCTCTTCGGGCACTTCGCAATTGTCGAAGACGAGTTCGCCGGTGTCACTGCCGCGCATGCCGAGCTTGTCGAGTTTCTGCGCGGTCGAAAAACCCTTCATGCCCTTCTCGATGAAGAAGGCGGATATACCGCGCGGGCCTGCCGACAGATCGGTCTTCGCGTACACGACCAGCGTGTCCGCACACGGCCCATTGGTGATCCACATCTTGGTGCCGTTAAGAACATAACGGCTACCGCGCTTCTCGGCCTTCAGCTTCATCGACACGACGTCGGAGCCCGAGCCGCTCTCGCTCATCGCCAGCGCGCCGACATGCTCGCCGGAGATCAGCTTCGGCAGATAGCGGCGCTTCTGCTCCTCGCTGCCGTTGCGGCGGATCTGGTTGATGCAGAGATTGGAGTGTGCGCCATAGGAAAGCCCCACCGACGCCGAGGCGCGGCTGATCTCTTCCATCGCCACCACATGTTCGAGGTAGCCGAGCCCTGCCCCGCCATATTCTTCCTCGACGGTGATGCCGTGCAGACCGAGATCGCCCATCTGCGGCCACAGATCGCGCGGAAAGACATTGGACTTGTCTATTTCGTCCGCCCGCGGAGCAATCTTGTCGTCGGCGAAGCTGCGCACCGTATCGCGCAGCATATCGGCCGTGTCGCCAAGGCCGTGGTCCAGGGACGGGTAAGAATTCGGGATGGACATAAGAGTTCCGGGGTGAATGCGGCGCGATCCTATAGAAACGCTTTCGCCGGTTCCAATCGCCAACGATGACAAAACCTCAGAGCCAGCCTAATCTTGGCGCGAGTTCCTTCGGGGAGAGGGTTATGACAGACGCGATCGATGTCCGCGCGGATTCGCAGGTTGCATCGCCACCGGCGAAGACTGGCCTGCTGGGCCGTTTCGCGGCGCAATACGGCAATGTCTCCACCCCGTTCGAAGTGCTGACACCGGACGGCGCACTGACCCGCTTCGGCAAGGGCACGCCGACCTTCCGCCTGACGATCAACAACCAGAACGGCATGCGCGCGATCACCACGCTCGACGAGGGCCGTATCGCGGATGCCTATCTCGCCGGCGATCTCGATCTCGAAGGCGACATGGAGAAGCCGTTCACGCTGCGCGGCGATATGAAGGATGCACATCTGTGGACGGAGGCGTGGCGCTATATCCAGCCCCTCCTGTTCGGCCAGGTGCACACCAACAAGAAGGCGATCAGCTCGCACTACGACATCGATTCCAGTTTCTTCCTCGCGTTCCTCGATCCGAAGACACCCGCCTATACGCAGGGCGTCTATGAACGTGACGACGAAACGCTCGATGTCGCGACGACACGCAAATTCGATTATGCGTTCGAGAAGCTGCAGCTGAAACCCGGCGACCATATTCTCGAAGTCGGTCCCGGCTGGGGGGCGTGGTTCGAATACGTCGCGGCGCGCGGTGTAAAATGCACCGGCATTTCGATCTCCAAGGAGTCGATCCGCTTCCTGACCGAGAAGGGCAAGAAGCTCGGCTATGACTGGGAGCTGATCGAGTCCGATCTCTTCGACTACAAATCCGACGTCAAATACGACGCGATCATGATCATGGGCGTGATCGAGCATGTGCCGGATTATCTGCGTGTGCTCGAGAAATTTCAGACGCTGGTCAAACCTGGCGGCCGCATCTTCCTCGATGGCAGCGCCTGTACCAAGAAGTACGAACTCTCATCCTTCATGGTGAAGTACATCTATCCCGGCAACCATTCGTTCCTGGTGCTGGACGATTTCCTCAACAAGCTCGCCAAGACGCCGATGCAGGTGGAAGAAATCCACAACGACACCTGGAGCTACTACCTGACCTTCGTGCAGTGGGCGAAGAACCTCGACGCGCACAAGGACTTCCTGGTGAGCAAGTTCGGCGACTTCAACTTCCGCCGCTTCCGCCTCTACCTCTGGGGCGCCACCTACGAATTCCTGACCCGGAGTCTCACCTGCTACCGCATGATCATCCGGCTGCCGGAGGGTACGTCGGGGAAAGGTTAGCTTTTCTCCCTCGTGGCGATCATGGCATAAGGAAGAAAAGCCCCGTTAATTCGACAGGGCTTTCCAAATCGCGTTTTGCTGTTCACAGAACCGCACAGTTTCAAAACGGATCGACAACCCAGATAAAGTTCGGATCGCTTCCGCACGGATAATGCTTAAGCACCTGACCATCTGTACCGGGCACGTCTGTATACAGGCAAGCATTGGTCAGTTTGTGGTGAAATCGAACCCTGTTGTTCCCTAAGTCTTCTCGTACCCAAACCATGTTGGGATCGTTGCCGCATCCCCATGCTGGCACCGTGCCACCGTTCGTGTTGTTGTTCATATACAAGCACTGCATCGGCTTTTCGAATTGGATTCGAACATCTGAGCCACCGAGGTATTCAAGCCTGACAGCCATCGCGGGGTCCTGCCAGCAACCCCATGCCTTTATAGGTTGACCGCCTCCTCCTCCTGGATAGATGCACCTTCCATTGGCTTCATGCCTGAGTCGAACAGTATCCGTACGTTCCAGATACATCTCGCGATAGGAACCAGTGCAACCACCTTGATGCGCGGGACCACCTGCTGGAGCCGTGTACATGCACCACGTATTGGAATCACCGGGAACATATGACGATAGAATAAATTCCGTCGGTGCATTGGACTGCGACTGAAGCGTAAAGCGGGCAGCCTGTGCGCTGCAGGACGCGGCACCCATTTGTCCGCCCAAACTTGGAGATTGCAAGCAGAGCCCACTCCACGCGTGCTGAAACTCAACTAGAGAACTGTTGAAGGGATTCGGCAGCAGAATCTTCATGTAGTTGTTTTGAGAATCATTGCAATCGGAGAAAGATGCATTGTGCTGCGGCGAACCATCAAAGCTCAGACACTTGTTGGTGCCCCACGCTCTTATTCTGACAATTGAATTCGGAATGACAGGAGGTGACTGAGTGTATACCGGCGCACCGATCGCAGATTGATTGCTGGTTGCGCTTTCGACCAACGCTTGTTTTTTCACCAATGACTTTGTCGCTGCTGTTGAGAGCGTAGCGCCGACTTCGTTCTGCGCGAACGCTGGGGTGCCTAGCAAAATCAGCACGACAGCCATTATAGTATTCGTTGTAAAATGCATTATATTCCCCCTAGGTTGAATTCTCAGGCTGCGCCCAAACCGACGGGAATGCAAACATGATTGCGGTCACAAGTTGTGCCGCAACATTATTTCGCTTTGGGTAAGTAGATGCCATTTAGCCGCGCGACTACTCTTGCGCCAATTCACTGTTGCTGTTTGCTAAAGAACAAATCTTTGGCTTGCTCGAACGATCAGTTTGATTTGCTGAGCGCGGAAAAAGCGCGAAGCCAGCAAAAATGTCGGCTGTCATTCACGCGGATTACGCTGACACATCGGTGAGCCGCGCTCGACCGATGCCTGAACAATGCGGGCAGGTTCTGCAGAATTCCATTTGGTGCGGTCGAGAAGACTCGAACTTCCACGCCTTGCGGCGCTACCACCTCAAGGTAGTGCGTCTACCAATTCCGCCACGACCGCACGTCGATGAGAAATCACCGGTAGGGGGCGGGGTTTAGCAATCCGGATGCCCAAGGGCAAGCGGCCTTCGATACCCTCGCCGTCCATCCGCCTTCGCCAAAAGGCTTCGGCGGACGAGCGCCGCGTTTGCAATCAGATTCCTTCCCCATCCAGGCCGTGGATGCCGCATTCGTCCTTATCGAGGCCGGACCAGCGGCCGTCGCGATAGCTCTCGCCGGGCTGGACGCGGCGGGTGCAGGGCATGCAGCCGATGGAGGGATAGCCGTCCTCGACCAGCGGATGTTTCGGCAGATTGTGCTTGGCGATGTAGGCTTCGAGATCGGCCTGGGTCCACCCGCCAAGCGGATTAATACGGAACCGGCCCTCGAAATATTCGACAGCGTGCATGTCATGGCGCGCGTTGGTCTGGAAACGCTTGCGGCCGGTGATCTGCGCCTGGAAACCGTCGAGCGCGCGGCGGAGCGGGATCACTTTGCGGAAATTGCAGCACGCATCGGTATCGCGCGCCCACAGCGTGCCCTCAGGATCGGTCTTCGCGCGGTCCAGCGGATGCGGGCCAAGTGTGCGGATATCGCCGAGGCCGAGTTCGTCCTGCAGACGGTCGCGATAGCGCAGCGTCTCGCCGAACAGCTTGCCGGTGTTGATGAAGAGAACCGGCGTTGTCGGATCGATCTCGGCGACGAGATGCAGCAGCACTGCGGACTCCGAACCGAACGACGACACCACCGCCGTCTGACCCGCGAATTCTTCTTTCAGTGCGAGTTCAAGAATGCCGTGCGCGTCTCGGCCTTCCGCGAGCGTTTGCAGACGCGCGAGCTTTGCGCGGATCACCGGATCGTTGGCGCCGGCACCCGCGCGGTCGAATGCGCGCGGCGCGAGGCCCTTGGAAATATCGATGACGGTCGCGCGGTTCATGCGAGCCACCCGTTCTGTTCGATGAAGGCGCGCGTGCGGCTGGAGACCTCACCGGGCGCCATGCCCTGCGCGCGGCATTGCGCGCGCACGGACGCGACCTGATCGATGCGCTCCTTCCACTCGCCGCCGAACGCGCGGTCGAGCCATTCGCGCAGGACGCGCGACAGGCCGGGCGCCTTGCCATTGGTCGAGACCGTGAACGTCAGATCGCCGCGGCGCACGATAGCCGGCATATGGAAGTCGCAAAGATCGGGCACGTCCTCGACATTGACGAGCACGCCCTGCTCCCGCGCGCGCTTGGCGAGATCACGGGACTGGGCGCCATCGAGACCTGCCACGAACAGCAAACTCAGTCCGCTCAGGGAGGCCTCAGGATCGATCAGGACCGGGGCGACGCCGCCCTCAACGAGGGTCACCCGGCGGCGCGCCAGACCGTCACCGGCGCCGCAAAGGCCGATGCGCAGGACGGTTGGATCAAGGGCGATGGGGAGCACAGGCGCCTCCGGTTCTTTCCAGAGGTACTTATGCGCCTATATAAATGCAAGAACTCAGTGGAGAATTATTTATTGTACACTGAAATTACGTCTTTAGTGGTAGCCGGTCAGAAGACTGGTGATCGAAACGCCGATCTTGTCGCCATGGATGACGATTTCGCCCTTGGCCACGGGCTTGTCGTTGGCCAACACGGTCACCGGGTCGTCCTGGGAAGCGTCCAGTTCGATCACGGCGCCACGGCCCATGCGCAGCAACTGGTGCATTGGAATGACCGAGCGGCCGAGAACGACCGAAATTTCGACTTTGACGCCGTTGATGTTGGAGGACATGAAGGGACCCATGAATGACCGGCCCGATCCTCGCGCTCTTATGGTTTCGGACACGTTAATGCCGCCCGTCGAGTGGAGGCTGGAAAACGGCCTGACCGCCTATCCCGACGCCGTCGCATTCATGGAGGACCGCGCCGCCGCCATCGCTGAGCACCGCGCGCGCGAACTCGTGTGGCTGGTCGAGCATCCGCCGATCTACACCGCCGGCACCAGCGCCGATTATGCCGATCTCATCGACGCGCGCTTTCCGGTTTTCAAGACAGGACGCGGCGGACAATTCACCTATCACGGGCCCGGGCAGCGCGTCGGTTACGTGATGCTCGACCTCAAACAGCGCGGCAGCGATGTGCGCGGCTTCGTGCGCGATCTGGAAGAATGGCTGATCCGCACGCTGGCCGCGTTCAACGTCAAAGGCGAGCGGCGCGAAGGCCGCGTCGGCATCTGGGTCGCGCGCGGGGGTGGACGCGAAGACAAGATCGCGGCCATCGGCGTGCGCGTGCGCAAATGGGTGACGTTCCACGGCATCTCGTTCAACGTCGATCCGAACCTCGCCGACTTCACCGGCATCGTGCCCTGCGGCATCAGCGAGCACGGCGTGACCAGCCTGCACGATCTCGGAATTCTCGTCTCGATGGCAGATGTCGATATCGCGATGAAAGCTGCGTTCCGGGAGGTCTTCGGGCGCGAATTCGGCTAATCTCC
>DATJUS010000080.1:0-6304 GCA_035502175.1 Rhizomicrobium sp.
TGTCATCCCCTGACCCTACGCCCTAACGCCCACTCTTTTGCCGGAGCATGTCACACCGGCGGGCGGATTGGGAAGCCGCGCGGAAATATGGTTACGAGCGTCGCATTGCGGCCACAGGCAATCGGCGTTTACGGTGGCGGCACAGCTATTTTGGAGACATGCAGATGTACAAGCCTTTCGATCTCACGGGGAAAGTTGCGCTGGTGACCGGCGGAAACGGCGGCATCGGCCTCGGCATGGCAGAGGCGCTCGCGGCTTCCGGTGCCGATGTCGTGATCTGGGGAACCAACGAAACGAAAAATGACGCCGCCGTGAAGGCGCTGAAAGCACATGGCAAGCGCGTGTCGTCCCGCAAGGTGAACGTCGCGAATGAGCAGGAAGTGATCGACGGCATGGCCGCCGCGCTCAAGGAGATGGGACGCGTCGATTGCGTCGTCGCCAATGCCGGCATCGGCGGCGGTTCGCCGATCAATGAGATGACCACCGATCTGTTCCGCAAGGTGAACGCGGTCAACACCGAAGGCGTGATGTGGACCTTCCGCGAAGCCTCCAAACACATGATCGACCGCGCCAAGAACGGTGACGCCAACGGCTCCATGGTCGTGGTCGCGTCCACCGCCGGCATCGAAGGCGCCGCGAGAAACTCCGCCTACGGAGCATCGAAGGGCGCCGTGATGTCGATGGCCCGTGCCCTCGCCGTCGAACTTGCCCGCTACGGCGTGCGCGTGAACTCGATCGCGCCGGGCTGGATTGCGACCGACATGACTCAGGGCGCGCAGGACAATCCCGTGTTCAATGAAAAGGTCATCCCGCGCGTCCCGATCCGCCGCTGGGGCGAGCCGAAGGATTTCGGCGGCATCGCCGTCTATCTCGCGAGCGACGCGTCGAGCTATCACACGGGTGAGACGTTCATCATCGACGGTGGCTATACGAAGTTCTAGGACGTCTCTTAATCCTCCCCCGTTTACGGGGGAGGTGGCGCGCGACGAACGTCGCGTGCCGGAGGGGGCAAGTGTGAGAGGACGTACTCCACTGCCATATCCAGGTCGGCATAGAGGTCTGCGTTCGTAATCCGCAGCACGCGCCAGCCTCGCGTTTTCATATAGGCATCGCGCTTCGCATCGCGCCGAATTTCGCTATCGCTGCTATGCGTGGCGCCATCGAGCTCGATAGCGAGCTTCGCCAAAGCACATGCGAAATCAGCAATGTAGGGGCCGATTGGGTGCTGACGGCGAAAATTGTATCCGCGCTTGTTTGCTTCCTTGAATCGCATCCAAAGCAGCACCTCCGCCTTCGGCATTTTGGCGCGGAGCTTCTTGGCGAACGGGCGTGAACGATTTTCTTCGTCGCGCATGTCCCCCTCCGGCCCTGCGGGCCACCTCCCCCGTAAACGGGGGAGGATTATAGGGCGCGAATTTGCTTACCGCATCCGCACGTAAGTGCCGGGCGCAGGCTCTATGGGTTTGAGATCGCCGCTGCCGACGATGCGGGCGCTGACCTCTTCGCCGCCGGTGGTTTTCTTGAGCCAGCTTTCCCACGCGGGCCACCAGGAGCCTTCATGCTTGGTGGCGCCGGCGAACCATTCGTCGGCGGTCGCGGGAGTCTTTTCGTTCAGCCAGTAGCCGTGGCGATTGGCCGAGGGCGCGCTGAGCGTGCCGGCGTTGTGGCCGGAGCCGCCGAGCAGGAAATGCGTTTCGCCGCCGAACAGCTGCGTGCCGCGATAGGTACCCTTCCACTCCGCGACGTGATCGTCCTTCAGCGAGAGGAGATACACCGGCGTCTCGACGGTGCCCAGATCGAGCGCAACACCGTCCAGCACCATGCCACCCTTTTCGTGCAGCTTGTTGCCGTAGACGAAATTCTCGCTGACGTCGTTCTGCATGCGCTCGGGAATGCGCGCGCCGTCCGCGAACCAATAGAGAAGATCCGACGGCGCGGCCTCCTGCCCCATCAGATAGTGGCTGATCGCGGGCGACCAGATCTGGTCGTTCGCGCGCACCACGCTGAACAGGCGCGTGAGATCGCCGGAATCTACGTAGCCGCGCTTCTCGAGATATTTGCGCATCGCCTCGATATGCGCCTCGCTGACGAACACCGAGAAATCGCCCATCGATTTGAAATCGAGCAGGGTCGCGATCATCGTCGCCGACGCGACGCGATCCGCGTCGCCCTTCGCGGCGAGATAGGCCAGCGTTGCCGCCGTCAGCGTGCCGCCCATGCAGAACGAAACGATGTTGACGCTCGCCTCGCCCGTCGCGCGTTCGATCGCGTCGATCGCGGAGAGCGGGCCGAGCTTCATATACGCCTCGACGCCCATCTCGGCGTGGCGCTCGTCGGGATTGATCCACGAAATCACGAACACCGTGTGCCCCTGATCGACGAGCCATTTCAGGAAGCTCGTCTTCGGCGACAGGTCGAAGTGATAGAATTTGTTCACGACCGGTGGGATGAACAGGATCGGGCGCTTTTGAACTTTGTCCGTAGACGGATCGTACTGGATCAGCTGCATCAGCTTGTTCTGATACACGACCGAGCCCGGCGTCGCGGCGATGTTCTTGCCGAGTTCGAACACGTCCGGCGCGCGATGCTTCACCAGGCCGTCGCCGCGCGCGAGATCGTCCAGCAGATTGGAGAACCCGGTCAGCAGATTGAGGCCGCCGGTCGCGAGCGTCTTCTTGATGACGTCGGGGTTCGTGCTGGCGTAGTTCGCGGGCGAGATCGCGTTCACATATTGGCGGACGAAGAAATCCACTTTCGCGCGCGACGTCTCGTTCATGTTCGGCGTCGCGGCGACGAGGTCCTGCAACTGCTTGCCGACCAGAAGATAAGATTGCTTGAGAAAATCGAAGGCGAGCTTGTCGCTCCACGACTCCGATTTGAACCGGCGGTCACCCGCGGCGGGCGCGGCAACCGGCTCAACCTGTTCCCCGCCGACGCGACGGAAGAACATGTTCCAGAGTCCGAAATAGTCTCGCGCCCATTGGGCGTTGAGCTCGAGGAGCTGCGCCGGGCTCTTCGTCCACGCCATCGAGAATTCGGCGAAGGCTTTGGCAAAATCGCGCGGATCGACCGGGCTGCCCACCGGGCCGCGCCACATCTTGCCGATTGCGTTGGTCCAGACCTGCTGGCCCTTCAGGGCCACTTCACCGAGCTGGCGCGAAACCTCGAGCGCATAGCCGGCGGGATTGCGGACGTATTCCGGCGTCTCAGCCAAGGATGTCTTCGCTCTGGGCGACCATCAGATAGGCCATTGCCTTCTCCGGATTGGCTTCGACCCAAGCGGCCGAAACAGGGGCAGCCTGATCCCAAAGGTTGGAGCGGACAAGCGTGAGATGGCGGGCGGCGAGGACCTGAGTGTCGTCGGCGATATCGAGCTTGAGCTGGGCGAGCATGGCGGGCTCCGTTGGGGCAGCAATCAGTTCCGGGCGCGCTTTTGCCGTTGCATAATACAGAATGAAAGAAGAATATTATCAACTCTATTGTGCAAAAATACAGAGTCATGGCCGAGCCAGATTGGAATGACCTTAGGGTACTTTTGGCCGTCGGACGCACAGGAAAGCTGAGCGCCGCCGCAACAAAATTGCGCGTCGATCACGCGACCATCTCCCGGCGGGTTTCAGCGCTGGAGGACGCCCTCCAGGTGAAGCTGCTGGAACGGCGTTCCACCGGCGTCACCCTCACCGAACAGGGCGTCCGCCTGATGGAATCCGCAGAGGCGATGGAGAGCCTGGCACTGGCCGGCATGTCGGAGATGCGCCACGCCGATATCTCCGGCGCGGTGCGCATCGGCGCGCCGGAAGGCTTCGGCAGTTACTTCCTCGCGCCGCGCCTCGGCGCGCTGTGCGACCGGCATCCGGGGCTCGAGATCGAACTCGTCGCGATGGGCGCGGTGTTCAGCCTGTCGAAACGCGAGGCGGATATCGCTGTCGGTCTCACGAGGCCGGAACAGGGACGGTTGTTCTCCCGCAAGCTCACCGACTATCGGCTTGGGCTTTACGTGGCGCGCGATTACTTCGACACGCATCCGCATATCGATACCGTGAGCGATCTGAAACACCACCGCATCATCGGCTACATCGAAGACCTGATCTTCTCCAGCGAACTCTCCAACATGTTCGCGCAGGCCGATGTACCGCCGCCGCGTTTGCGCAGCTCGAACCTCATCGCGCAGATGAAAGCGACGGTGTCGGGAGCGGGGCTGTGCATGCTCCCCGCCTTCATCGCGCAGAACCACGCGCAGCTTCAGCCTGTGCTCTCAGATCAGATCGCGACGCGCCGCGCGTTCTGGCTAACCGTCCACGCCGACCTCCGCGACCTCGCCCGCGTCCGCGAAACCGGCGACTTCATCGAAGAAGAAGTTCGCAAGGCGAGAGATCAGTTTTTGTAGAGATCAGGTATCATCTTTTTGGCACTTTAAGACAGTTTTGGTTTCAGGAGGTATTTCGATCTCATGGGCTACTACATTCGAGTGCTAACACCGGAAGCCGCTCCGGCGCCTCTCTCATCTTTGATCGATGCGGCACAACAGCACGACGCCGTCGTACAGAGCGAACCCGGCACACCCAATTGGGTTCAGGTAACGGTCACCAACGCAAAGCAACAGGTTGTTTGCTTCATCGAACGAAACGAAGTCTCACCCGAAAGCCTCGCTGAAGGGGAAGTTAGCGAATTCCGATCCGAGATTGCCGACTGCCTTCCTAAATCTGCCGCGAACTGGCTGCTCTCCTATCTTGAGTCCGTTCGCACCATTTATGCCTTTCAATTATTATCGGGCACTTATGCTGAAAATGGTTGGGAGATATTAGGCTCCGTTAAGGCAGCGATATGGAGTTCGGTCGGCGGCATCATTCAAGCGGACAATGAAGGATTCTCAAACGAGGACGGCTATCACATCCTCTGGCAATTCTCGGATGACGTTGATGGAGCGTGGTGGATGGCCGTCTTGAAGGATGGGAGGTGGGAGAACTTCAAGATGGACCTGGGTAGTCGTTCACAACGAGCCGCTTTCATGGCGGGCGATATTCCCGCCGGTGTCGAACGAGCAGATTGATCCCCTCAAGTACGAAATGGCGCCACGATCGAAATCAATCCGTACAAAGACAAAATGGGACGCCCGTTTCCGGACATCCCACTAACGAGCGTCAGCATAAGTGCGAAGAAACAGTCTGGCAAGGCGGCTTTTATCGTAATAGATGACATCCCCTTCTCACCTCACGGGGATAAGCATGACCGCCTGCGGACTGGACTTCGGCACTTCCAACTCGGCCATCGGGATATTGCGCGATGGCGCACCCACGCTCGCGCCGGTCGAGGGCGACGCGACACTGGTGCCGAGCGCGGTGTTCTTCGACTACGAGACGCGCGGGCGCGTGCTGTTCGGTGCGCACGCCGTCGACACCTATATCGGCCAGACCGAGGGGCGGCTGATGCGCGCGCTGAAGTCGATCCTCGGCTCGCCGCTGATCGATGAGAAGACCGCGCTCGGCTATCGCCACGTCGCGCTCACCGAAGTCGTCGAGATTTTCATCCGCCACCTCAAGGACAAGGCTGAAGCCTTTGCCGGAGAAGAGATAAATGCCGTGGTCCACGGCCGCCCCGTGCGCTTTGTTGACGATGACAACGCCGCCGATGCGCGTGCGGAATCGGTGCTGAAGGACATCGCGCACCGCGTCGGCTTCAGGGATGTGAGTTTCGTCTACGAGCCCATCGCCGCCGCCTATCACTATGAGGAGACGGCCAACGCGGAGGAGATCGTGCTCATCGCCGATATAGGCGGCGGCACGTCGGACTTCAGCGTCATCCGCATCGGGCCGGAGCGGCGTGCGCGGCCTGACCGCGCCGACGACATTCTGGCCAATGCCGGCGAGCGAATCGGCGGCACGGATTTCGACCGCTTCCTCAACATCGATGCGGTGATGCCCCTGCTCGGCATGGGCACGCAGCTGATGTCTAAGAATCTCCCGATGCCGAAGTCGCTCTATTTCGAACTCGCGACCTGGTCGCTGATCAACTGGGCCTACACGCGCAAGAACGAACGCGATGTCGCCGACCTCGCCGCGGATTCCCGCGCGCCTGAAAAAGTCGAGCGGTTGTTGAAGGTACTGAAACGCCGCCTCGGCCATCGCATCGCCTTCGCCGTTGAAGACGCGAAAATCGCACTTAGCGAAACCGACACTACCGAGATCGCCCTCGCGTTCATCGAATCCGGCCTCGCGGCGCAAGCGACACGCGCAGGGTTCGACAAGGCGATCGCTGGCAAGACCTATCGACTGACCAACATCGCGCTTGAATGCATTCGCGATGC
>DATJUS010000081.1:0-4365 GCA_035502175.1 Rhizomicrobium sp.
CGACCGAATGCGAGCAGGTCGTCGATGTGGCGTCGCGCCGGCGCTTCCGGGCCGCCTTGATCCGCGATGTCGTGCATCGACAGGCGCAGATGCCTGTCTGCCGGAAAACCATTCGGCGTTTCGATCATGTAGCCGCTCGAGAGCAGGGACACGATGTGCGACGGCCGATGGGTCGCCATGGTGTCGGGCAGGTCGGCCAGGGAGGTGATGAAGATGCGCGACATGCCGCCTTGCTAGCCCAGCATTGCGGCGGGGGAAAGACGGCTCATGCCGTGAGCCGCCGGAAACGCTCGAGAAACTGGGCCTGGGCGTCGGCGGCGGCCAGCGGGACAAGCCGCGGCGTGCGCACGGCTTTCGACGGGGTGCCGAAGATGCGCCTGGCTTCTTCCTGCGAAAACCCGGCGAGCTGCGTGGCCTCAAAATAGGCCGACGCGATATCGGCCTGCTTCAGAAGCGCCGTGAGGTCCGCGGGCACTTTCGCCGGCAGCCCGAAGCGAAGATGGATCGCGGACATCAGCCGGTTCTCGAAATCCTTGTAGTCGATGCCGACCGCCGCTTTGAACGGGCTGATGAGGTCGCCGATCACATATTCCGGTGCATCGTGCAGCAGTGCCATCAACCGCGCTTCGCGCGTCAGCCGCGGCCCGAGCTCGAAGGTGATGCGCTCCACCAGCACGCAATGCTGCGCCACCGAGAACGCGTGCGCGCCTTTTGTCTGGCCGTTCCAGCGTGCCACGCGCGCAAGGCCATGCGCGATGTCCTCGATCTCGACGTCGAGAGGAGACGGATCGAGCAGGTCCAGCCTGCGGCCGCTCAACATGCGTTGCCAGGCGCGGGGTGGTGGGCGCTTCGTCATGCTATCGGCCTCTTTCGGGGAGCGTCATGGCCTGCGTTCGGCAGCGTGTGAGGGAACTTCCATAACGTAATGTTTTTCTGCGATTTTCTTGAGCAAAGCAGGCCGGCATTTACCGCCAATTAAGCACGCTTTTCCACGCAGCGTTAATGACCGTTTGTCATGCTGTGTCCGATTTAGAACCGGACTTTGGTGTGACCGCCGATCAATCCATACGCAGCCTCAGCGGGCTGGGCACGGCTTCTTCGAGCCGTGTGCTGAACCTCTCGGCGATTGCCGTGGCGCAGGCCGACAATCCGCAGCACCAGGCCGCGCCGTTCTTTGAATCTCCGATCATCAACAGCGCCATCGTGCTGAAGCACCGCCTGCGCGCCGATGAATCGTACCTTTTCCCCGAGCCGCGCGCGGTGGCGACGAAGATCATCATTCCGTTCGAGAAGTCGGATCTCAAAGTCGGCGGCCGCTCGTTCTTCATTGGCCAGCGCGGGTTCCTGGAGTCGCTGCGCGAGGTCGGAAACTACAAGGGCGCTATCGCGATGAAGCGCGATCTCGACGTGCTGAACCTCATCGATGCGGTGCCGTCGCTCGATCCGTTCCTGCTGCGCGAATTCCTGCGCAGCCACGAATTCATGCCCGACGAGTGCTATTTCGAGATTTCCGCCGCGGATCAGGCGCGCATGTATGCGCATGCTTCGACCGAGGTCCGGCGGCTGACGAACATGGCCGTGACGACGAAAGGGTCTGCGCGGCTGGCTTCGACGGCCAAGATCATATCCGCGCTGCTGTCGAGCGAGGTTGGGGAGAAGCTCGAGCCTTTGCGCGCGACCCTGCGCCTGGATGCGGAGGAGTTTCGCGAGGGCATCTTCAGCTGGCGCGGGTTTCTCTATTACAAATGGGCGATGGGTGAGCTGCGCCCGGAGATCTTCAAGGTCATGCGCGACCTGAGTTCGATCCGCGTCGTGGGCAAGGCCGATCCCGAGCAGCTCGGTTATCTGAACCAGACCAAGCGCGCCATCGTGACCGCGGTGAAGAACAACACCGACGAGGTCAACCGCGTGCTCAACATCTACAGCGCTGCCTATGACTCGCTGGTGGACCGTCAGGATCCGAAGACGTTTCGCGATTTCCTTCTGAGCGCGCCGCCGCTGTTCCTAAAGATGGGCGAGAAAATGGGCGCGATCTCGCACATCACCAGCTTCTGGCACTACCGCTTTCCGGTCGGCGCGCCGAAGGCCGCCGATGTGGATGAGCTGACCACGATCTTCCGCGATTTCTCGAACAGTGTCGGCGTTCGCACCGAACGCGACGCGATGAACTGATTTCTGGAATTTGAGGACGCCATGCGCACAGCGACGGCAGAAATCGGAATAGCCGCTCCGGTCAACAAGCGGGCTCATGCGCGCACGCGCACGGCGCTTGTGGGAAAGATGTTCGTTCCGGCCGAAGAGCGCACCGTCGATTGCGGCATCGTAGATCTTTCTGCCGGCGGCGCCGGGATCACCTGTTCCGACATGCCGCCGCTCGAAACCTATGTCGTGCTCTATATCGACACGTTCGGACGCTTCGAGTCCGTGGTCACGCGCGTCGTCGGCGATGTGCTGGGCCTGCGCTTCGTCTGCACCGAGGCCAAGCGCAAGCGGCTGGTCGAGCAACTGACGCAGCCTGTCGCGCCGCCGCCGGTGGAAGGCGCCGCGCTGCGCAAGGATCGCCGCATCAAGGTTTCGCCGATCTCGTTCTTCACGCGGGTGAATGGCGATCGCGTCGGCTGCGAGATCATCGATATCTCGCTGACGGGCGCGTCCCTGAAGACCGACAAGCGGCCGCCCATCGGCGAGATGGTTCTGATCGGTCAGATGGCGGCGCGTGTCGTCCGCCACCATGAGCAGGGCGTCGGAATCGCGTTCGCGACGACGAACTAGCCGCCCGTCGGTTCCAGATGATCGTAAGCCGGCGCCAGCGTCCGGCCAAAGAAGACCTTCACGAACACGAGCGCGACACCCGCAGCCCCGATCGTGGCGACATGGATCAGCCAGAATTGCGGCGTCGGCACCTGATCGAGCAGCGCGCCGATACGTCCGGTGAGCGTGTTTCCGATCAGGAGATGCAGGTAGTAGACCGCGATCATCACGCCGCCGAGACCCTTCGGCGCGGCGCGCGAATAGAGCGCGAGGCCGACCGGGAAGACGTTCGAGAATCCGAGATCGTTGATGATGTGGAACGGCAGCGCCCAGGCGAGCGACACCCTATGGCCGCCTGCGGAGATCGCGGCGAGGGTCAGCGGCGCTAGCGCGCTGATGAACGTGCCGATGGCGATTTTGGTGAGTTCGTCCGGCTCGGTCCAATGCCGGCCCCACCAGCGCCAGAACGCGATGACGCCGATCATCAGGAATGTGCTCACCACCGCATCGACGGACAGCATCATGCCGATGGGCATGTCGAAGCCCAGCACATGCATGTCGTAGAACTTCTCGCTCCAGATCAGGTAGCCGGCGAAGATCTGCTGGTTGCCGACGGCAGATGCCGCCAGCACCGGGAGAAGCACGATCAGGATGGCGATCACCTGCCAGTCGCGGCGCTGAAGCTTCGGCCGTTCTTCATGTCCGGCGACGGTACGGACCACTTCCGCCGGATAGTTCCTGCGGCCCGCCAGATAGGTGATGAGGCCGAAGACCATCGCGACGCCGGCGGCGCCGAAGCCCAGTCGCCAGTCGACTTTCTCGCCCAGCGAGCTGCACACGAACGGCGCCACGATCACCGCCACCTGAATGCCGAGGAAGTAGATCTGGAAGCCGTCCGCGCGGCGCGGATCGTCCTGTGTGTAGAGATCGCCGACCTGGCTTGCGATGTTGCCCTTGAAGCAGCCGACGCCGATCAGCAGGCAGGAGATCGCAATCAGGAACGTCTGGTCCGTCATCATGAAGAACTGGCCCGCCGCCATCAGCGTCGCGCCGAGGATGACGGTGCGTGTGCGTCCCAGCACGCGGTCGGCGAGCAGGCCGCCCAGAATCGGCGTGCCGTAGACCCACGCCGCATAGAAAGACGTGATCGCGATGGCGAGCGTCTCGGTCGAGTTCGCGCCATAGAGCGCCATCATCGCGCTGCGGAACGGACCGATGCCCCACACATGTTCGACGTGGCCCGGCTGCAGCAGCCACTTCGACAGATACAGCACCAGCAGCGCCTGCATGCCGTAATAGGAGAAGCGCTCCCAGAACTCCGACGCGCTCAGCCAGCCGAGCCCGGCGGGATGACCGAGGAAGACCTTGTCCTTGCGCGCGGCTGCGGTGGTGTCGTTCATCGGAACCTCAGGTGGCGGGTTGGCCTCCGGGGTGAGAACCGGGGCGCTGCGGAATCAGCAGAATTGCCAGCACAATAAAGCCTGCCAGGATCGCGGAGGCGAGGGGGCGGCTGAAGTCGAGGCCGCCCTGGGCATGCGGTTTGTCGAGAAAATCGCCCACTGTTGCGCCAAGGGGACGGGTCAGAATGAACGCCGCCCAGAACAGCAGGACACG
>DATJUS010000082.1:0-23563 GCA_035502175.1 Rhizomicrobium sp.
TGCAGCATGAAGAAGAACAGGATCACGCCGAGGAACGCGAACAGGATCAATCCCGGCGCGGTGTGCAGCAGATGCTGCAGCCACGGCACGTCATCGATCTGGATGTGGCTCGCATCGTTGGTGATCAGCGCGTAGAGCGAGCCGCCGGTCACGCCGAGCGAAACTGCGAGGCCCGTGATCGCGATTGTGAAATACGCAATGCCGAGCGGCAACATCAGCAGCATGTAGAACATCGATGACCACGTGCGGCTGTCGGTGAACGCGTCCTTGATGCGCGCCCAGAGCGTTTCGTCGGCCTGTGTGGTCGGCGGCAAGCGGCGCGGCATGCGCACGCCGAGCAAGCCTTCGACGATGCGTCCTTCAACGTGGCTGAGTACGCGAACGGAACCCATGAACAGCAGCGCGAACGGAATGCCGATGATGAGGATCGCGAACCCGACGGTGAGCGAAAGACCGGTCACCGTCCAGGTGAAATAGAAAATGCCAGTGATAAGCGACAACAGCATGTACAGCAGTGCACCGTATGTGCGCGGATCGGAAATGACGTTGAAGAATCCGTAGCGGCGTTCAGGCGCGGCATCGGATTTGGGGAACGGGCCGCCAATGGTGGCTTCCATGTCTCTATACTCCTCTGCGATTTCTTGCGGCGTGCCGTAGGTCTCGATCACGGTCGCCAGGATCTGGGATTCCGGAATTTCCGGATTGTGCGAAATCTCGTTGTTGAGGTGGTCTTCGGTGTCGGCAAGCGCGTCCGAAATCAGTCCCGCAGGCGCGCCTTTGAGCGCGCGCCTGAGATCGGCCAGATAGGCCCGGACTGTTTCAGGCGGACGGTCTGAATTCATTACCCGCTCCTGCGGTCGCGCCGGCCTGCAATGCGTCGTCGACGAACTCGCGCATGTCGCGCCAGGCGAACTGCCATTCGGCCAGCGCGCGGCGTCCGTCGTCGGTGATGTCGTAGTAGCGGCGGGGAGGGCCGAAGGCTGATGCCTCAACCCTGCTGTTCAGAAGCCCCGTCGCGTGGAGCGATCGCAGGACCGGATAGATTGCGCCCTGCTTGAAGATCAACCCGCCTTCGCCTTCGGCCTTAACCGCCTTGGCGATTTCGTATCCGTACATTTCCCGTCCAGCGCGGGCGAGCACCGCCAGCAGGACGAGCGAAGAAAGCCCGGCCATGAGTTCCTTACGGAATTTGCGCGTGTAGTCAGATTCTGGTGGCACGCCGCGCTACTCCCGCCTCCCTACTATTACGCACTCACATCTAGCATGGAGTTCGTAATATACAAGAGTGCCCCGTAGGGAAAATCGCAAAAAAGACGACATTTGTTCAGATTTCAAGATAATGCTTTCTTTTCAATCGCTTGAAGATAAGTAAGAGTTACGTCGGAGCGGCCCGCGATAAAGATTACCTAAGAGCATTATTTCGCGATGCACCCTGGGCCTGCCGCGCAAACGGCGAAAACCACCCTACCTCCTTACCCGACGGCGGTCCCGCTGTTCTTTTAACGCCATGACCTCTTCGTAGAATCGGGGTGTCACCGCGGTGATGCGCCCGAGCTCACTGCGCTGAAGAATTGTGCATCCCGCGTCCACAAGCATCTTCTGAACAATCTCCACGTTCTTGACGCCATTTTTCGAGTAGTAGGCGGCGATATCGATCACCTTGATCCGGTCGAGTGCGTCCATCGCGCCTTCGAGCACTGCGATCTCCGCGCCGTTGACCTGCACATTGACGTAGTCGGCGACGTCCACCTGGCTCTCCTCCAGAAGGTCTTTCAGCGTCAGCAGCCGCACGGGTTCGTCGTGGCGCATCTGCGCCTTCCAGTCGTCCGTCGTTTCAAGGAAGCGGCGAGTCGAGAAATCATGCTTCTGCATGCCATCGCCGCTTTCGCTCCAGAGCCCGGCGTGGACGGGCCTGATGATGTCTGCGAGAAGATTGTCCGCGATGTTGGTCCGCAATATTTCGAAGTTCGCGCTGCCCATCTCGACCGCCAGTATCTTCTGTGGCTTTCCGAGATCGGCCCAGCGCACCGCTTTCATGCCCGTGAAACAGCCGCCCTCGACATAGATCCCGCCGCGACGGATGAACCAGGGGAAGGGAATGCCGTAGTAGCGCCGCTCGATATCTAGCGCGAGCTTGTATGCGTCACCGTCGATCTTCGCCGGAAGGTGCTGCGAAAGCGTCTGATAAAGGAAGAATTCCTTCTGGTTGGAGCGATGGCCGGTGAAGACATGGCCGTCCTTCAATTCGATCTGCATCAGCTCTTCGCCGATGCGCTCGCACCGCGCGATCGCGAGTGACGGCAGCAGATAGGCGGGCAAGGCGCGATCCGGCAAAGAAGCCAGCGTACGCTCCAGAATGCGCAACGAAGCTTCCGCTTCACTGCACCCCATCACGTCGGCCATGGCTTTCAGTTTTGTCCGCGCCAGTGGCATAAGGCCGTCGATGGACGGCGCTGCGATATCCTCCGATGGATCGGCATCCGGCTTGCGTTTCGCTTTCGCCAGCGCGCGGCTGCGCAGCCAATGGGACCGAAAAAATCTTAGAATCTGCGCTGCCTGCACGGGCCGACCGTTTGTGTAAACGGCCAACGAGTAGCGCAGTTCGATCCGCAGCCAAAGGCCCTTGTGTGAGCGCGCAAAACAGTCTTCGTTGGATGCGCCATGACCACCGCAACCGACAGCAGACCCATCGCCGCTGCGCGCCTGCGCGTTGGCATCGTTTGCGCGGACGAAACCTATCGCCAGAGCCTTTCCAAATCGCTGGCCGAGAGTTTCGACATCGTGAGCGAAGGTCCGGTTCTGTCCGACCGCGCGGATGCGGACGTGCTGGTCTATGCTTTCCGCGAAGCCGACGTCGCAAAAGACGGCTTTGTGGCGGATCAGTCGAACGTCATCCGCAACGACGCCGCGCCGACAAAAGTCTTTCTGGAGCTTGTCAGTCTCGACACGCTGGGCGCACGGGCGAAAGAGATTGCGGACAGGAATACGCTCATAGCGGCGCTGGCCCACGACCATGGCGGATATCTCGTGCCGCTGATGTCGAAGTTCATGCGCTGGGATCCCGCGCGGCTGCTGACGGGTGACGGCGCGCTGAACCGCCGCGGCTATCAGGCCGTCGCGCGGACGGTCGCAAAATTCATCGACCGGTTCGATGTTCGCCGGTCACTAGATGCGAGCACGCAGTCCGGGCGCGAATCGCCTTCGGTTTCCGCGGGTGAAATTCTCTTGGGGCTGCAATGGAGCGGGCGCGACCTGCCGCGCATGATCAAGTTCACGCCAGACGAGGGGAGCATCGCAGATTTCCTGGATGGCTATGCCTCGTTCCCGTCATACCCGAATTGGGGACGCATGAGGCTCGGCAGACCGATCGATTGGTCGACGCCGGGTCCGAACCGCAGCTGGCAATCGTATTTCCTGGGTCTCGAATTTCTGGGACCTGCGCTCGGACTCTACTTCGTGCTCGCCAATGACGGGCCGCTCCGCGATGCCCAGATCTTCCGCAAGCTGCTGCGGCGCAATGGCGTCGAGCTTGCCAATGTTCTCGAACGCATCGGCGATGTGATCGCGGATTTCCTGCGCGCAAATCCGCCGGACGCGCCGATGGCACAACGCGCATGGCACGAGGGCACCGTGTGCCGGCGCATCAAGACCTTGCTCGCTTACCTCATTTGCGCCCGCTCGGCCCAACGGCGCGGCGAGCGGATAGACGAACTGACGGTGACGGCGGTGTTTGCCAGTCTGCGCTCGTCCATCGATATGCTTCTGAGCGAGCGCGTCTACATCAAGTCCGGCAACCACGGCGTCCGGCAGGACGCGCTCGTCATCATCACCGCACTCCTGTTCGAAGGCACGGAACACTTCCGCGGCCAGCTTCAGAACGGCCTCGACCGTCTCAAGCACTATCAGCTCGACACCATGCTGACCGAAGACGGCGTGTGGCAGGAGAACTCCTTCGAATACCACCGCCTGATCATGGGCCTTCTGTGCGATCTGCTGTCCGACATGCGCGTTGCCGGCGCCGGCGGCATGGACGAGTTGGTCGATGCACTCGCCCGGATGGAGACATTCGCCGAGGCGGTGGTGAAATGCGACGGGCAGGCACCGCTCATCGGTGACACGACGCCGCGCGAGGCGCTGCGTGCGATCGTGGCGGCAAAGGCACTCGTTGCATCGCTGCGCGGAGAAGAGCAGGCCGGCGCGACCGGCAAGTTCGACCGAAAGGAGGAAACATACTTCTTCCCAGCTTCAGGCTATTTCGTGAGCCACAGCGCGCGTGCGTTGGCGCCGGATGTATCGTCCCTGATCTTCTATGCCAATCTGAGCGCGCCGAAGCACAAGCATGCCGATGATCTGTCCGTGCTGTTCAGCCATGGGCCGATCGATCTTCTTGTCGACGGCGGCACCTACAACAAGGAAACCTCGGACGATATCCGCAACGCTGCGCGCTTCGATCCCGCGACGCACAACACGTATCGAGTCGGCGGCAAGGGCTATTCGATGCGTACGCGCAAAGGTAAGCCGCTCGCCGGTGTTATCTCGCGGTGGAGCGGCGAAGGGTGGGAAGCCGCGCACGGTTTCAACAGCGCCTATGATGGCGGCACGGTCGACCGCTTCGTCATTCATCTCAAGAGGCACAACGCATTTGTCGCTGTAGACCATCTCAAGAGCACCTCACTCTTCTCCGCCTGCGATTTCGAGCAGTTCTGGCATGTCGCGCCGCAATTCCGGCCTGTGGACGGTTTGCGCTTTTCTTCCGAAAGGGACGGGCACCTCCTCGTGGCATTCGATGATGGCGCCTCGAGTTGCAGGATAGAGCAGGGAGGACCCGGCAATCCCATCGCCTGGCTGATGACGGACGACGATCATATCGTTCCGACGCCGTACATCCGCCGTGCGCGGCGCGCCCGCAAATCGGTGATGGCGTCGTTATTCCAATGGTCCTCAACCGCCGCCGCATCGGGAATCCGAACGTCCGGCAACGATGTCGAAATCAGCGCGAAGGATTTCTCGGCCGCATTCTCCGTGCGCGCGTCCGGCGTGACATGCCTGCGTTTCGAGGGTTAGGCACGGCGATATTCCGGATCGCCGATGGCTATTCCAGCGTCACCTTCCACTCGAGGATTCTGTGGCCCGCGGGAAAAACATCCTCGCTGGAGCGATAGGTGAAGAACGTGCCATCCACCGCAGCGCGGCTTGCCTTGGAAAAGGTGAAGCCGGGCCGGTCGCGCGTGGGATAGATGTCGAGATCGCACACATGCACCATGCCCGGCGCCCCGGGAACGGCTTTCTTCGGGACAAGGTGGACGCTCGGCTTCTTCAGAGCGTCCGGTGTCCCTGCGACGTTGCTTCGCTGCGATAGGAGCAGCAGGAAATCTCCGATATCGACCATGTTGCGAAAGTGCCACCGGCCAATGCCGATCAGTTCCGGCTCCAGCCGCCTGCCGATAGCGCTTCGGAAGACGCGCGCACCCGGTGGTTTGCCATAGCCCACATGATCGTCCGTTCCCCAGATGACATCGCCTTCGACCCAGGCCAGGTCGGTCAGACGGAACAGATCCCGCTTGTAGTGCTCGCCGGAAGCTTTGATGCGCTCGCGCCTTGGTGTGCTGATGTCATCCCAATTGTCGCCGTCATCGTGCGTCACCCATATGTGGCACTCGCTCGGAAGATCGCCTGAGGTGAGCCACCACTCGCCTTCATTGCCGGGGCGCGGCTGAAGAAAATGAAAGTGACGGACGTTGCCGCCCAGCTGCTCGAACACGGCTTCCCAACTGCGCCCACGATCGCGACTGCGCCACACCTTGCAATCGGCTGGACGCTTTCCATCGACAGCGATGTTGCTGAGATATTCCGCAAACAGGATCGTGCTGCCGGCGATCGCAGCCGAGCGTGACCCATGCCAGCGATGGCTGTGCGCCGGATGCTTGACGATCACCTTGCCGCTCTCGTTCACCACGAGCATGTCGAGAGGCACGTTCTTTATCCCGCGACTCTGTGGCGGAATGGTCTGGATCAGAAACTCACCTAGCCCGATGTCCTTGACGTTGATGAAATAGTGTTCCGCATGGCCTTCGACTTTCACGATCTTCCAGGTCTTGCCCAGATCGCGCGATACGACGAAACCGCCCCGCATCGTCGCAAGAACCGTGTTCGTCATTCGGTCCTGCTGATCCACGACGTGATCGGTAAAGGCGATGTTCGGCTTGGTCTGCGTGAAGGGCACGCTCAAGCTCAGCGTGATCTTGCGCGCCGGATATCCCACCGGCAGATCGGCAGAATACTCCTTGCGAACCCGCGCCGTGGACTGCTCGGCATTGAAGCGCGCCTCGGCATGGCGCCTGCGCAGTCGCGAAAGGATCGCGTGCCCGAGTTGACCCGAAGAGCGCAACTCACGCGCGCGTTGAACGTAAAAACGAATGACCTGCCACATACCGAACCGTCACCCGGCGCATGGCTCCAAGTCAAATGACGCACTTTGGCGCAGCACATGTTCCGTGTAGTGTCGACGCATGGATGTGGGGGCCTATCTCAATCGTATCGGCTTGTCGGGGCCGCAGCCGCCGACGCTGGCGACGCTCAAACGCGTGCATGCCGCGCATCTGCGTTCGATCCCATACGAAAATCTCGACGTGCAGCTCGGACGGCCGGTGACCATCGAGCGGCCCACGATCTACGACAAGATCGTGGTCCGCAAGCGCGGCGGCTGGTGCTACGAGATGAATGGCATTCTCGGATGGGCGCTCGACCAGCTAGGCTTTAAGGTCACGCGTGCGACCGGCGCGGTGATGCGCGAGATGTTCGGCGAACCCACGGAAGGCAATCATCTGGTCCTGAAGGTGGAGCTCGACGAGGGGCTGTATCTCGCCGATGCCGGCTTCGGCGACGGACCGATCGAACCGATCCGCATCGTGGAAGGTGATTTCGTATCCGGCGGATTGCCGTTTTCAGTGTCGCGGGTGGATGAGAATTGGTGGCGTCTGCGCAATCACCCCTGGGGTGGCGCGCCGAATTTCGATTTCAATCTCGCGCCGGCGGATGAGGCGAAGCTCGCGGCGCGGTGCAATCAGCTTCAAACGGCGCCGGACTCGCACTTCGTCCTGAACCTGTTCTGCTTCCGCTTCCGCGAGAACAGCGTTGTCGGCGTACGCGGCCGCGTGGTGCGGACGGTCACGCCCGAGGGATACGAAGACCGCATCCTCAACAGCGCGGACGAGCTTGTGCGCTTCTTCGATGAAGAACTCGGTCTGCGCGATCCAGAACTGGCGTCGCTATGGCCGAAGATCTGCGCCCGGCACGAGGCCGTGATGGCGGAGCAGGCGAAAAAGTTCAGCTAGACGGCGTCGCATCCGCGACCATTTTCTGGACTTTGACGTAGTCCGTCTTGCCGGTCCCCAGCACCGGGATATCCTCCACGACTATCAGCCGCCGCGGTATCGCGAGTTCCGAAACACCGTGGTTGTGCGCCCAGCCGACCAGATCGACGCGATTGGCGGCGTTGTTCGTTGTGACAAGGACAATCTGCTCACCCTTGCGCCCGTCCGGAACCGTAACCGCAGCATGGCTATCGTCCGGCCAAAGCGCGGACGCGCAGCTTTCCACGACCGCGAGCGAAACGGACTCGCCGCCGATCTTCGCGAAGCGCTTCAGGCGCCCCTTGATCGCGATGAATCCGTCTTCATCGACGGACACAACATCGCCGGTGTCGTGCCAGCCGCCGTCGGGCGGCACGATCTTCCCCGGTGCGTCCGGCTTCAGATAGCCGAGCATGACGTTCGGGCCCTTCACGACGAGGCGCCCCGCGTTCGGGATCCCTTCAACAGGGTCCAGGCGAAACTCCATGCCCGCCATCATCTGTCCCACAGTTCCCGGGCGGTTCGCGCCGGGTCTGTTCGCGGCGATCACCGGCGACGTCTCGGTGACGCCATAGCCTTCAAGCAACTCGATGCCGTGCTTCTTGCGCAGCAGTGCGCGCGTTTCATCGCGCAGGCGCTCCGCCCCGCAAACCGTGAGACGCAGCGATGACAGATCGCCGGGTTCGCCGACGCGCGCGTATTGCGTGATGAAGGTATCCGTGGAGACGAGAATGGTCGCCCTGTGTTTCTTGATGCGTCCGACAATCTCCTTCGGCTGCAGCGGCGTCGGATGACAAACCACCTTGAGGCCCAGCATCACCGGCATCAGCGATCCGACCGTCAATCCGAAACAGTGGAATGCGGGCAGGGGATTGAGAAGGATATCGGACGGATAGAGCTCCAGATGGACGCGCACCTGCTCGACATTGGCGAGAAGATTGGCGTGGCTGAGCGCGACGCCTTTCGGCTCGCCTTCGGTGCCCGAAGTGAAGAGGATTACCGCCGGCGCATCGGGTGACGGATTTCTGGTCACGAATCCGGGGATGAATGAACCGATCGCAGCAGCCGCCTTGTCGAAGATCGAGAGGTTCTCACGCACATCTTCGAGATAGACGATGTCGACGAGTCCGTTCAGCTCGGCGATCAGCGGCTCGAGGCCAGCATTGCTGATGAGGCGATGCGCGGTGACAACCCGTTTCACCTTCGCTGTCCTGATCGCCGACTTGATCGCGGCGGCCCCGGACGTGAAATTGAGCATCGCCGGAATGCGGCCATAGGCGGAAAGCGCAAAGAATGCGGCGATCGCACCGGCGCCCGTCGGCATCATCACGCCGACACATTCGCCAGCCTTCGTGCCCGCCTTCAGCGCGTGCCCGAGAGCCAGCGAACCACGCAGGATGTCGTCATAGGTGCGGGGGCTGTCGTCGACATCGGCGATACACACGCGCTTGCCGCCGAACTTGCTCCGCGCCTTCACGAAGCCGCGGAACACGGACTGGCTCGTCGTCGACATGTCGAGCGGGCAGACGTCCTCGCCGGATGCGGCGGCGACAGTAGATAAGGTCAAAGCGTTCTCCCCGAAATCCCGCGTTGAACTCGCCGGTTATCTTGTCCTCAACCTAGCCCAGCGCCCGGTCGGCGCAAATGGCCTCGTTATTCACGCCTCCAAAAGTGGTCGCACATGGGCGGAATCCAGATATTCCGCGAGCCGCGTGATTCGGCCGTCGCGAACCGTGATGACAAGACAGGCGGGCATGCTGAACGCCGCGCCGTCGGCAAGTGTGCCGGTCAGGATATGCTCCTGAAGATAGCCGCCATCGAAAACTCGTCGCGAGATAATCTCGTATTTGCGGTTCTTCAGCCTTTTGTCGACCCAACCCAAAGTCCGCAGATTCTCATCGACCGTTTGCTCCTCGCCGTCGAAATTGTGCCAGATGCATGCGTCGGGCGCGTAGCAGGCACGGATAGTCTCGGTGTCGTTGTTCTCAATCGCTTGCATGACGCGGTCGGCAAGCACAAACATGTCGGCGGGGCTTGTCATGGCGCAATCCTTTGGCTCTCTGCGACCATTGTGGCATTGGCGGGCGAAGAGTCCTATATGACCCGGCATGACCGTCGTCATCGATCGCACCAGCCAGCCGCGGCATCCGGAGAAGGCGCACCGCCCGGACAGCGCCGTTCAGCGCAAGCCTGAGTGGATTCGCGTCAAGGCGCCTGTCGGCCGCGAGTATGCCGCGACCAAAGAGATCGTGCGCGAGCACAAGCTGCACACGGTGTGCGAAGAGGCGGCATGCCCGAACATCGGCGAGTGCTGGACGCATCGCCATGCGACGATGATGATCCTGGGCGACACCTGCACGCGCGCCTGCGCGTTCTGCAATGTGAAGACGGGGCTGCCCGGCGCGCTCGATCTGGACGAACCACAGAATGTCGCGAAGGCGGTTGCCAAGCTCGGCCTCAAGCATGTTGTGATCACTTCGGTCGATCGCGACGATCTTCCCGATGGCGGCGCGGAACATTTCGCCAACACCATTCGCGCGATCCGCGCAGTCAGCCCCGGCACAAGCATCGAAGTTCTGACACCAGACTTCCTGCGCAAGGATGGCGCGCTCGGCATCGTGATGGATGCGCGGCCGGATGTGTTCAACCACAATCTCGAGACCGTTCCGCGGCTGTATCTCTCCGTGCGCCCGGGCGCGCGTTATTTCGCATCGCTGCAATTGCTCGCGCGGGCGAAGGAACTGGTGCCGGACGGCTTTACGAAATCCGGTTTGATGGTCGGTCTCGGCGAGAGTCGCGAAGAGATCATGCAGGTGATGGACGATCTGCGCGCCGCGAATGTCGATTTCCTGACCATCGGCCAATATCTCCAACCGACGAAGAAGCACGCCCCACTCGCACGCTTCTGGACACCTGATGAGTTCAAGGGTCTGGAACAGGTCGCGCGCGCGAAGGGCTTCCTGATGGTGTCCGCGTCGCCGCTGACGCGTTCGTCCTATCACGCCGATAGCGACTTCGCGCAGATGAAAGCCGCACGGCAGTCGCGTAATCCGTGACCACACACAGCGAGACACGCGTCGTTCCGTATACGGCCGATCTGATGTTTCAGGTCGTGGCCGACGTCGAGAAATATCCCGAATTCCTCCCCTGGGTCAGCGCACTGCACATCGTCTCGCGCGAGCAGGTGAAGGGCCGCGACATTCTCAAGGCCCACATGACCGTGGGATTCAAGAGTTTTCGCGAGAGCTATACCAGCCGCGTCAATCTCGATCCCGACGGGCGTACCATCGATGTGGCGCAGACGGAAGGCCCGTTTCGCGTTCTGGAGAACCACTGGCGCTTCACGCCGGAAGGTCAGAACTGCAAGGTCGATTTCTCGATCCAGTTCGAATTCCGCAATCCCGTTCTGAATATGGTCGCGGGCGCCGCATTCGGTCGCGTGATGCTCCGCACAACAGACGCGTTTCTGGATCGCGCGCGGAAGCTTTCAAAAGCTTAGGCACACGGAGAAAAATCTACGTCTAACCGAAATTGGACAATTTCTACTTTCGGCAATTTTCTCGCATGCCTCGCTATCTCTGTCCGTAGCTTTCGCGAGCCACCATGAACCAAAATTCCACGCGGCCTCGCTTTCTCGGTTTCCTTTGCAAGCTGAGCCATATAATGCCGAAGTTGATCGATATCCTTTAATTTCGGGCTGTATTGCTTGCACTCGACAACCAAAACATCCGATCGCTTTCCGTCGGAGAAGATCTTCTCTCTAATCTTTGCGTCGGGATACGGAAGCAACCCGTCCTCAAGACGGTGCGGAAATGTAGCGATGTAATCAGAAAGTTCAGTTTCATATTTGAACTGCGACCAAAGGCTAACCCAATTATCAGGGTCAGACATCGCTCTCATCAACGCATCAAGCGGCACTGATTGAATTTCAGCGATAGTAGGTCGAAGCTCTCCGTTCGAGAGGCGCACATTTGTTGGCAGGGCAACAACCAGTTCACGGTTATCTGGTCCAGTCATGAAGTCCCAACGCACTGAAACGCGACGACCAATTTCTCCATGTGCATTTCTAGTGCTTTTAGGAACCAGAGGCTTCCAATCGGCGTCTTGAATATTCAGTTCCGTGACTTGCCCGATCCGACCGACGCGATGCCCACTTAGAGCGGCGACAACAAAATCGCCGACCTCGATTCTCTCCAGTGTGGCCCGCGTGCGCTTCCATCCATTGGCGTGCTCGCCGGTGACCACGCCATATAACGGATAACCTTCTTGCGGCGCCCAACCGACCGCAACGCATTGGTGTTTAAACCACTGCTGCCACAGACCCGGGTAGTCCCTTTCCATGCAATTGAATTTCCAGACGGTCATCTTTCGGCCTCATCTCGATATTCAAAGAAGCTTGCGTAGCAGTTCCAGCGCGGCTTCGACGGTCTTGATGCGCACTTCGCTGCGGCCGATGTCGCCGAAGCGGTGGGCTTCGTGGAGGATCGAGCGGTTCTCGCGTGCGGCAGCGACGTGAACAAGGCCGACGGGCTTCATTGGCGTGCCGCCGCCGGGGCCGGCGACCCCCGTCACTGCAACGGCGACGTGCGCGTTGGAATTCTCGACCGCGCCTTCGGCCATCATGCGCGCGACGGCTTCGGACACAGCGCCCATGTCGGCAATCAGATCGCCGGGGACGCCGAGCATGTCCTGCTTGGCGCGGTTGGAATAGACGATGAAGCCACGCTCGACGACATCGGACGAGCCGGGAATTTCCGTCAACAATCCTGCGATCAAGCCGCCCGTGCAGCTTTCTGCGGTGGCGATGCGCAGTTTCTGCTCGCGCGCTTCCATCAGCACGACTTCGGCAAGACGCAGGAGGTGCGGTGAGAACATGCCCTCAGAGTAGGCCGACACCGGCGAACACGGCAACGATCGCGCCGGCGAACACGCCAGCGAGCAGATCGTCCGACATGATGCCGAGACCGCCGGGCATCCGCTCCGCCCAGGAGATCGGCCAGAGCTTCGACACATCGAACAAGCGGAACAGAACGAAGGCGACGGCGAATCCGGGGATCGACAATGGCGCCATCGCGCAGGCGATGAACTGTCCGGCCACTTCATCGATCACGCATTCGGAGGGATCGGCGTTGCCGGCCTGTACGGCATAGTTCTCGCTCGCCCAAAGACCGAAAATGAAAACCGCCGCGGCCAGCGCCAGTAGCACGAACGGTCCGCCATACATCATCACCAGCCATGCAACTGGAAGCGAGACCAAACTCGCGACCGTTCCCGGCGCAACCGGCGAGCGCCCAACACCAAATACCGTCGCAGCCATATCCCACATCACGGCATCCTCACGGTGGCGACGGCTTGTGCGGCGAGACCTTCGCGGCGGCCTTCGAAACCCATGCCTTCGGTTGTTGTCGCTTTCACACTGACGCGCGAGAGATCGAGTTTCAGAATCTCCGCGATCTTCTCGCGCATCGCTTCGCGGTGGGGGCCGATCTTCGGGCGTTCGCAGATCAGCGTGACATCGCAGTGCGAGATCGCGCCACCAGCGTCGCGCACGAGGTTTGCCGCGTGATCGAGAAATTTCCACGACGGCGCGCCGCGCCAGCGTTCGTCGGTCGGCGGAAAATGCTGGCCGATATCGCCCGCGCCGATGGCACCGAGGATGGCGTCGGTGAGGGCATGTAAACCCGCATCCGCGTCGGAATGGCCTTCGAGCGCGTGGTCGTGCGCGATCTTTATTCCGCACAACCACACATGATCGCCGGGCGCGAAGCGGTGCGCGTCATAGCCCATGCCGGTGCGGCTATCGCCCAGGCGCGCAGAAAGAAGCTGTTCGGCCATGCTGAGGTCTTTCGGCGTGGTGACTTTGAGGTTGGACTCTTCCCCCGGCACAACAACGAGATCGAGGCCCACGAGTTCCGCCAGCGCCATGTCATCGGTGAGGGCGAGGGTCTTGTTGTCGCGATGCGCTTTCAGGATTTTCGCGAACGCAAAGCCTTGCGGCGTCTGCGCACGCAGCAAACCATCTCGCGCGACACTGACCCACTTGCCGTCGTCCTGACGGCGCAGCGTATCGGCGACGGGGATTAGCGGCATGGCCGCGCTCGCACCGCCGCGCAAGGCATCGACAACGCTCTCGATTATCGCGGGTGATACGAGCGGGCGCGCAGCATCGTGGATCAACACGTAATCTGGCTTGTGATGCGCGAGCGCTTCCAATCCATGCATCACGGAGTGCTGACGCGTAGGGCCACCCGCGAGCGTCGGCAGCACTTTCAATCCGCGCACCGCGTCGGTGTAGGCCGCCTCATCATGCGTGCCGATCACGACCTGGATCATGTCGATAGCTGGATGGCGCACGAACGCCTCGACGGTCCAGCGCAGCATCGGTTTGCCGAGGAGGGGGAGATATTGCTTGGGCGTTCCGCCGCCGACCCGCTCGCCTCTACCCCCGGCAACAATCACGACGGCAATGCCGGGCATCAGGACTCCAAGGCGGAAAAGCTGGCGAACATCTACGGGAACGCCGGACGGTGGGCAACTTTTGAAGGCCGTTGACGCACTGCACAAAATTCTGTTGCATAGAATATAGCCAGTAAATCTATTGCCCAAATTATGTGCATATGAACGCCGAGAGCCGCCTCCCACCTGACACGACCGCCATGATCGCGGGTGCGCTTCCCATGCCGGTGCTGGTCGTCGGAGCCCATGGAGAGCTGCTGTTCGTCAATCCGGCAGCGGAGCAGTTCTTCGACACCGGCGCGGGCCTGCTTCTGAAACAGAACATAGAAGATCTCGTGCCATTCGGTTCGCCGTTGATCGGGTTGATCGGGCAGGCACGCGAGCGCGGTGCGTCCGTCGGCGAACGGATGATGGACCTCACCACGCCGCATCATGGCGAGCGTATTGCCGACGTGACGGTGACGCCGCTGCCCGAACCGGAAAGCGCGGTGATCGTCACCTTGCAGGAGCGCAGCCTCGCGCAGCGCATCGACCGCCAGCTTCTGCACCGCGGCGCGGTGCGTTCGATGCACGGCATGGCATCGGTGCTGGCGCATGAGATCAAGAACCCGCTCGCCGGCATTCGCGGCGCGGCGCAGCTTCTGGAAGAAACCATTCCCGACACGGAGAAGAATCTCACACAGCTCATCTGCTCCGAGACCGATCGCATCCGGACGCTGATCGACCGCATGGAGTCGTTCGGGGATACCCGCCGCTTCCCACGCAATCCGGTGAACATCCACGAAGTGCTCTATCGCGTCCGCAGCATCGCGAGCACGAGCTTCGCCAAGGATGCGATGTTCATTGAGACCTTCGATCCGTCGCTGCCGCCGGTGCTCGGCGATTTCGATCAGCTCGTGCAGGTGTTCCTGAACCTCGTGCGCAACGCCGCCGATGCGCTTACCGACAGCGCCGGCGAGATCACGCTGACCACCGGCTATCGTCCCGGCGTGCGACTCGGCGCGGCGGTCGCGGGAGAACGGTTGAGCCTGCCGCTGGAGGTAACGGTGCGGGACAACGGCGCGGGCATTCCGGCGGATCTGATGCCGTACATCTTCGATCCGTTCGTCACGACAAAGACATATGGCCGCGGGCTTGGGCTCGCGCTTGTTGCAAAGATCATCGGCGATCATGGCGGCGTCATCGAATGTGACTCCGCCCCACGCCGTACCGTGTTCCGCGTTCTTTTGCCGAAAGCCGCCGGCGAAAGTGAAGGAGGCTGAGTATGCCCGAAGGCACAATCCTGATCGCCGATGACGACAGCGCCATCCGTACGGTCCTGAACCAGGCGCTGGGCCGCGCCGGCTACGATGTCCGCGCAACGGGCACGGCCGCAGGCCTCTGGCGCTGGATCGCCGCGGGCGACGGCAGTCTGGTCATCACCGATGTGGTGCTGCCCGACGAAAGCGGATTCGATCTGCTGCCGCGCATCAAGCGTTTGCGGCCCGAACTGCCCGTCGTGGTGATGAGCGCGCAGAACACAATTCTCACTGCCATCACGGCAACTGAGCGCGGCGCATTCGACTATCTGCCAAAGCCCTTCGATCTGAAGGAACTGACGGCGATCGTGCAGCGCGCACTTGCGAGCCCGATGGCGCGCCGGGAAGCGCCGGCCAACGAAGACACCGAGGACCGTCTGCCGCTGATCGGCCGCTCCGCTGCGATGCAGGAAATCTATCGTGTCATCGCGCGCCTCACGCAGACCGATCTAACCGTGATGATCATGGGTGAGAGCGGCACGGGCAAGGAACTCGTCGCACGCGCGCTGCACGATTATGGCAAGCGCAGACATGGCGCCTTTGTCGCGGTCAACATGGCGGCGATTCCGAAAGACCTGATCGAAAGCGAATTGTTCGGCCATGAGCGCGGCGCGTTCACGGGCGCGGCGACGCGCGGCATCGGGCGGTTCGAACAGGCCGAAAGCGGCACGCTGTTTCTCGACGAGATCGGCGACATGCCGCTCGACGCACAGACGCGCCTGCTGCGCGTTTTGCAGCAGGGGGAATACACGACCGTTGGCGGCCGTACGCCGATCCGCACCGATGTGCGCATTGTTGCCGCGACCAATCGCGATCTGCGCCAACTGATCCACCAGGGCCTGTTCCGCGAAGATCTCTACTACCGTCTCAACGTCGTGCCGCTGCGCATGCCGCCTTTGCGTGAGCGCAGCGAAGATATCCCCGACCTCGTGCGCCACTTCCTGCGCAAAGCGGAAGAGGAGGGGCTTCCCGCGAAGCATCTCGAAGGCGAAGGCTTCGAGATGCTCAAGCGCTATCGCTGGCCGGGTAATGTGCGCGAGTTGGAGAACATGATCCGCCGTCTGGTCGTGCTGAACTCCGGCGACACGATCCCCGCCGCAATGATCGCCGCCGAGCTCGCCGAACCGCATCGCGAAATCGGATTGGCCGACGGCGAAGAAACCCCGTCGCTTAGCGCCGCCGTCGAGCGCCATCTCGTCAAGATGTTCAAGGAGCACGGCGACGGCCTGCCGCCGCCGGGCCTCTACGATCGCGTGCTTCAGGAGATCGAACGGCCTTTGCTGTCGATCTGTCTGGGGGCCACACGGGGCAACCAGATCAAGGCGGCTCATCTGCTTGGCCTCAACCGCAACACCCTCCGCAAGAAGATCCGGGACCTCGGGCTTGAGGTGATCAGAGGTCTCAGAGCGGAGTAAAAACAAAAATTGTCATCCCGGACGCGCCGCAGGCGCGATCCGGGACCCATGCTCCATGATGCTCGGAAGAAGATCGCTCCAGTGCGGATTGTCCGTCTCGATCAGCTGGATTTTCCATTCCCGTCGCCAGCGCTTGATCTTCTTCTCCCGGGCAATCGCCTCGTTGATATCGCCGTGGCGCTCGAAATAAACGAGAAGATGGACACCATATTTCTTGGTGAAGCCTTCAGCTTTTCCCTCCCGGTGTTGGTGAACACGCTGGACCAAATCGTTGGTCACACCGGTGTAAAGCGTGCCGTTTCGCTGGCTCGCAAGGATGTACACGAAATAGAGATGCTGGCTTTGCATCGGCTTGGGTCCCGGATCGGACGCTAACGCGCCCGTCCGGGATGACAATTGAGGGGATAGTCCCTCCTTAACCCTGTTGCAGTTTCGCATCGCAGCATTCTTGCAACAGGCTGTGTCTCGGCTACACTCTCGGCGGATTCTGAAGGTCAGCTAAGCGGTTAGCGTCCTTCTCCCGTTTCAGAAGAGTGTGAATGACCACAGCGACTACGGTCCCTGCACCTGTGAGCGGCTTGCGCGGTATGGCCCGATGGCTGTCCCGGCCGTGGTGGGTGGCCGTGGGCATCGGACTGCTCGCGGTCATTTCGGCCTACGCCATCCATAGCGCGCTGAACGGCGCGGTCACGGCGACGACCACCTGGCGGATCGCGCTTTCCCTCACGGCACTGACCGTGGCACTCGGCGCGGTGATCGCGTGGCAGATCATGCGGCTGTGGAGCGAGCGCCGTTCGCGCATCGCAGGATCACGACTGCACCTTCGCCTGGTTCTGATGTTTTCGGTCATGGCTGTGGTGCCAGCGATCTTCGTCGCGTCGTTCGCGGCGACGACACTCAACCTCGGCATCGAGTCCTGGTTCTCGTCCGGCGTTCGCTCCGCGCTCGACAATGCTGTCGGCGTCGCGCGCCAGTACGCGATCGAGACCGGACGCGGCATCACCATCGATGCCGGCGAAATGGCCGACGGCATCGAACACGACCGTTCGCTCTATGACGAGCAGAATCACGTCAAGGTCGCGCTGATGGTGGAGAAGCTCGCGATCATGACCAATGACCGCGGCCTGGTCGCATCGTTTCTCGTCGACAGCCACGGCAACGAGCTGGCGAGCAGCGCCAAGCTGAAATACACCCCTTCGCTGAGGCCTCCGGCAGGCGACATCGCCGACGCCAAGGCCGGGCGCATCGTCGTCGATGCCGACCCGGAAACCGGCATCGTGCATGCGTTGATCAACCTGCCGCAACTCAACGACGCCTATCTTCTGGCCGTGCGCGCGGTCGATCCAAAAGTGTTCCGCTATTACAACCGCACCAAGAGCGCGCATGACGAATACAAGCGCCTCGAGCACAACCGGTCGGACATCACGCGCGACTTCGCGGTGCTCTACGCGTTCATCACGCTCGACATTCTCATGGCGGCGGTCTCGATGGGTCTGTGGTTTGCGACGCGGCTGGCGCGGCCGATCTCCAGCCTGGTCTATGCGGCGGAGCGCGTGTCCGAAGGCGATCTGAAAGCCCGCGCCGAAGTCAAGCGCGATGACGACGAGATGGGCACGCTCGGCAACACCTTCAACCGCATGATCCGTCAGTTGGGCACGCAGCGCGACGCGCTCGTCACCGCCAACGAACAGATCGACGAACGCCGTAGATTCACTGAAACCGTTCTCGCGGGCGTCAGCGCGGGCGTCGTCGGTGTCGATGGCGACGGACAGATCACAATAGTCAATCGCGCCGCGGAACGCCTGCTCAACGCGGCGCCGGAAGAACTCGAAGGCCGCCACTACTCCGAGACAATGCCGGAACTCTCGGCGCTGATCCGCAAGGCCATCACCGAACCGGTTGGCCGCGCGAGCGGCGAAGTAAATCTGAAACGTGGTGGTACACCGCGGTCGCTGAGTGTGCAGGTGGCGAGCGAGCATGGCATCGGTGCCCGCGGTTATGTCGTGACCTTCGATGACATCACCGATCTCGTTTCCGCACAGCGCACGGCGGCGTGGGCCGATGTTGCGCGCCGCATCGCACACGAGATCAAGAACCCGCTGACGCCCATCCAGCTTTCGGCCGAACGCCTGAAACGCAAATACGGCAAGGAGATCACCTCCGATCCGGATGTGTTCGAGCAGTGCACCAACACGATCATCCGCCAGGTCGGCGATATCGGCCGCATGGTGGATGAGTTCTCGTCGTTTGCGCGCATGCCGACGCCGGTGATGCGCCGTGAGAATGCGCAGGAGCTGCTGCAGCAGGCCGTGTTCCTGCAGCGTGAGGGCAATCCGCAGATCACTTACGACGTCAAGACGCCGAAGGAACCGGTGTGGTTCGAGGGCGACGGGCGTCTCGTCAGCCAGGCACTAACCAACGTCATCAAGAATGCAGGCGAGGGCATCGCCTCGCGTGTCGAGAAAGGCGACGACACGCCGGGGCATATCACCGTCGCCATCGACGCGCTCGAAGACAAGTTTATGTATCGCGTGACCGACAACGGCATTGGCCTTCCGCCGGAGCATCGTCACCGGCTGACCGAGCCGTATGTCACCACGCGCGTGAAGGGCACCGGCCTTGGTCTCGCCATCGTTCGCAAGATCATGGAAGACCACGGCGGTGAAATTGTGTTGCAGGACAGGGGCGACGAACAACACGGGGCAGAAGTCACTTTGAGTTTCCCGTTACGGCAGAAGATCGCCAAGGAGAAAGGGTTAGTGGATGAGCAAGAGCGGATCGCCGCAAACAACGGCTGAAATTCTGATCGTCGACGACGAAGAGGACATCCGCGACCTGATCGCGGGCATCCTCAAGGACGAGGGTTATGAGACCCGCGTCGCCGGCGATGGCGATGCCGCGGTTGCCGCCGTGCGCGCGCGCAGACCGCAACTCGTGATCCTCGACATCTGGCTGCAGGGCTCGAAGCTCGACGGCATCCAGGTGCTTGAAGTCCTGAAACGCGAACACGCCGACTTACCTGTCGTGATGATCTCCGGTCACGGCACGGTCGAAACCGCGGTGTCGTCGATCAAGAAGGGCGCCTACGATTTCATCGAGAAGCCGTTCAAGGCCGATCGTCTGATCCATGTCGCCGCGCGCGCGCTCGAAGCTGCGCGCCTGAAACGCGAAGTGGCGGAGCTGCGCCTCAAAGCGGGCGACGAGGCGGAACTGGTTGGACAGTCTTCGACAATCTCCCAGCTTCGCCAGCTTGTTGAGAAGATCGCGCCGACCGGCAGCCGCGTGCTCATCGCGGGACCGTCGGGCTCAGGCAAGGAAGTCGTCGCGCGCCTCATCCACGCGCGCTCGCGTCGCGCCGGCAACGCGTTCGTCGCGATCAACTGTGCGACGATGGACCCTGCGCGTATCGAGGCGGAACTGTTCGGTGTCGAAGGTGGCGACGGCCAACGCAAGATCGGTCTGTTTGAACTCGCGCACAACGGTACGCTCTACCTCGATGAAGTGGCGGACATGCCGCTCGAGACGCAGGGCAAGATCCTGCGCGTGCTGGTCGACCAGACCTTCACCCGCATCGGCGGAACGCAGCGCGTGCAGGTCGATGCGCGCGTGGTCAGTTCGACCACGGCCGACCTGCGCATGGAAATCGGCGAGGGCAAATTCCGCGAAGATCTCTATCACCGCCTCAACGTCGTGCCGGTGCGTGTGCCGTCGCTGGCCGAACGCCGCGATGACATTCCGCTGCTGGTGTCGCATTTCATGAAACGGTTATCGGCGACGTCGGGCCTCGCGATGCGCGAGATCGGCGACGACGCGATGGCGATGCTGCAGGCGCATAGCTGGCCCGGCAACGTCCGCCAGCTGCGCAACATCGTCGAGCGCCTGCTGATCCTCGCGAGCGACGATGCGGAGCAGGCAATCAGCGCCGATCTGCTTCCGTCCGACCTCGGCGCGAGTGCGCCGCTGGGTGGTGGCGGGCGCGGCGATCTGGTGATCTCCATGCCGCTGCGCGAAGCGCGCGAAATCTTCGAGCGCGATTACCTGATGGCACAGATCAACCGCTTCGGCGGCAACATCTCCCGCACCGCCGCCTTCATCGGCATGGAGCGCAGCGCGCTGCATCGCAAGCTGAAGTCTCTCGGCGTCGGCGGCAACGGCAGAGAGCAGCAGTTCAACGCGTGAAGCACGATCACTGGGACACGCGTCAGCCTGCGGGACGCTTTGCATATGTGAACGGCCGCTATGTCCAGCATGGCGAAGCAGGCGTGCACATCGAAGATCGCGGGCTGCAGCTCGGCGACTCCATCTATGAAGTGTTCGCGGTTCGCGATGGACGCCTGCGCGACGAAGAGGGGCACCTCGATCGCCTCGAGCGCTCCGTTGGCGAGATTCAGATCGCGATGCCGATGGGGCGCGGCGCACTGAAACTGGTGATGCGCGAACTCGTGCGGCGCAATCACATCCGTGAGGGGCTGCTCTATCTTCAGGTCTCACGCGGCGCGGTGAAGCGCGATCATCCGATTCCCGCTGTCGTGCCCCGGCCGACATTGATCCTGACCGCGCGGCCTTATGATTTCATCGGCGCGGAAGCGCGTGCGGCGAATGGCGTGGCCGTCGTCACGCAGCCCGATCTCCGCTGGGGGCGTTGCGATATCAAGTCGACGCAGCTTCTGGCCAATCTTCTCGCCAAGACGGAGGCACGCAAAGCAGGCGCCTATGAAGCGTGGCTGGTGGACGGCGAGGGCAATGTCACCGAAGGCGCGTCGACGACGGCCTGGATCGTCGACAAGGACGGCCACATCGTCACGCGTGCGCTTTCGAACGCGATCCTGCCGGGCGTGACCCGCCGCGTGATCATGGAAGCCGCCGCTGAAGCGCAGATGCCGGTCGTCGAGCGCAGCTTCACGCCAGCGGAGGTCAGGTCAGCCCAGGAGGCCTTTATCTCCTCCGCCGGCAACGCGGCCACGCCGATCACCTCCATCGACGGCGCCAAAATCGGCGATGGGAAGGTCGGCCCGCTATCGCGCCGGATTGCCGAACTTTACGTAAGGATGTCCGCCCAGCGCGCCGAGGGCCCCTAGCGGCCCTTCGCTTATGCAGCATGGCACTGTATGCTTGAGTCTGCTTCGCAGGGGCGCGAGGCGCAAGAACATCAAGTGGGCAAACCCATGAGCGAAAAACAACAAAACCTGCAGGACACTTTTCTCAACGCCGTGCGTAAGAGCAAAGGGTCGGTGACGATCTTCCTCGTCAATGGTGTAAAGCTTCAAGGGAACATCACTTGGTTCGACAATTTCTGCGTACTCCTGAGGAGGGACGGGCAAGCCCAGCTCGTCTACAAGCACGCGATCTCGACGGTCATGCCGATGGGGCCGATCCAGCTGATGGACGCCGAAATCGCAGCCGAAGCGACGGCCTGAGCAACACCACGCGCGATCCCGACATCCGCACCGCCATCGTGCTCCATGTGGAGCCGAAGGCGCGCAAAGGCGCGTTCGACCGCGATGCGGAAGCACGTCTCACCGAAGCGATCGGTCTCACCGCCGCGATTGGGTTGCGCGTTGTCGCCAGCCACATTGCGCCGCTCGCCCGGCCGGTGCCGGCGACGCTGATCGGCAGCGGCAAGGTCGATGAGATCGCCGCCGAAGCACGCGGGCTCGAGCCGACCGTCATCATCGTCAACGCACAGCTCTCGCCGATCCAGCAGCGCAATCTAGAGAAAGCTTGGAACACGAAGGTGCTCGACCGCACCGCGCTCATTCTCGAAATTTTCGGCGAACGCGCACGCACGCGGGAAGGCCGTTTGCAGGTCGAGCTTGCGCATCTGACCTATCAGCGCTCGCGTCTGGTGCGGTCATGGACCCACTTGGAGCGGCAACGCGGCGGCTTCGGCTTTCTCGGTGGTCCCGGTGAAACGCAGATTGAAACCGACCGCCGACTGATCGGCGAGCGCATCGTCAAGATCAAGGGCGAACTCGAGGGCGTGAAGCGCACACGCGGGCTTCAGCGTCGTGCACGCAAGCGGCTGCCGGTGCCGGTGATTGCGCTGGTCGGCTACACCAATGCCGGCAAGTCGACGCTGTTCAACCGCCTCACAGAGTCCGAAGTGCTGGCAAAAGACCTGCTGTTCGCAACGCTCGATCCGACGATGCGGGGATTGAAACTGCCCGGTGGCGCGAAAGCTGTTCTCTCCGACACCGTCGGCTTCATCGCCGATCTGCCCACCGAACTGGTCGCCGCATTTCGCGCGACACTCGAAGAAGTCTTGGAAGCTGACATCATCGCCCATGTACGCGACGCCTCGCATGACGAGACCGAGGCGCAGAAGCTCGACGTGCTGAAGGTTCTCTCCGATCTCGGCATCGAAACCGATGGCGAGCGGCCGTTCATCGAAATCCTGAACAAGATTGATCTTCTCGATGAAGACGTGCGCGACGGTCTTCTGGAGCGCAACGAAGGCCGCCCCGATGCACCCGTTGCCGTGTCGGCGATCACGGGCGATGGCGTTCCGCGATTGCTCGCGCGGTTCGAAGAAACGCTCACCTCGGAAAACCTCGAACTCCGTCTGACGCTCGGACATGAGGACGGCGAGGGGCTCGCCTGGGTCTATCGCCACGCGCAGGTGCGGGAACGCCACGACACCGACAAGGGCGTCGAATTGTTGCTCACAGCCAATCCACAGGATGCCGAGCGAATTGCGTCACGCTTCGGCCCAAAAGTGTCGGTGAGATAGCGGTTTCCGAGGGGAGGCTGCTGTGGATAACAACCTGTGGACAAGGCGAGGGCTGATCGCCGGCGCGGCCGCGCTGCCATTCGCGGCGCATGCCGGTGACAACCCGGAAGGTCTGATCGGCGCCATCGAAAGGCGCGCAGGGGGACGGCTCGGCGTTTCGGCATTCGACAGCCAGACCGGCCATCACATCCGTCACCGCGCCGACGAACGCTTCCCGATGTGCAGCACGTTCAAGCTGCTATTGGTCGCGGCCGTGCAGGACCGCATCGCGAATGGCCTGGAGCAGGATCAGACGTGGCTTCGATACGGTAA
>DATJUS010000083.1:0-13611 GCA_035502175.1 Rhizomicrobium sp.
GGTCCGCGCGGCCTTGTTCGACACGCCGGTTGCGAACGGCACCGCGGGCCTGCGCGTGGACATCGACCAGACGTCGGAGCGGATGCAGAAGAAGATCCGCGACGCCCAGCTGCAGAAGATCCCCTATATGCTGGTGGTCGGTGAGCGCGAGGCTGCGGAAGGCAAGGTCGCGGTCCGGCTGCGTTCCGGCAAGGATCTGGGGGCGATGCCGCTGGAAACTTTCATAAAACGCATCAAGGACGAGGCTGAATCCCGCAAGGATGTGGCCGAATAGCCCTTGCGAATCGCGGATTCGCGCCTATTCTCCGCATCCTCAGCAGTCCCGCGCGGATTGCGCCAGCGAGGAACCACGCCCCTGCCCATGAACCGTCATGACGTTTCGCGAGGCCGGGTCAGACCCTCGCGGAATGATGGCGGTTTCGCGCGAGCCAAAACAGGAGAGAAGTCATAGTACCCAGACGTTTTGCCCCCGGTAACACGCCGCCGCCAGCCAAGGATGGCCCGCGCGTCAACGAAGAAATCTTTTCCCGCACAATCCTCCTGATCGGAGATGACGGTCACAAATACGGTGAGATCGGCCTCGATGAAGGCCGCGCCATAGCGGAAGAGAAGGGTTTTGATCTCGTCGAGGTCTCGCCGGAGGCCAAGCCGCCCGTCGTCAAGCTGATGGACTACGGGAAATACAAATACGAACAGCAGAAGAAGGCCAACGAGGCCCGCAAGAAGCAGAAGGTCATCGAGATCAAGGAGATCAAGATGCGCCCGACCATCGACGACCACGACTACGACACGAAGATGAAGGCGATGCAGCGCTTCTTCGGCGAAGGCGACAAGGTCAAGGTCACGCTGCGTTTCCGCGGCCGCGAGATGGCGCACCAGCATCTGGGCATGCAGTTGCTCACCCGCATCCAGAAGGACACCGAGACCTTCGCGAAGATGGAGCAGTATCCGAAGATGGAAGGCCGTCAGATGATGATGGTGCTGGCGCCGCGATAAGGCGGCGTCAGAGTTCGCGATGACGGATTTGTTCCGCGAACATCTTGTCGTTCATACCCACATCGAGAAGACCGCGGGCTCGTCGCTGACCCGCGGCTTCATCGACGCCTTCGGCGAGGACCGCGTGTGGGACATCCGCGGCAAAAAGCATCCCAAACCCGAATTCATCTCGCCGGAAGAACGCGCCCGCATCTTCCTGCTGACCGGACACTTTCTATACGGGGCGCACGATCAATTCTTCAGCCGTATCCCTGTCTACACTGCGTGCGTGCGCCCACCGCTGGAACGATTCCGGTCCCACTACGATTTCGTGCGGGTCAGACCTGGCCATCCCACGCACAAGCACGTCGCCGGGAAGAGTTTGCGCGAAGCTGTCGAGGATCTGAAAAAACCAAAAGCGGCCCTGAACGTGATGACCCGAGCGCTTACCGGCCAGACGCATATCGCGGAAGACAAGCTCCTCCACCACGTTGAGAACAGCTATCTGATCGTGACGCCTTCACACCGCGTGAACGACACGCTGGGCGCGCTCATCCCGCTGCTCGGAGGAGGAGAAGTCGAAACTCGACAGCATCGCAAAAGGACGACCGAGCCGACGTCCGAAGATATCGGAGATCTGAAGCAATGGTTTGACGATGCAAACTATCTGGACGTGAGGCTAGTGCAGTTCGTCGATGCGAATTACGACCGCTGGCTCAGAGAACTTCCCGAGCGCCTGGGGAAATTCAAATGCAAAGCCGCTTCTTAGAGGAACCGGCCCGCAGCGTGAACGGATTGATCGCCCAGATCCTGCAAAGGACCCAACGGCTCAATGTCGTCGTGATAGCCTTCGATGTGCGGCTTACCCGACATGACCTTGTAGGCGACGCGGCCGTCCTGCATCAGCAGCACGACTTCCGCCGCCCAGCCATGATCGAGAGTCGTGCGCTCGAACCCCAGGAGATCGAGGAAGATGCTGCCGGTACGATCCTGCTCAAGGCGCGATGGACGGAAGACATAGGCCGAGCAACGCTCCTGCGCTTCGATGCAAGCCTTAACGGGCAATGCAAGGTGATCGAAGCGGATCGAGTCGCGCGGCATAAAGCGTTCGATCACACCGAGATAGGAAATCACTTCGGCATTGGGCTGAACCGCCGCGTTGAAACCGAGCTTGTTAAGATCAGCTTCACGTGTCTCACCGGGGATGACGCTCTTATACGCGACCTCAACCTGTTCGTAGGTTCGAAACGTCTGATCTTCGGCGAGGTCGGTCCGATGGGGCAAAAGCGACAACCCACCGCAACCGACGAGCGCCAATGTGATCGCTAGAACGCCTGCAATTCTCGCGTAACGGCGCGAACCGTATCCCCCGTCAACCATGTCACCCCGACCACGTTGAACTGTTTTTTTTGAAATGTAGCGAAAACAAGGCGATGTGGGAAGCCGGTAGGTCGAACGTGGTAACTGGAAATCGCGCGTCACAAAACTTTCAATTGCGCCGCTCGAGCGAGACAGGCCGTGACCGTTTCAAAATCGCAGTTCCCGCCGGTCAGCACGACCGCCACCGTCTTTCCGTGTACGTCATATCGGCCCGCCAGGAGAGCCGCGAGCCCAGCGCTTCCGCCGGGTTCTATGATTAATTTCAGTCTCGCAGCCGCATAGGCTACCGCGACCGCGAGGGCGTCATCGGCGACGACCAACCCGGGTTCCATCAAATGCTGTGCAAGCGCGAAGGGCACAACACCTGGTATGGGCGCCATCAATGCGTCGGCCATGGAAAGAGCACCACCCGGCGCCGAAACCCTCTTTCCCGCCGCCAGCGACAGACGCATGCCGTCGAAATTTTCTGGTTCAACACTGAGGGTCCGCGTCCCAGGGCTGACCCCGGACAGGGCTAACGCAATGCCTGACACGATCCCCCCACCACTACAGGGAACGAGCACGGCATCGAGCTTGACGCCGCGGGCTTGTGCCTGGCGCGCAATCTCCAGTCCGATCGTCCCTTGACCAGCCACGATGCCGGCATCGTCGAAAGGCCGGACCAGCGTTGCGCCCCGTTCGCGCATGATCTTCGTCGCAATGGCCTCGCGGTCATCGGTCACACGGTCGTAGTAGACAACTTCGGCGCCCAGCGCCTTCGTGCCCTCTATCTTCGCTCGGGGCGCATCCTTGGGCATGACGATGACGGCACGCATGCCATAAAGCACGGCCGCAGCGGCCACGCCTTGCGCGTGATTGCCGGACGAGAATGCGACGACCCCGCCGGCGCGCTGGTCCTCCGCAATCAGGCCGATGCGGTTGTAAGCGCCACGGAATTTAAAGGACCCCGTGCGCTGCAGAGATTCCGGCTTCAGGAAGACCCTGCCGCCCAGCCTTGCGTTCAGGGCCGGGCTCTCCAGAAGCGGTGTTTCGATGGCGTAGGGAGCAATGCGCGCGGCGGCGGCTTCGACATCGGCGAATTCTGGCGGTCTTGTGCTATCAAACATGGATGCACCCTAGCGCGCGCATCGCCCTTGCCACAGCCCTGTTCCTGGGACTTTCAGCCTTGGCCGGCGCGCATGCCTCGCCGGTTGTGCTGGCAACCATCAAGCCGGTCCATTCCCTCGTCGCCGCGGTGATGAAAGGCGTCGGAACGTCCGAACTGCTGATCCAGGGCGCGCAGTCGGAACACTCCTACGCGCTGAAGCCGTCGGATGCCGGCAAGATCGGTCGTGCCCGGATTGTTTTCGAGGTCGGGCCGGACCTCGAAACGTATCTGGTCCGTCCGCTGGCAACGCTGGCCTCGAAAGCCGAGATCGTCGCGCTGGAGCATGCGCCGGGTGTGCATCTGCTGCCGGCCCGGCGTGGCGGATTATGGGAAGACGGAGCTGACCCTGACGAAGGTCCGACGGACCCGCATATCTGGCTCGATCCGGAAAACGCCATTGCGATAACCCGGTCCATCGCGGCGGCGCTCGGCCGAATTGACCCTGTGCATGCGCCCGCCTATGCCGCCAACAGCAGCCGTGAGATCGTAGAGATTGCCGCTGAGGAAAGTAGGCTTCGTGTCGCCCTCGCTCCCGTCCGCGGGCGGCCGTATCTCGTCTTTCACGATGCTTATCGCTATTTCGAGCATCGGTTTGGCCTTGCGCCGGTCGGCGCCGTAACCGTTGCGCCAGAGCGTCCTGTCGGACCGCGCCGCATCGAGAGACTTCGCGCCGATATCCTTAATGGCAAGATCGCCTGCGTCTTCCGCGAGCCGCAATTCTCGCCCCGCCTCATCGACACGCTCGTCGAAGGCAGCCCCGCCAAAACCGGAATACTAGACCCGCTTGGCGCGGCGCTTGCCCCGGGGCCAGACCTCTATCAGAAACTGCTGCGGGCTCTGTCGGATTCCCTCACTTCATGCTTGCGTTGAATCATACGTCTCTTGGTATAGCGCTCAAGCTCGCGTCGGCCTTTACCTTCTCGCTGATGTACGTCGCAATTCGGCTGGCGCAGCCGGCTCCGATCGGCGAAGTCATGTTCTTTCGCGGCGCCTTTGCACTTGTACCTCTCGTCGCCTTGTCATTCCTCACCCACGGGCCGCGATCCCTGATCCGAACCGGGCATCCATGGCTGCATCTGCGCCGATCCGTGGCAGGCACCACGTCCATGTTCCTGAACTTCGCGGCGGTCACACGCCTGCCCCTCGCGGATATCACGGCATTCAGCTTCGTGGCTCCGATCTTTGCGACCGTGCTGGCCGCGCTGCTGCTTCACGAGCACGTCGGACCGCATCGTGCGGCTGCTGTCGTCGCAGGCTTCGGCGGCGTCATGTTGATGGCTGCGCCACACGGCTTTCCCGGAATGACGATCTCGACAGGGTCTTCGCTGGGCGCGACCTTTGCGATCAGCGGAGCGTTACTGTCGTCCTTCGTTGTGATCTTTATCCGCCAGATGAGCGGCACGGAGCGCAGCGAGGCGATCGTATTCTATTTCATGGTCGTCTGTGCGGGCGCAGGCGCGGCCACGATGTTCTGGGAGCATGTCACGCTGGAACCGCGACCGCTCTTCTGGCTGACGCTCACCGGCATCCTCGGCGGAATCGGCCAAGTGTGCATGACCTATTCCTATCGTTACGCTGAGCCGTCATTGCTGGCTCCGTTTGACTACATTGCACTGATTTGGGCGACCACGTTCGGCTATTTCATCTTCGCGGAGGTGCCGGAAAGGATTGTGCTCGCCGGCGCCGGCGTCGTGATTGCGTCAGGCCTGTACATCATCTGGCGCGAACGCCTGCATCGCCTGCCAGTCGCGGAGACGCCCGGGCTATAGCGCCACGCTCAGCGCATCCAACTCGTCGAGAAGCCCCTGCCCGAAGTAATATGCGAGTTCGTCGCGCACGCCCTCATATAGCGACGGCCCCTCACTGGCACAGACGAGGCTTTTGTCGATCACTTCCGACGAGGGTTCAAGCCGGCCATAATTGAAGGTCAATGGAAACAGGATGCTGACCATCGGCTTATAGACATGATAGTCGAGCCCGTTATCGATGCAGTACGCGTGGATCAGACAGCCACGCCCGTCCTTCTTGTGAAACACACAATGGCTGCCCCGCGTCTGCGTGCGGCGATAACGGCCGGATGGAAACTCCAAGTCTTCGATGGATTCCTCGGTGAACCATTCGGCGCGTGGAACACCAACGAACGCGTCAAAATCCTTGCCAAGTGCAAGCAGCTTCTTGGCATTCGCCTCATCGATGTCGACGCCGTACGAACAGCACTGGTCGTCGCAAAAGCCGCACGACATGCAATGCGTGAAATAGCGTAGCGCGAAGATGCGCATGTCGACCTCACGCAAGATCGGCGCTTTGAAGATAGAGGGGTGCTCGCGCTTCAGCGCGACGACGTTCATGCGTGCAGGGCGGCTAGCGCCACGCGATTGATGAGCTCGTCGTAGGCGATGCCGGCCTGCTCTGCCGCAGCGGCGAAACCCGCATCGGTCGAGATGCAGCAATTGGGATTGATCTCGAGCACCCAGGGCTTGTTGTTCCTGTCGACGCGATAGTCGACCCGTGCATAGCCGCGCAGCGAGAACAGGTGCCAGACCTTCTTCGTCGTCTCGATCAATTGACGCGCAAGCTCCGGCTCCTCATCCTCGCAACCGAACCGGCGCTGACTGCCGTTGTAGTCGAACGTGTCCTCTTCCCATTTCGCGGCGAAGCTCACGAGCTTCGGCTTGCCGTCGGGCCACGCGTCGTTGAACCGCATTTCTGCCAGCGGAAACACGTGGGGTCCTTTGTCGCTCGCCATGACCGCGATGTTGAATTCACGACCATCGACATATTGCTCCGCGAACCAGCGTCCGCCGAATTTCTTGCGGCAATGCTCGGCACGCGCCTTCACTTCGGCGCCGCGGACAACCGAGGCATCATCGATGCCGACCGATGAATCCTCATCCGCCGCTTTCACGATATACATCGCGTCGGCCTCAAGTCCTTCCCAGTCCGGCCCCAGCGCCCAATGCGGTGTCACGACACCGCCGACCTTCAGGACGTTCTTGCCGAATGGCTTGTCGGTTGTGGCCGCGAAATGCGCTGCGGTTGCCCCCGTGTAGGGAATATTCAGCCTGTCGAGCATCGCGGGCGCAATCGACGAATAGATGCCGGCGCCGAACACCGACTCCACCACATTGAAGACAACATCGGGCTTGTGCTTGTCGAGCAGGGCTTTGAGGAACGCCATGTCGGGTGCGAAGGCCGCTTTCGGCGCGTGATGCCCGTGTTTCTCCAGCGCCTCCGACACCGCTGCCGCGGAGTCGAGCGTGTCGAGCTCATCGGGCGGCGCGTCGGGCGCCACATCGGAATGGAGAACCAGAACCCGCATCGAGATCAGGCAGCCACAACCCGCGGACGCGGCTTCACTTTCAGCTCCGGATGGCGCTTGAAGAACGCAGCCATGATCTTGCCGATGAGCTGCGGGTGGCTGAGGCCCTTGCGGCTCGCGATCAGACAAAGGTCAGAGTAATCCGGGCGCAGTCCGGCGATGGGATTTACTTCAATGAAATGCGGTTTGTTGTTGGCGTCGCAGCGTACATCGATGCGCCCGCTATCGCGGCAGCGCAGCGCCCGCCATGCCGCCAGCGCGACCTCACCGGCCGCTTTTCCGCTTTCCTCATCGGCTTCGACGATCGATACCTTGTCGTCCGAATATTCCTTGTTTTCGTAGCCGTAGCCGTCGCCGACCCAGTTTTCGATCGGCACGATCTCCGACACGCCAAGTAGCGTGGCGTCATCGCCAGTGCCAAGAATACCGACCGTGAATTCGCGGCCCGGGAGGAATTCCTCGACCAGAACTGGCTGGTTGAACTTCGAGAGCAGATTCCCGGCGACGCGACGCAGATCGCGCGCGTTCTCGACCTTCGAATCCGCACCGATGCCCTTGCCCGATCCCTCACGCACAGGCTTGAGGAACAACGGGAATGGCAGATCGACCTTCTTCACATCCGAGAGCTTTTCGATCACGCGAAAATCGACCGTCGGCACGCCGGCATCGCGCACAACGCGCTTGCACATGCCCTTGTCGAGCGTCAGTGCCATCGTCAGCGGGTCGGAGAAGACATACGGGATGTCGTAGATATCGAGGATGGCCGGAACCTGCGCCTCGCGCGCGATGCCCTTCAGCCCTTCGCAGAAATTGAACACCGCGTCGAAGCGTTCCCCCTTGGCCAGCCTCGCAATCAGGTTGTTCACCGTTCCGATGCGGATGGGTGTCAGGCCTAGTCCACTGAGCGCCGAACAGATCGCCACGATCGTGACTTCGCTGTCGAACTCGGCCGTGTCTTCCTCGCTCATCCCCATGGCGAGATAGTCGGCCCTCAGATCGTACGTGACGCCGATACGCATCATGCCCCCTTGTTGCGTCCCAGTTCCCCATCGGGATCCGGATAGCGGTAGACGTTCCCCTCGAAATTCCTGAGCAGTAGATCGTCGCCATCGCGGCCAACCACCGGATCCGGCGCGAGCTGAATCTTGCCCCCGCCACCCGGCGCATCGACCGCGAAGATCGGCGTTGCGTAGCCGGTGGTGTGGCCGCGCAGAGCCTGGATGATCTCCAGTCCCTTGCTGACGGAGGTGCGGAAGTGCCCCGAACCGCGGATCGGGTCGCATTGATAAAGGTAGTACGGCTTCACCCGGCGCTTCAGCAGACCGTGCATCAGCGGCTTGATCACCTCGGCATCGTCGTTGACGCCCTTGAGAAGCACCGTCTGGCTGCCGAGCGGAATACCGGCGTCGGCGAGCCGGGCCGTGGCCTCGGTTGTCTCGGGTGTCAATTCGTTCGGGTGGGTAAAGTGCAGGCTCATCCAGAGCGGATGGTGCTTCTTCAGGATCGCCACCAGGTTCTTCGTGATCCGTTGCGGGGTCACTGTCGGCATCTTGGTGCCGATCCGGATGAATTCGATGTGCTTGATGGCGCGAAGACGCCCCAACAGCCAGTCCAGCTTGTCATCGCCCAAGGTCAGTGGGTCGCCGCCGGACAGGAGGACATCGCGGACTTCGGTATGGACCTCGAGATAGGCGAGAGCCTGCTCCCACTGCCGGGTCGAGAATTGATACTCACCGCCGGGGTTGCCGACGACACGGGCGCGGGTGCAGTAGCGGCAGTAGGTCGAGCACGTGCCGGTCGTCAGAAAAAGGACGCGGTCCGGATAGCGGTGGACCAGTCCAGGGGCCACGGTGTCGTGGTCTTCGCCCAACGGATCGTCATCTTCGCCGGGAAGTTTTATGTACTCGTCGCCGGTCATGATGTGAGTCCGGCGCAGTGGCTCGCGCGCATCCTCAAGGCCCATCAGGCTGGCATAATAAGGTGTGATGCCGACGGGGAGCGAGCCTTCGTGACGCTCTACGGCCGACCGCTCATCCTCGGAAAGCTTGAAAATTCGGGATAATTCGGCAAGCGAGCGGATGCGCACCCGCATCTGCCAGCGCCAGTCGTTCCATTCGATGGTCGATGTATTGGGATAGAAGCGGCGATAGAACGCCTTGGTCTCGCTGCCGACGGGAAACCGGAGCGCTGCGGAGCGATGAAGCCCGGCCCCGATCTTGAGGCTGGCTGCGTCCCTGATGTGGTCTTGCGTCTGCGTGTCCGGCTGCGGGCGGACGGTCCGTAGCGACGGCTTACCCTCTCGCCGCCGCAATGCTTGGAGACTCATCGGTGTCTCGCGACCACTCCCGTTGTCCGTCGAACGCCCCAGTGGCGCTTCATCAAACGGCACAACAACGTATTTCGATAATTAGAACGTTAATTCGGTTCGTCAAGTGAAGGGGCACGAGTATTGGAACAGATTGCGCTTTCCTCAAACAAAGGACCTCACAAAATCGATGAATTACTGAAAAGCATCGAAGTGAATACAAGTATTCGCAGTATCCGATGAAGCGCACTTGTCAACGAATGCGCGAATGCTTTTTCAGAACAGCCACTTGCCAGCCTTAAACACAACATGCACAAGCTTTCGGCCCTTGACGCAAGCTGCGCGCTTCATCGCAGAAAAGAAGTATTCGCCGTGCTTATGACTTCGCACGAAGCGACTCGCATGACTCTGTGAATCATTGCCAATCAGTGGTGTGCGCGGCTGTCACAATCGACTCGATTGTGCAGATCGCGCGACTCACTCCGGCGGCGGAGAGGTCTCCTGACGCGGCGGAGTCACGCGATAGAGCGTGATATGCACCGGCCGGCCACGCGAATAGTTGAAGCCCTCGATCGAATCGATGGGGATTGCGTCCGCTTCGAGTTCAGCGAGATGCGCGAGGAATGCGGGACGCTGCCCTTCCTCGACCGCTGCCAGACCGCCCTGGGCCGCGCCGATCTCGGCGGCGCCATAGCCATTGGTCAGGTGGGTGCCGGTCCCCAGGAGGAACATCGCACTCGGCTCGGTGTATCCCGCAAGGACGACTGCAGGGTCATGAGGACGCAGATGCGCCCGGATCATCGCTGTTTCGTGAGGACTAACCCAAAGCCGGTCGGTCTTTGGCACGGCGAGCAATGTCATCGTGGGGTACGTGACAATGACAGTCGCGGTCGCAAGCGCAGCGGCCATCGGCTTCGCGCCACGCAGCATGGCAAATGCGGCTGCGATAGCCAGCAAGGCCACCGCGGCAGCGGCAGCGATCAGATCCCAGCTGGCACCCGGACCGTAGAGGCGCGGTACCACGACGATCGCCGCGGCCAAAAGTGCTGCCCCGATGAGGAACTGGACGGACGAAACGACCGGCAGCACGCGGCGCCATGTGGGAAGGCCTTCCTCTCGCGCCGCAAGCACGAATGCGGCCGCCATCATCGCCAGCGCCGGATAGGCCGGCATGATGTAGTGCGGCAGCTTGGTTGGCACGGCCTCGAACATCAGCCACGGCCCTCCGGCCCAGGCGAGCAGAAAGCGGGCGGCCGGCGCACGATGCTGAAGGATCGTTGCCGCAAGAGCGGGGATCACGAACAACGTCGCAGGCCAGAGGGTCGCGATCGTCAAGAGCAGATAATAGCCTGGCGGCTCACCATGGCTCTCCTGACCGCCGGCGAGCTTGGCGCCGAAATCATGTCCGAGCGACTGCTGATAGAACGCGCCGTGACTTTGCAGCGCGATGGCAATCAGCCAAGGCGCAACAATCAGAATCGTCAGAAGAACGCCCCACAGCGGCTTCAGCTTGCCCAGCCAGCGCCACTCGCGATCCCAGACCAGAAGCACGACCAATGTCATCCCGCATACACCCAGAATGACCGGTCCCTTGATCAGAATGCCCAGAGCAAAAGACAACCAACCCAGCATCGCGGTTCGAAAGGTCAACTGCGTGTGCTCAGGATCGCGCGCGAGATAGGCCCGCATCAGAACCGCCTGCGCGCCAACAACTGTCGCCAAGAGTACCGCGTCGGTTTTCGCGATCTTTGCCTCCGACGACAGAAGCAAAGTCAGCCCCATCAGCAAGGCACTGAGAAATGCGCCTTCAATGCTCAGGAAAGCAGATGCACACCAATAGACGAGCGCCACCGCCGCCAGCGCGCCGAGCAGTGAGGGGATGCGATAGGTCCAGATCTGGTCGCGCGCGCCATTGGTGACCGGGCTCGCGATCTCCGTTGCGGCAGCCTGAAGCCAGTAAATGCCGACCGGCTTCTTGTAGCGAGGCTCCTGACCGAACCGGATGTCGACGAAATTGCGGGTTTCGAGCATCTGTTTGCTCGCTTGCGCGAAACGGCTTTCATCACGGTCAAGCGGGGGAATGGTGAACAGGCCGGGCACCCACGCGAGCAGGCAGATCAGGAACAGCAGGACCAGCGGCCTGCGGCGGACCAAGGCCATGACCCGGCTGGGTTTTGCTGATTCACTCATATCCCGCTCGGGCCTGTTGCTAGTTCGGCCTGCCCTGTATAAGGCCCGCGCATTGGCCAGAAAAGGCGCGAAAACGTATGTCGGACGCAGGGGTTGCTTTTTCGCTGATCGTCGCCGTCAAGGACGAACAGGAAAACATGGCGCCGCTGATCGCCGAGATCGCCGAGGCGATGAAGGGCCGCGATCCTTCCAGCTACGAAGCCATCTTCATCGATGACGGATCGAGCGACGGCACGGCCGAGGAGTTGGTCCGTCTGAAATCCGTTTTTCCGGCTCTGCGGGTGCTTGCGCATGGACGCAATCTTGGCAAGAGCGCGGCGTTGCGCACGGGTATTCGCGCCGCGAAACATCCCGTTGTCGTCACGATGGACGGCGATGGGCAGAACGATCCTGCCGACATCCACATCATGATCGTGCCCTTTGCGGAGGGGAATCCGAGGCTCGGCATCGTCGCGGGTCAACGCATCAAGCGCCAGGACACCTTCTCCAAACGCTGGGCCTCGAAGATCGCCAACCCGATCCGGCGCTGGCTTCTGAATGACGGGACGCGCGACTCCGTTTGCGGCTGGAAAGCCATGCCCCGCGACGTGTTTCTGGCGCTGCCCTATTTCGACAACATGCATCGCTTCCTGATCGCACTCATCCTGCGCGAGGGCTATGAGGTCAGACTCATCGACGTGAAGGACCGGCTACGCGCGCACGGCAAGTCCAAATACACCAACTGGGGACGGCTGATGGTCGGCATCCCCGATCTCTTCGGCGTCGCGTGGCTGATGCGGCGCTTTCGCGGAACGGCGCAAACGAAAGAACTGTGATGGACAGCATTGCGCATTGGCTGGCGGCAGCCGTCAACCACCCGTACGACATGTGGGACGCCATCGGCTTTTTGGGCGCGGCCGTGTTCGGCAGCCGTTTCTTTATCCAGTGGCTCAAGAGCGAGATGGAAGGACGCAGCGTCATTCCGATCGCGTTCTGGTACTGCAGCCTTGCGGGCGCGCTGATCAACCTCGCCTATGTGATACACCTGAAGAGCGTCCCGCTGGTCCTCGGCAACACGTTGCCGCTCTTTATCTACGCGCGGAACCTGTACCTCACCTACCGCGAGCGGGCCGCTCTGGGCCGGGCAGCCGGAGCTTAACCATAACTTCACACGGAAGCCGCGTCTAAGCCCCTATTTCGCCCCATTGTGATACAGTATTTTGCAGTGACGGGGTCCATTTCGGGGAGTGCTTCATGTTCCGGCTTATTCCACTGCTTATCCTTCCGCTCGGCCTTTACAACCTGTTCGCGCTCGGCGGATCGATCGCCAATCGCAACGAGGTCCAGGACGGCCATAACAAAATTCAGGCGCTTCTGAGCGATAAGCTAAGCTTCACGGTGAAGATGTTTTCTGGCGATCCGTGGCAGTTCAGCTTCAGCGATTTCCTCCTGCTTTTCGGCATCGCGATGCTGTTCATCGAAGTCGTGAAAGCAACGCGCACGACATCCAAGGAAATCATCAATCATGGTCTGTCGATGCTTCTCTTCGTGGTCGCTCTGATCGAGTTCATCACGCTGAAGGGCTTCGCGACCTCGACCTTCTTCTTCCTGATGCTGTTCACGCTGTTCGACGTGGTGGCGGGCTACACCATCTCCATCGTCGCAGCGGAGCACGATCTGGGTCTGGGCAAGGCCGGAACCGACTAGGCTGCGTGCGGAATTGTGCGGCCGGGCGGCCCGAAGGGCCGTCCGGCTTCCTTTTGCCCCGGTGCTTGCTTTGGCGCCGAATTTCGTTAAATCCCTGCGCCTTGCGGCATGGACAGATGGCCGAGTGGTTGAAGGCGCACGCCTGGAAAGTGTGTAACGGTTAATAGCCGTTCGAGGGTTCGAATCCCTCTCTGTCCGCCAGCCCCCTTTTCGCCTTATGGGGCCGCCTTGGACGCATTGGGATTTGGAAATTCGACCGACAAGGCCTCAATCGTCGCTTCCGCATCATTCGTCGCGGCGGCGGGGAAGCCCGGTTCCCCCGCATTGCCGAAGCGGACGATTGAGGCGTCAAGGCGCGAGCGCGTCGGGAACATCACAAATGCGCTCTTCCCGCGCATTTTTGCGACCCGCGCGCAATACATCAGCAGCGCGTCACCCGCCGCCACGCCATTGGCGCGGCGCATGAACACGAAGTCGCCCGTGTAGGTTTCCTTGCCCGTCTTTTCCGGCATGAACCGCGTGTCGTTCTTGTCCCAGACATCGTCGACCCAATATTTGTAATCGGAGTCCGTCATGGGAGGCCGGATGATGTCGAAGAACTTCTTCTGC
>DATJUS010000084.1:0-20675 GCA_035502175.1 Rhizomicrobium sp.
AAACGGGGGAGGATTAGAAAGAAGGGAGCGCATCAGAAATACCCTTCCTTCTTCTTCTTCTCCATCGACGCGTTCTCGTCGTGGTCGATGACGCGGCCCTGGCGTTCGGAGGTGCGCGCAGTGAACATTTCGGCGACGATCTCTTCCAGCGTGACCGCGGAAGATTCGACGGCGCCGGTGAGCGGATAGCAGCCGAGCGTGCGGAAACGCACCAGCTTCATCTCCGGCGTCTCGCCCGGCTTCAGCGGCATGCGCTCGTCATCGACCATGATGATGGCGCCGTCGCGGTTCACGACCGGGCGCTTGGCGGCGAAATAGAGCGGCACGATGGGGAGGCCTTCCATCATCGTGTATTGCCAGATGTCGAGCTCGGTCCAGTTCGACAGCGGGAACACGCGGATCGACTCGCCCTTGTTCACGCGCGTGTTGTAGACGCGCCAGAGTTCGGGGCGCTGGCTCTTCGGGTCCCAGGCATGCTGCGCATTGCGGAAGGAGAACACGCGCTCCTTCGCGCGGCTCTTCTCTTCATCGCGGCGCGCGCCGCCGAAGGCCGCATCGAAACCGTATTTGTCGAGCGCCTGCTTCAAACCCTCGGTCTTCATCACCTGCGTGTGCAGCGACGAACCGGAGGCGAACGGATTGATGCCGCGCGCGACGCCGTCCTGGTTGATGTGGACGATGAGATCGAGGCCGAGACGCTTGGCGGTCTCGTCGCGGAATTTGATCATCTCCTTGAACTTCCACGTCGTGTCGACATGGAGCAGGGGGAACGGCGGCTTCGACGGATAGAACGCCTTCACCGCGAGGTGCAGCATCACGCCGGAGTCCTTGCCGATGGAGTACAGCATCACCGGATTGCGGAATTCGGCCGCGACCTCACGGATGATGTGGATGCTCTCGGCTTCCAGACGCTTCAAATGCGACATGCGGGCGGCGTGTGACGACAAGCTTTTACCCCTGACAAGAAGAGGCCGCCCGAAAAGGCGGCCCGGGCCTATAATGCTGAATCTGCAAGCAAACTTGCAACTCTCCAGCGATTATCCTTAACTTCCGGACCGCGCGTTATAAAGTGCGTTCGGCTCCTTGTCGCGCGAAAGATCACGTAAAACCTCCCGCATGATTCAGAAGCGCGACCGCCATGACGCCTTGTTCCGGGCCGCTGCGACCGCGGAGCGCCGGTTCGACCGCCGCAAAGCCGCCGATCTGCGGCAAAGCGCGCGCTCCGCGCAGCAGGCCAAGGATTGGGCAAAGGCGGAGACGCTGTGGCGCAAGAGCCTGGAACAAGACCCCGGTGAGCGCATGGCCACTGTCGGTTTGGCGCAAGTGCTTGTGTACAACGGCAAGCTCGACGAGGCGCGCGCGCTCGCGGACGAGATCGTCGCGAAATGGCCGACCGACGAGAACGGGCCAACGGTTCTGGCAAGGCTTGCGGAAGAACACGGCGAGACGCGTGAGGCGATCGCACAGTGGCGCCGCGTGCTGGAACTGGTGCCGGGCCGCAGTCAGGCGCTGATCCGGCTCGGACGGTTGCTGGTGATTGAGCGCGAACTGGATGAGGCGAAGACGCATGCCGATCATCTCGCGCTCTATGCGCCGGACAATCCGAACGCGATTGCGCTGTTCGCCGAGATCGATGCGGCGCGCGGCGATCACGCGAGCGCGGTGAAGCGGCGCAAGGAAGCGGCGGAGAAATTCCCGCAGCAGCCGCAGCTCTGGCACGAATACGGATCGGCGCTGATTGCGGCAAAGGATTACGCCGCATGCGAGGCGCTGGTCGCGAAACTGAAGAACAGCAACCCGCAAGGCGCGATCCGGCTGGAAGGCAATCTGCTGCAGGCGAAATTGCCCGAGGCGGGACACAGCGCGTTCTGGAAACAGGCCGTCGAAGCGTATCCGCAGACGCCGACATTCCTGCGCCGCTATGTGCAGGCCGCGCTGCGCGATGGGAAAAAAGATGAAGCGGCGAAGGCGCTCGACACGCTGTTCGCAACCCAGCCGCTGCAACAGAGCGACACCAACTACGTCATCGGCATGGTGAACCTGCTCGGCGACGATGTGGTGGCGGCGCGGAAACTGGTGCGCGATTTTCTCAAGCGTTTTCGCGGCACGGCGGATTACCGGCGCATCGCGCTGCGTCTCAGCCGCATCATCTTCCGCGATTTCCCGCGCGCGGATCGGCAGTATCCCGCGACGGCGAAGACGCGCGGCATGCTGCGTCACACGCCGGCCGATCCCAGCGCCGCGCAGTTTGTCGAGACGGCGTGTGATCTGTTCGGCGGATATCAAAACGCGCTGCTCGACACCGACATCTCGCGCACCGAAGCCGTGGCGCTCGTATCGCAACTCCGTGCGCGGCTCCGCGATAAGGTGCCGACCGCGCTCATCCGTGTCGGCGATGCGGAGAGCAATGCGCTCGTCTATGCCGACGACATCGCACGCTATGCCGCGACCGATGCCGCAGAACGCGAGATCGTGTGGTGGGGCAGGGCGATCGATGACGCTGCGCGCTCGAAACTCGCAGGCCAGGTGCTCGACGCGATGCGCGACGCCGACATCCTCGGTGTGCCGACGCTCGAACGCATCCTGCGCGATGTGAAGCCGGAACGCCGTGAGTTCCTTGGGCAAACGCGCGCGGGCCGCGGTATCCGCACCGTGCTGCGTGCGATGGAAACAGGTGGCGCGCTCGCGAACCCGCATGCGCTGATGATTTCCGCGCATATCCAGCACGATCTCGGAGAATGGAATCTGTACGGTGAACTGTTCGACGGGCTGAGCGACATCGTTGCGGTCTCATGCCATGCGGGCCTGCCGGATGCATTTCACAAGCGCTTCAACGCAACCATCGCGCAGAACCTCGTCGTGCCGCCGCGCCATGCGTCGCTGGCGAGCTTCGGCATGACGGAGATGGGTCCGAAGATCCTGCCGGACGTGCTGGACGAAACCATTGCGCAACTGCCCACGGACCTAAGCGGTCGCATGGCGATCGTCGGCGCGGGTTATGCCGGCAAAGTCATCGTGCAGGAAGCCAAGAAACGCGGCGCGCTCGCCCTCGATCTCGGCAGCGTCCTCGACTACTGGATCGGCGCCAGCACGCGGTCGTATCTCACGACCAGTGCGGTCGCTTCGGGCTGAAAACAATTTGTCATCCCCGGCGAGCGCGAAGCGAAGCTGAGTGCGAGGGAAGGGGACCCAACTTCTTCGCGCAAATCAAAAAAGTTGAGTTCCCTTCCCCTTCGCGACACTGTCGTGTCGCTCGGCCGGGAATGACAATTTTTTGGTGATGGTGGCCTTCACCAAATCCACTGCGGATGGAAGAGGGCGAGGAAGGGTTGGGCCTTCAACGCCTCTGCCGCGCGCGGTGCGAAATCGTCGCTGATGCGGAATGGTGCTGCGTCGTTGATCTCGCCACCCGCCGTGTTCAGCAGCGCCATGGTCTTGCGGTTGTCGGAGAGGTAGGCGAGCGGTTGCGATGACAGGACTTCGCCGTCGGCGACGAAATTCGCTTCGGCGAACCAGCGCAGGCCGTGTTGCTGCGCGAGCGTCCTGAACGAATAACGCCCGACATGCTCGGCGAAGACCGGCTCGCTGCTCGGCGGCTCGCGGTCCCAGGTGCTGCGGAATGCCATCTCTTCGAAGAAGTCGAACGCAAAAAGCTTTCGTGCGCGCAGATGCACGGCGGTGTCGCCGTGCAACGTCGCCGCGCGGATATTCAGCCCGCGCCCGCGCATGTCGGCGAGCGCCTCGGCTGTGCCTTTGTAGAGATCGCCATATTCGCGGATCATGTGGAAGGGATCGAGATGCAGCCCGATCTCGTGTCCCATGCCGGCGAGTTCGCGCAAGACTTCCCATGTATACGGCGCGTCGTAGTAATCGGCGCTGAGCGCGTGGCGGTGCATCATCAGATACAGGCCGTGCACGTTCTGCTGCTTCAGCAGGCGGCCGACTTCGAGCGCGCGGCGGATGCTGTGATGGATGTCGAGCTTTACGAGGCCGAACGCGCCCGGTGCGCCTTTCAGGCGCTCGGCGAATTGATCGACAGGCAGGAACGAAACACCGGCGGTGCCGAGTGTCGCGATCAGCTTCGCAAGCTCGTCCTGCCGGAAGCGATCCGCGCGCGGCGTGCGCGCGAACGCAGCCTTGCCGGACTCCGTGGTGGCTCTGCGTTTCAGCAGGGCCCAGACCAGCGCTTCTTCGGCGGCCGGCCGGTTGCTGCGCGAGGCGAGGCCGAGGAATTCAAAGCTGCCGTCGCTTTCGAACTTCGCGGCGAGCTGCGCGGCATCGATTTTCTCGGCGCCGAACTGGTTGTGTAGAAACTCGCGCAGCAGCGTGCGCACATTGGCGTGGAGCTTGAGCTTTTCCAGCGCGTCTTCGCTCGCGTCGCGGCAGAACTGCAGCGCGACAACGCCGCCGGGCCGCATCGCCGCCGCAATCCGTTCGTGCAGCAATTCCTCGAACGTATCGGGGATGCGCGACAGCGCCGTCGACACGAAGCAGATGCCAGTATCGCGCGGAAGATCGACGGTGAACGGATCGCCGGCGATCTTCTCGCCCTCCGCCGTCGCATCGTCGACGGTGATGCGCGCGCCCTTGTGGTTCTCGAGCGCGAGGTCGATCTGGTTCTTCGCCGCCGGGCTGGCGCGGCCGACGGTCAGCACACGCGCGTCGCGCGGAAGCTTCGCCGAGGCGATGAGGCTGTCGAGTGTGTCAGCCATTGGAGCCCTGATAGGATTTCTCTTCAATCAACTCGGAACCCAGGAGTTTGTTGATCTCGCGCTTGATGCGCGCGCGTTCATCGTTCTGCTGATAGACGGAACGCGCGAGCGTCACGAATTCCTTGCCGAAATTGCCATCTTTTTCGCACAGCCGGATCGCGTCCTCGATGGTCCAGAGCTTGCGGTTCACTTGCGTGAGCCGGTCGAACAGCGCATCGAATTCCGGTGTGCGCGCAACCGTCGCGAAGAAGGCGGCGGTCAGCACGGCAAGCTCCTTGCGCACATTCTCCACCTGCGCCGCGTCGCGCATCCATTCGCTCTTGATGGTGAGGATGGTGATCTTGTCGGCAGCTTCGCCGAAGGAGACGGGAACGGTCACCGCGCGCATCGGGCCCTCAACTCGCCGCGATGCGGGCGGGCGCCTGCATCCGCTCCAGAAGCCGCGCCTCGACGACGCTCACATCGATGTCCGCCATGCACTGGCACTGTCCGCGCTGAAAGCCTTCGGGGTCTTTCAGCTCGCATGGTGCGCAGTCTTTTTCGAGCACGATCGCATCGCTGGTCGGCGCCAGTGGCAGGCGCGTCTTGACGTTCGTCGGTGCGAACAGCGCGAGCAGCGGAATGCCCAGCGCATTGGCGATGTTCATCAGCCCGCTGTCGTTGGAGACGAAATGCGTGCAGTCGAGCATCGACGCGCACATAGCCTCGATCGTGCCGCCGGTGCGGTTCTCGGTGCCTTCGACATATTCCTCGGCAAGACCGAACGACGCGACACGGATGCCGCGACGTTGCAGGCGTTGCGCAAGCTCGGGGAAATAGGGCCACCGCTTGGCGAGCCACATGCCGGTCTTCGATCCGGCGTGCAGGCCGACCAGCGTTTCGCGCGGCGCCTTGTAGACGAGATCGCCACAGAAATAGTGATGCAGATCGGCCTCGTCATAGGGAATGCCGAGCAACTGCTTCGCGGCTTCGAGATTGTAGAGCGTCTCGTTCAATCCGCTCGGGCGGAAGCTTTCCCAGTCGCGCGCCCACACCACGCGGTTGGCATTGAACGCCACGCGCGCGGAGCCGAAGGAATGGGTCACGAACACGGTGTCGTAGAGGCGGCGCAGCACCGCCTGCTTCAATGTGTAGACCGCATTCACGCAAGCGGGGTTGTGCATCAGGAACAGGCTGCGCGCGTGATCCTCCGCCACCACCACATCGACGCGCGCGCCGAGGCGTTTGGCGATGTTGGCGATCATCGGCGTGACATGCAGCATGTTGCCGAGGCCGGAGCCGGTCGCGACCAGGAACCGCGTATCACCGGCGCCGATCAGGCTGTCGAGCGCGTCGCCCTGCGCGGCGAAGGAATAGCGCTTCGAATTCGCGCGCGCCTTCGCCTGGCGCTCCGCGTAATAGGTTTTGTCGTTGAGAAGTTTTTGGATCTCCGCCGCCCACGCGCGCGAATCCTCGTGCAGCACGATCCCGGATTGTTCGAGAAGATAAGGCACGTTGCCGCGATCCGATCCGATCACCGGCTTGCCGTAACGCTGCGCCTCGATGCACACGCGGCTGAAGGATTCCTTGAAACGATAGCTCGGCACCGCGACGATCGCGGCGTCGCGATAGACGGGGTCCATATCGGCGACGCGCGGCAGCACGGTGACGTTCTTCACGCCCGCGTTCTCATAGGCGTGCACCGCCTCTTCGAGCGGCGACTGGCTGGCAAGGACAAGGAACGGCACGTCGGGCAGCAGCGCCGCGACTTTGAGGATCAGGTCATAGCCCTTTTCGGCGTTCGCATTCGTCAGCAGAACGTAATTGGAAGGCAAAGCCATGGGGCCGCGGAAAATCTCAGTTTCAGGTCAGCGCGGGAGAATATAGGGCGAGGGTTCAAATGTCATGGGTTGCGCGGTCAGTCCTGAAACGCCGTCCGGCATTCCGAATGGATGGGCCCGAAGCGCGAAACGTGGACGACGTCGCCTGGGTTCTTCTCGTCGGCACCGTCCCACGCCAGCCAGCCGTCGCCGTCCCGTTGCGCATGCCACAGTGATTGCTGGGCTGTCGGCGGTTGCGAAGTCTTGTTCCGCAAGAATGCCCAGTCGTTTGTACAGGTCGATTGCGCGATCTCGATGGCGCGCTGCGAGTCGTTTACGCAGCACGACAGTACGAGTGTGCTCGCGAGTGCCGCAGCGATGCGAATCGTGTGGCGGGCGGTCACCTCATCTTCCATATAATTTGCGCTTGCCACGGCATTTCGACCGGCTTGCCGTCTATCGTGCCCGGCTTGTAGTGCCAGTGCACCACGCAGGCTATGCCCAGTTCATCGAGCAACGCGTTTCCGCTGGAGCTTTTCACGGCGACGTCAGTCAGGCTTCCATCGGTCTTTATCGTGAAGGAATATACGGTCGGCTTTTCCGGAGATGGTTGGTGGGCGGCAACTCTTGTGGAGTCGTTGCAGCTCATCGGGGCTGACTTGGCCGTTGTTGCGGAGCCCGAGGTGTCGGTTGCGGCCGTCTGCGCAAAAGATGCTGTTGACGCCAGCGCGATTGCCGCAGCGATAACGAATGCTTTCATCGTGCAATAGCCCCTGCCAATTCCCGCCACGCTGCCGCGTGACTTTATCATGGAAGAGGCGTGAGCGACCCGTCAAAGACGGCATGGCCCGTCGAAGTGCGAGCCATGCCGATAGATGGCGCCGACAGATCAGTCGTCGTCTTTGTCGTTGCCGCCGTTTGTGCCGTTGGTGGTGCTGCCGTTCGTCGTGCCGTTGTCCTGGTCACGATTGCGGCGGCCGCCGCCGCGATGGTTCATGCGGTCCTGGAGCGCGGTCTTGCAGTCGGCCGACAGCTTGTCGATGTGAGTCTGCAGGCACTCGCGGCGATCGCGGCCGGTCTGATCGGCGGCGCAATACTGCTCGATGTCGGCGCGGCAGGCGCGGCGCAATCCGCCGCCGCCGCGATGATCGCCGCGGTCTTCCCGCTGCTCCATGCGCTGCCCGCGCAGGGCGTCGCGTGCCGCATGTTGAGGCTTGCAGCCCATGGCGGTGAGGCAAACCAGGCTGGTGCAAAGAAGGATGGTGGCTTTTCTCATGGTCTGCCTCAAACGTAAGGAAACGGTAGTTCCGTCGCAGTCTGCCGTTAACGCGGCACCGGAAGATAGGCTGCATCCGATGGCGCAGAGGTTACGGAGGCCTGAATGCGCGATCAATCGCACAGCCGCCTGCATTGGCTGTGCATAAAAGTTCAAGAGGGATTTCAAGAAGATAGTCCTTGGGTTTTGCTTGCTTAGGCGTGAAATACCGGGGTAAAACGCCCGCTGCTGCGCCCTTTCGGCGCCTTGGGCTGTCTTCCTAAAAGGGGCGGACGACGCGAATGCTTTTTCAAATGGTTCGACGCCGCGCGCTGCGCGCCGTGTCTTTGCTTTGTCTCGTCGCCGGCATCGGCCTTAACACCGCCGCGGCGCAGACGCTGGGCACCAGCGACATCCAGTCCATTCTGCAGAGCGTGCAGGCTGGTCAGACCGGCTCGACGTCGTCGACCACGCCCCCGCCGACAGCGCCCGTCACGCCGAGCACACAGACCTTCACGCCGGCAACACAGCCGACGACCACGCCCCCGACCGCATCTGCGGCAGCGTCCGCGCCCTCCGGCCTCGAAACGCAGTTCAGCGCGCGCGCCGGCGTGCCGCTGAAACAGTTCGGCTATGACGTGTTCGGCACCGCCGCCACCGTGACCGCATCGCAGGTCGGCGCGGCGCAGGACAGCTATGTCCTCGGCGTCGGCGACCAGGTGCAGATCATCATGGTCGGCCACGAGAACGCGACCTACACCGTCACCATCGACCGCGACGGCCGTCTGCTTCTTCTGAACCTGCCGCCGATCGCGGCGGCCGGCCGCACGCTCGGTGAAGTGCGCGCCGAACTGAGCGCGCGCATCGCCGCCCAGTTCCTCAACACCAAGAGCTTCATCTCGCTCACCACGGTGCGCCAGATTTCCGTGCTGGTGACGGGTGAGGTGTATCAGCCCGGCATGCGCACGCTGACGGCGCTCAACACGGCACTCGATGCGCTGGTTCTGTCCGGCGGCATCAAGAAGACCGGCAGCCTGCGCGGCGTCTACATCATCCGCGGCGACAAGCGCATCCCGCTCGATATCTATTCGATCATCAATTACGGCGGGCGGTCGCGTCTGGGCGCACTGACCGAAGGCGACCGAATCGTGGTGCCGCCGATCGGCAAGACCGTCGCCATCACCGGCTCGGTCCCGCATCCGGGCATCTTCGAACTTTCGCCGGGCGCCTCGCGAATCTCCGCGACCGCGCTTGTGGCCCTGGCCGGCGGCCCGCAGATCGCCGGCGCCGTGCGCTACACCAGGATGGCGCTGCTGCCCGATGGCCGCACGCAGATGGGCGCGATCCCGAAGGAAGGCGTCATCGCCAACGGCGAAGTGCTGTTCGTCGACATGAACCGTTCGGTGGTGAAAGGCCGCGTGACCCTGGCTGGTGACGTGGCCGTGCCGGGCGTGCATGCGCTCACCGCGTCGTCGACCGTGTCCGGATTGATCCGCGATCCCGACGATCTCAATGGCGACGCCTACACGCTGTTCGCGGTGATCGTGCGCCACGATCCCGACACCAACTTCCTGAAGATCGTGCCGTTCTCGATCGCGAACGTCTTCAACCACAAGGAAAACCCGAAGCTGGTCGAAGACGATCTGATCTATGTCTTCAGCACCACCGAGGTCACGAACCTGGCGAGCGCGGCGGCGACCGCGCTCTATAAGGCGTCGCAGGCCCCCGGCGTCGCGGCCCTGCTTCAGCAGCAGCAGCAGAGCACGATCGTTCCCGCCGGCCAGACGGGGGCCAGCGTCATCGGCACGACAGGCGGTTCGAACGGCGGCGCGGCGACGTCCTCAGCGGCCGCTCCCAGTGCCCCGCAGCTCGCGCAGATGGCGCAGGTGGCTTCCAACCTTCCGACCGTGACGACCGCGCCCGGCGGCGGCAGCGGTGGGGCGGCCGCCACGCAGGCGACGACCAGCACGGCCACGCTTCTCGGCGGCGGCGGCGACAGCAGCACGGCCTCATCGCTGACGCCCACGCAGTTCCCGCCGCCGATCAATACGCTCGCGCAGAATCTGGGCGTGACGCCGTCGGCGATCGTCAACATGGCGAGCGACTATCTGGTCTGGGTGAACGGCGAAGTCCTCAATCCCGGCCCGCTGCTCGCGCAGTCCGGCACGAGCCTTACCGCGATCCTCGACGCGGCCGGTGGGTTGCAGCGCCAGGCGGATCTTTCCGCCATCGCGGTGACGTCGACCGAGATCGATGTCGAGCGCGGCACCTCGCGCACCCTGCGCAATATCTTCTCGCAGCGCGAAACGGACTTTACGAAGGTCTCGCTGCGTCCCTTCGACTCGATCAATGTGCGCCCCGTGTTCTCCGACCGCGTCGGTGAAAGCATCACGCTCAGCGGACAGGTCCGGTATCCGGGCACCTACGAGATCACCCGTGACGAGAAGTTGTCCTCCGTCATCGCACGCGCCGGCGGCCTGACCGACGAAGCCTATCCCTACGGTGCCGTGTTCACCCGCCAGAGTGCGGCTGTCGCCGAAGCGGCGGCGAACCAGCGCGCGGCGATGATGCTCAACAGCGCCATCGCCACGGCCTCGACGCAGGTCAGCACGCTGACCGCTGCGCCGAACCTGACCTATGTGGCGACGCTGGTGCAGACGATCATGCATCAGCCGGTGATCGGCCGCATTTCGGTGACGGTCGATCCTGCGGTGCTGCTCACGCATCCGGAGCGCGATCCGCTGCTGGAGACCGGCGACGCGATCTATATCCCGAAGCGGCCCTATACCGTCGCGGTCACCGGCGAAGTCCTCAATCCGGGCGCCTTCGCCTACAAGCCGAACATGTCGCTGGACGACTACATCGATCTCGCCGGCGGCGACACCGATGCGGCCGAGGACAGCATGATCTTCATCATCATGCCGGACGGCACGGCGGTGCCTTCGAGCGGCAGCTGGTGGTCGTTCGGCGGCGGCACGCATATCCCGCCGGGCGCGACCATCGTCGTTCCGCGCGATCCGCAGCCGTTCAACCTGACGACCTTCCTTGGGAACTACACGGATATCCTGAGCAAGATCGCGATCACGGCGGCCTCGCTGGCGGTGCTTCAGAAGAACAACTGACGCGCCTACCTAGCGCTGCGGTTGCCTGATCTTCGCCGCGAGGCGGATCTCGTCGAGCATCTGCGTCGCGAACTTGTCGCGGCTGAAATCGTCGGCGAGTGCGCGGCAGCCCGACTGCATGGACACCGCGAGCGACGGATCGCTGCGCAGCCGCTCGATCGCCTGCACCAGCGCCTGAAGGTTCTCCGGTTCGATCGCGATACCGGCGCGGTGGCTCTCCACCAGTTCCGCGGCGATGCCTTCGGCGCCGATGATGACCGGCCGCTCCATCGCCGCGATCTCGAAGATCTTCGACGGCATCGTGTCGCTGAGCACGCCGGTACGCTTCATCGGCACCAGAAGCGTGTCGCAGCAGGCGATGTGATCGGGCACCTCGTTTGCCGCGACGGTGCGCACGAAGCGCACATTGTCGAGCTTCAGCCGCTTGACCATGCGCACCATCGGCAGATGCTGCGCGCCGTCGCCGACGAACAGGAAGCAGACATTGCTGCCGCGCAGCGCGTCGGCCGCGTGGATGACGTTTTCGAGATCGTGGGCGATGCCCTGCGTGCCGATGTAGCCGACGACGAAACGGTCCTTCAGATCGTATTCCTCGATCAGCGCCGGCGGTTTCGGCCGCGGCGAGAACTGTGCGGCGTCCACGCCATTGGGCACGACGCCGATCTTGGCGCCGGGGACGCCGCGCACGATCAGCCGCTCGCGCAGCCCCGGGTTCGTCGTCACCACGCGTGCCGCGGAGTTGTAGAGCATGCCTTCGACGGCGCGCAGCATCCGCACCAGCAGATTGCGCTCCTGCATCATGTCGAGCGCCACGATCGAGTCGGGCCAGAGGTCGCGCACCTCCAGCAGCCAGGGCCGGCGCTTGGTGAAGGCGAGCAGGCGGCCCGAGAGCCCGGCCAGAAGCTGGGGCGAGGTCGCCATGATGACGTCCGCCTTCTGCGCCAGTCCGGCGAAGAAGCCCATGAGCCCGAAACTGGCGAAATCAATGGAGCGCCGGAGTACGGCCTGGTTGGGGGCCAGATAGGTCCAGACCCGGACCACATCGATGCCCTCGATGGTCTCCCGCTGGATCAGCCGGTTTTTGTAGGGGGCGAGGACTTTGCCGGTCGGAAAGTTCGGCACGGAAGTCACGACAGTGACATTTACGCCAGCCTTAACCCAGCGCCGGCAATGCTCGTAAGTCCGGATCGCGGGGGCATTCCGCTCGGGCGCGAAGTTGTCTGTTACAACAAGGACATGCATGAATAAGCGCGGCCGGCGGGGTTAGCATTTGAGAGGCTGGAAGGCGGTATAGCAGCCGCAAAAAAAACCAAAAGACCAAATTACTTCAATAGTCTGCGGTGATGGTCCTTGCAGCCCCTGACGGGACATGAGACGTTACCTGTCTGTTGCATGCAAGGGGGCGAGGCGCGTTAGAGGGGGCGCGCCGGCGAAGAAAAAGATTGAACAGGCCCAGTCAGACAGGCCCAAACAGAGATGGCCAGTATAGGTGTCGGGGGTAAGTCGTATGTTGCATGAGGGAGGCAAGACGGGATCGCGCGTTCCGCGGACCACCGTTGCCGAACCGATCGCGAATGGGGAGCCCTTCGCGCACTTTACTGCCAAAGCGCCCGTGGGCCGCGTCGCGTGTATCGGCTGCGGATATTGGGGCAAGAAGGTTGCGCGCAACCTGGCGAGCCTGAACGCGCTGCACGCCGCATCCGATGTTTCTCCCGAGGCACTGAGCGAAGTCGCCGAACAATATGGCGTTGCCGCGCAGGACTTCGACGCGATCCTGAACGATCCCGATTGCGACGCCGTCGCCATCGCCTCTCCGGCCTCGATGCACGCCGAACATGTCCGTCGCGCGCTGATGGCCGGCAAGCATGTGTTCGTCGAGAAGCCGCTCGCGCTCAACAATTTCGAAGGCCATGCGCTGGTGAAACTCGCGCGCGAGCGTGGCCGCATCCTGATGGTCGGCCATCTGCTGCGCTATCACCCGGTGGTCGTCGAACTCGTCAGCCAGGTGAAAAGCGGGCGTCTCGGCGAGATAAAGCACATCTATTCGCGCCGCTTCAGCCTCGGCAAAATCCGAACCGAGGAAGACGTCATCTGGTCGTTCGCGCCGCATGACATCTCGCTGATCCTGGCGCTGCTGGGCGAGACGCCGACATATGTGTCGGGCGAAGCGTCGAGCATCCTGACCTCCGGCATCGCCGACGTCGCCAACATCCATCTCGGTTTCCCGAGTGGCGTGAGCGCGCGCGTGTCGGTGTCGTGGATCAACCCGACCAAGGAACACCGCACCGTCGTTATCGGCTCCGAGGCGCACGCCGTGTTCGACGACACGCTGGACTGGGACAAGAAGCTCCAGATCTACGATCACCGCATCGACCTGAGCTCGAACGCGCCGAGCGTCAGCAAGGCCGAGCCGGTGTCGCCGAAGATCGAAAAGGGTGAGCCGCTGCGCGAGGAACTCGCGCACTTCCTCAACTGCATCGCCACCGGCCGCCAGCCGGTGACGGACGGGGCCGAGGCGCTGGGCGTGCTCAGCGTCCTGGAACAGGCCGCCAAATCGGTCCGCGCCAAAAGCGGCCACTGATTTCTTAACCTCCCCCCTTGTGGGGAGGTCGAAGCGCGTAGCGCTTCGGGTGGGGGCCGATCTCACAGGCCCTGCACCGCCCCCCACCCGACGTGCTCGCTTCGCTGCGCGCGTCGACCTCCCCACAGTGGGGGAGGTTAGGGTCGCGGTAAGGAACGCTTAACTTTATATGCTATTGATTCCAGTTGAGCTTCGGGGCTTCGGTTCTCTGCCATGAATATCTGCATGATCGTCCATAACAACGTCACGCGCGACGGGCGTGTCATGCGCGAGGCGAACTCGCTGCAGCGCGCCGGACACAGCGTGACGGTTCTGGGATTGATCGATGCCGATGCGGCCTCGCCGGTCGAATATCTCGACAGCGGCGTGCGCATCTTCCGCGTGTTTTGGCTGGCCAGCGCCTATCGCAGCCTGATCCTCTCCGCCGTGTTCCGCGTGCTGCCGGTGTTCGCCGTGCTGCTCGGCATCCTTGCCGCGGCGCTTTACGGCCTGAAGCTACTGTTCACCTCCGGCGGACCGCTGACGCGTTTCGTCGGATGGCTGACGGCATCCTTCGCGAATATCTGGCACTGGACGTGGCTCGACTTCGGATACTTCGTGTTCGTCGCGGCCATCGGTCTTGGCCTCGCCTATGTCGTGTGGCGCGCGGTGCGCTCCTACATGCGCCTGCTCGGTGCCGGTGCGCAGATGAAGGCGGAGGAGGAAGACTCGATCCGCCGCTATGCCGAAGCGCTCATGAAAGAAGGCGCGCTCGGCGATATCGAATTCCCGCGGCTGAAGTCGCGCATTCCGGACTGGGTGCCGGACTGGTTGCTGACGGTGACGCTGGAGCCGCTGGAATGGTTCGGCGGCAATGCGACGCGGTTCACGTTGCTCCGCTATCGCGCCCGCGAGATGACGGAAGTCGCAAAGCGCATCAAGCCCGACGTCATCCATTGCCACGACTGCCTCACGCTTCCGACCGGCTGGAAGATCAAGAAGGCGCTCGGCATCCCGCTGATTTACGACGCGCATGAAATCTATGAAGCCGCAGCTGCGCGCCTGCCGGGCATCACCGATTACTACGCGCGCCTGCACCGCAAATATCTGCACCGCGTCGATGGCTTCATCGCCGTGAACGACAGCGCCGCGCTTTACTATCAGCACGCTTATCCGGGCGCGCCGAAGGCGGTCGTGATCCGCAACGCCATCGTGCTGACGCCGAGCGAGCCGTATGACGGCCGCCTGCATGACGCCGCCGATCTGCCGTCGTCGCAGAAGATCCTGCTCTATCAGGGCGGCTATTCCGCGGATCGCGGATTGCCGGTGCTGGTGCGCGCAGCATCGATGCTGCCGGAAGACTGGACGCTTGTGATGATGGGCTGGGGCCCGATCGCGGGACAGCTCAAGCAGATTGCGGCCCAGATTGCCGCGCGATCCGGCAGCGAGTCCGCTGTCCGATTCATTCCGCCGGCGCCGCAGCGCGAACTCAAATCGTGGACGCAGGGCGCGACCGTCGGAATTATTCCGTATGAAGACAAAATGCTGAACCACTGGATCGCGACGCCGAACAAGCTCTGGGAATATCCCGGCGCCGGCGTGCCGCTGGTCGTGCAGCCCTTTCCAGAGATGCGCAAAGTGGTGACCACCTATCACTGTGGCTGGACGTTGCCCGACAAGTTGACCGCGAGCGGCATCGCCGATCTCATCGCCGGTCTCACCGACGAGCAGATCAGCTCCGCGCGTCTCGGCTGCATGCGCTTTATCGAAGCCGACAACTGGACGGCACGCTATGAGAAGCGTCTGCTTGATCTCTACGCGCAGTTCACGCCGAAGGCCGCCGCATGATGACGCCGATGCAGATGGGAATTGTCGCCGCGGTCTTCGTCGCCGGTATCGCTGTGGCCGCGCTGGTGTTCTGGCTGCGCGAGCGCGGCAATCAGCAGTCGCGTGTCACCGAATTCCGCGACATCTATGAGCCGCTGTTCGCTGATCTCTGGTCCGACGAGATGCACAAGCGCCTGGCGGCTTTGTTCGTGGCCCAGCGCACGGCGCGGTCGCGTGGTGCCGCGCGCGGACTCGCGAGTGTGCTCATCTCTTTCATTCGCCGCCGCCTCTCGCAGGATGCAGGCGAGGGCGAGAACTATGAAGACGTGCGTCTGGCTCTGAATATCCTGAGCAGCAGCGCGGTGCGCTCGGCGCAGGCGTCGCTCGGCCAGCCGATCGATCTCGGCGGTATAGATTTTCGCGGCGCGGCTTTGTTCGGTGCCGATTTGCATGGTTTCCGACTGGCGCAGGCCAGACTCGATCATTGCCAGCTGGCGAGCGCGAATCTTGCCGATACCGATCTCACAGGCGCCTCACTGGTTGGCACCAATCTACAGGGTGCCGATTTGCGCCGCGCCGATCTTTCCGAGGCCGATGTCAGCGAAGCGGATTTCACGCGCGCCAAGGTCAACGCCGCGAATTTCTCGAACGTCAACATCAGCGGCACATTGCTCGCCGACGTGACGGGCTTCATCCAGGACCAACTCGATCTCACCTTCGGCGACAGCGAGACGGCGCTGCCTGAGCGCATGCGCTTCGTTGCCGGCCGCACCCAACGCCGCCGCGGCACCAGCGAAGCATAGACACATGAGCAAAGATTATTTCTGCCACGAGACCGCCGTGGTCGATGACGGCGTGACCATCGGCAAGGACACGAAGATCTGGCACTTCGCCCATATCCTCGGCGGCACCAAGATCGGCGAGCGCTGCGTCATCAGCCAGAACGTGATGATCGGGCCGAAGGTCACGGTCGGCAATGGCTGCAAGATCCAGAACAACGTCTCGCTCTATGAAGGCGTGATGCTGGAGGACGACGTGTTCTGCGGTCCATCCATGGTTTTCACCAACGTGCTGCTGCCGCGCGCCTTCATCAACCGCCGCGACGAATTCCTGCCGACGCTGATCAGGAAGGGCGCCAGTATCGGCGCGAACGCAACCATCGTCTGCGGCAACACGGTTGGCTCTTACGCGATGATCGGCGCCGGCGCCGTCGTCACGCGCGATGTCGAAGACCATGCGCTGATGATCGGTGCACCGGCGGTCCGCATCGGCTGGGTCAGCCGCAGCGGCGACCGCCTCGGTGCCGATCTCGTGTGTCCGCGCACCGGCGAGCGCTATCGCGAAGAGGGTGGCAAGCTCTCGCTGATCGGCTGATCACTGCGGCGGGTTGGCGGCGAGATAGGGAAAGCCGCTGTTCACCTGCGCGCTCTGTGCCCAATACGTCTTGCTGAAGCCTGACGGCAAACCTGCCTGAAGCTGTTCGGTCGTGAGGCCTGTGATTTCGGGGTCGTTGAATCCACCGGACCCTTGCAGCGGATTGGTGATGCCGCTGGTGTCGAAGTTCCAGTAGAGGGCCGTGCGGTGGCCTCCCGCGTTGTCGGCGCCCACGAAGCCGCCGACGGAAGATTGGGTTCCGGCCGTCACGGTTCCTGTCGCGTAGGCGCTGCCGACAACGGCGACGGATTGTTCGGCGGGATTGTCCTGTGAATAGCCGATCAACCCGCCGGCGAGGCTGGACTGTCCACCGCTGACGGCGCCGGTCGCATAGCAATTCGTGATGACGCCACCGGCGTTGAGGCCGACAAGCCCGCCGGTCAGATTCGTGTCGCCGCCGCTCACGCTGCCGGTCGCGTAACTCTCGTCGAGAAGCCCGGTGCAGGTGCCACCGATGCATTCGCCGATGATCGACCCGGCGAGCGATCCAACGGCGGTGCTCGTGCCGGCCCCGGAAACGGCCACCGACGAATGCGAATAGCGGACCGTTCCGAAGACGCTTGCGCCCAGGAGACCGCCGACGGCGCTTCTGTCACCGGTGCCCGACACATGGCCTGTCGCGTAGGCGCCGACGATATCGCCGTGCGTATAACCGGCGATCGCGCCCACGCTTTGCGTGCTGACGACGCTGCCCTCGATATCGACGTTCAGGAGACCGATGTCGCGCACGCTCGGCGTGAGATTGCCGGTGCAGCCGAAAAGGCCGACACAGCTGTCCGTCGAGTCGGTGATGTGAAGGTTGGAGATGGTGTTGCCCAACCCTTCCAGAAGCCCCGAATAGCCCGGGATCGGCGCGGATGTGTATGTCTTGCGCCCGGCGTTGAAGCTCTTCGCGAGTGCGATGAAGGGCGCGCCTTTGTCCCGCGCGATCAGCGCGAGGATTTGCTTGATGGAACTCGCGAGAAAATAGCTGTTGCCGTTGATGGTCAGAGAGGCCGACAGATCCTTGAATTCGATGTGGCCCTTGCCAAAGAAGTGGAGATCGCCGTTCGTGCCGCCGTCATTGGTCTTGATCGTCAGTTCCGTCAGCACCGCGATGGCAACCGGCTTTTTGACCGCGAGATCGTGAACCGAATCCAGCGTGAGCCGGTGCACGCTCGCGATGTTCAGCGCGGCATCGATCTCGATATCCTTTGCAAGCGCCCCGCTGGCCACGGTGACATCGCCGCTGGAGAGCATTGAGATTAGATCCGAGGCAGCAATAACGGCGTTCTTTGCCGTGGCGGTGCAGACACCGGCAGCGCAACTCACGCCTTTCGTCGGCTGACCGGAGATTTTCAGCGCGGCCTGCGCGGGCGCCGCGACACACAATGCGAGAAGCACAAGGGCTGTTTGCCAGTGGCGCATGGAAGGTCTCCGTCCGGGACGTGAAGATTACGCCATGGCAACCACTGCGCGACGCTTAACGGGAACGGTTCAATTCGGGACAACCGGCGTGTAGCCGAGCGTTTCGAAGTCGCGGGCATAGAGTTTCGCGAGCCGCGGGATCGTCTTGTCGGTGAGGAACCGCGTGTAGTGCGGGAAGCGGATGACGCCGCGGCTGTCGACGCCGAACAGTTTCAGGAAATCGGAACGTACCAAAGATGTGATGTCGACGTCCTTCAGCCGGTCATCGACCTTCGTCTGCGCCGAGTTCATGCGCATCGCGACGGGTTTCTTGCCGAGCTTTTTCGCGAGTTTGTCGAGGTCCTGCTGTAGGGTCTCGACCTTGGCCAGATGCACGTCGGGAAGCTTGAGGTCGAAGCAGTCCTGCGCGCTCTGCAGCCGCCAGTGATAATTCGCGTGCGCGAGGTCTTCGGTCTCGAGGAAATCGAGGAACTCGTGGAAGCTCAGGCGGCGCTGCTCATCGGGATTGGCGATGGAGCGTGACGCGGCGCGCCATTGCGAACCGCTCTTGGTATCGGTGACGACGGTGTAGGCGCTGACCGCGCGTTCCAGCGGATCGCGCACGACGGCGATCTTCGTGAACGCGGGATCGCGATAATAGTCCTGAAGATGCTCATACGCGGCGGCGTGTTCTTCGTACCATTCGGGCGCAAGCTGGCTGGCGCCCTTGCCCTTCATGCGCTTTTCCCAGCCGGCCATGTTGAAGAACCACAGCTGTCCCGTCGTGCTACCGCAGCGATGCATCCAGAACAGGATGATCTTGTTCACCGGATCGACGAGAGGCTTGGGCGCTTCGCGTTTCGGCTGCTTGCCGCGGAGAAATTCGACGCCGCTCATCGATACCATTGCGGATGGAAGAGGGCGAGGAACGGACGCTTGGCGAGGATGGCTGCGGCCTGCGCGGTGAAGTCCGGGGTGATGCGAAACAACTCCGGCGCCTCGACCGTGCGCTCCGGCTTCGGCATGCCTTCGACATGGCCGATGCGCAAACGGCGCTGGTTGTCGGAGAGATACATCATCGGCGATTCCACGATCAGCCGTCCCTCATGCACCAGATTGACGTCGGCGACATATTCGATGCCGCAGCGGCGGAACAGCTTCTTGTGTTTGTATTCGCCGACATGCTCGGCCAGCATTTCCTGGCCCTCGGGCGGGACGCCGTCCCATTTCGATTTGCGATATTCGTCGGCGAAGAAATCATTGGCCTGAAGCTTTGTCTTCTTGATGTGCGGCCGCGAGTCGCCATGCAGTGTCATCGTGCGCAGCTCGAATCCGTTCTTCGCGAAATTGTCGAGCGCCTTCGCCATGCCGTCGTAGAGATCGTTCTCGGTGGTGATCAGATGGAACGGATCGGCATGCAGGCCTATCTCGTGGCCGAGATCGCGAATCTGCTTCAGCGCGTCCCACATCTCGGGCTTGCCGTACCAGCTGTCATTCAGCGCATGGCGATGCATCGCGAGGAACAGCCCGTGCACGCCGAGCGCGTTCAGAATGCGTGCCATCTCGACCGGGCGCGCGATATCGCCATGGATGTCGAATTTCAGCAGGCCGAATTTGGCATCGGGCTTGGGCTGACGGCGCTGCCGCCTTCCGCCGCCGAAATAGTCCTCATAGCGCGTGACGAATTCGTCGATCGGGACGAACGCGATGCCCGCGTCCTGAAGGCCATGGATGAAGGATTTGAACTCGCTCTGCTCGAACTGCTCGGCGCCGGTCAGCTTGCGAAGGATTTGTGTCGCGGCGCCCACGGCACTCTGCTGGCCGTCTTTCCCCGCAGCCTTGCGCAACGAATTCCACACGCGTGACATCTCGCCAATCTATGCGCTTCGGCCCGACCGCGGCCTTCGCGAAAAGCGGCTCACATTGGGTGCCACCGGGCCCATTCGAAGGGCCAACCCCCCGATTTCATTGGCATTATAGTTGCCACAAATCGCCGCCGGTGCCAACTCTCGCTTGAATAGATAAAGGGGCCGCGCCATAGTCGATTTGCGGGGCAGGCTCTCGCATTCCCTCGATAAATCAGAAGGCAGTTATGAAACTCAAAGACATCAACGATGCCGTTGCCACGGCCTGCAACGTGCGGCCGAACGTCGTCAGCTCGGTCCAGGCGGAGACCTTCAAGCAGATCCGCCTGGCCCTGGAAAAGGGCGAGAAGGTCGTCATCAACGGCTTTGGAATTTTCGCGACACGCGAAGTGCCGGGCAAGGATGGCGGGCCGGCGAAGAAGAGCCTGCGCTTCAAGCTCAAGAGCGAAGCGGAGCTCGAGGAGCGCGACCGCAAGAACAAGGAAGCCCGCAAGGCGAAGAAGGCAGCGGCCGGCGGCGCCGACGCGGCTGCGAAACCTTCCGGCGACGACGAAGACGACGAATAATTCACGGGGAACGCGCCGATAGCCGGCGCCATTACGGAGAAGAATGAATATGGCCGAGAAGAAAAAAGAAGCGGGCGGAAAAGCCAAGACCCTGAGCGACAGAAAGCGGATGGGATATCTCAGAATCCGCTACGCCGAGATCAAGAACG
>DATJUS010000085.1:0-10355 GCA_035502175.1 Rhizomicrobium sp.
ATGTGAAACTGTGGAACGACGCTGGTGGCCCGGACCGCAAGATCCAGGTGAGCCTATCTTCGCTCGCGGTGGAAACAGGGCTGTCGAAGTCGTCCGTGCAGGCCGCGCTGCGCCGGTTGCGCAAGCGCGGCTATCTGAGCACGAGGCGCGCATCCGTGACCGCAGTGCCGGTGCACACGGTCAACGCACCCTGGCGGCGGTGATTAGTTCAGCGCGTCTTTGAGCTGCTTGCCGGCGCGGAAGCGGGGCTGCTTGGACGGCTTAATGGTGATTTCTTCGCCGGTCTGCGGGTTCCGGCCCTTGCCGCCCGCGCGCTGCGCGACCGCAAACACGCCAAAACCGGTCAGGCGCACTTCGTCGCCCGCTTTCAAAGTCGCTTCAATGATAGTGAACACGCCCTCGACGGCTTTCGCCGCGTCGTTCTTGGCCAATCCCGTCGTGTCGGCCAGTTTCTGGATCAGATCGTTCTTGTTCATATGCGTTCTCCTGTTGCGCCGGACGCCTGACAATTCACGCGGGACGATTCGCCCTGTAATGAACGGACTTTAGGGCCAGAGGGATGCGCCCCCAAGCAGAAAACCGAGGGAATCAGCCGATTTTTGGGCAAAACCGGCCCGAATTTACCCTGAGACGGGCCCGGAACGGTCCCTGCCGGCATCCGAAGCTGTGCCCGACACCGCGTTTTCCAACGCCGCACGGAACACTCCCGAAGCAACCAGTTCGTTCACGATGACATGATGGCCGCTCGGGAATGGATGCAGGGTGACATTGGGCAGATCCTGAAGATGTTCTGCCTGCGCGCGGTCAAACAGGTTGTCGCCGCCGAAATGGATCGAGACCGTGGTATTGCGCGCAGCATAGAGCGCGCGGATATCCGGCCACGCGATCTTGCCCTGCCCGCGCAATGTAGAAAGCCGCCCATAAAGCTGGCGCTCCTCGTGGTCCATGCCAATGTCGAGCGAAGACGGGCCGCTGAACGCGAGAACCGCATCGGCATCCAGCAACGTGGCGTAATACAGGGCGCCGAACACACCACCGGAATTCCCGATCATCACGAGCCGCTTTGTGCCGAGCTCGGCAAAGATGTTGCCGAGCGCCTGACACGCCTGCTGGATTCCGCCCAGAGACTGAATGCCGGTCAGATAGATGCTCTGCGCGAAGTCCCGCAGGTAGACGACGTTCGCGTGGAACTGGGCCAGACAGGCGTGATGAAAAAGATTGAGCGGAATGCCGAACCCGTGCCGGATGCCAGTGAAAACGACCAGCGTCGTCGTAGCGCCGGGTTTCTGGACGATCTGGACATCGCTCTCCTCGTCGTCGTGAAAGGAGTCGCGCGGGCCTGTGAGGCCGGCCAGGAACGGCGCCTTCGCGCTCAGAGGACGCGCGTCAGGCCAGCGCGCGCGGTATGTATCGAGAAGATGTCCCGCGACATCGAAGCGGAGCGAGTGGCAGAAGATTTCGTCCAGCTGATGCGTCGCCGCGATGACGCTCTTGGCGAGCCCCAGCGCAGATCCCGTGCGATCGAACGCGGCTGCGTCCACATAGGCGTTCAGCCGTGCCTGAACGCGGGCGGGAACGCGTTCATCCGCGCCCGATGCACTGGCAGCCAAAACCTCTTCGATCCGAGGAACCAGTTTGCGCAGGCGCCTGGGCCCCGCCTTTCGCGCGCGCTTCAGAAGAATCTGGCCGCCGCCAGTCCCTCCATCGCCGCCATCGCTCATTTCAGGATTGCCGGCTTTGCGCGTAATGAAGAACGGCTTCTATCGAATTCAGGTTCGATGCATCTTCGGGAAACTCGATCCCTGTCGCCTCCTGCAACTCGAGCAGCACCGAAGCCTGATCGAGCGAGTCCAGGCCCGCATCGCCGAAATCGGCATCGATCGGCAAAGCGTCAGCGTCGAAATTGTCACGCGCCTTGGCGATCGCTTTGCGCACGTCTTGCTCTGTGATCATGGTGTCACGCTTCGTAGCACTGTCGTTGCCCAACTCAACCCAACTCCGAAACCCGAAACTACGACGGTGCGCTGCACCACCGGGTCCATATTCCTGAGGATCATAGGTATAGAGGACGACACCGTGTTGCCATAGGGCGCGGGAAACGGAATTCGAGGCACCTTGAGCCTGTCGTGGAGGGTGTCCACGATGTAGCGCGACCCTGGATGGAGAACATAACCATCGACATCCTGCTTCGTGAGTCCGTTCGCGGTCAGAGCGCGTTCCACGCTGCCCGGGACATTGAGTGCGCAGAAATCGAAGACGGATCGTCCATTCATCACGAGTTTCGCCTCGGGCGTGACGCTCAACGCAGCCGACTTCTTGCCATCGGTTCCGAAGTCGAATGCGCCGATGCGCCAGGCCGGTGTCTCGCAAATAAGCGTGGCGCACGCGCCGTCGCCGAAGATCAGCGCGGTGTTGCGATCTTCCCTGTCGAGCACTTTCGAGTACGGATCGGCCGTGAACAGGATCGCTTTGCGGCCACCGGTCGCCGACAGATAGCCCTTGGTGATCGCCAGCGCGGCCACGAAACCGGAGCAGCCCAGCGAGATATCGAACGCGAAACAGCGTTTCGGCAGATCGAGCTTCTGATGGACGATTGCGGAGGTATGCGGCAATCCGTGCCCGTCCGGGTTCTGCGTCACAACCACGATGAGATCGACGTCGTCCAATCGATCGCCCGCGCGATTGCGAAGATCCTCGAACGCGCGAACGCAAAGATCGGAGGTTTCTTCCGAAGAAGATTTCCGGCGCGGTGCCGTCACGCCGATCTTCGAACTCAGGAAATCGTCTGCGAAGCCGAATTGCGTCGCCAGGGATTCGTTGCCCTGCGTTTCCACCGGCAGATAGGTACCGATCGCCGCAACGCCGAAAGTATCATTCTGCATAGAAGACAATTTCTCCAATTTCAGCTTCGTCGGCGTATATGCGTGAGCGGAACAGCGTCGATCCCAACCGGCTTCGGAGTTCTATCTTCAGGGCCGCTCGCCGCGGCGGAACGGATACAAGGCGAACCGTACTGAACACCAGCGTCTTTTGCGACCCGATCAGATGCGCAACCAGACGCTTGTTGTTGGCGACAATGCGCTCGATTGCACTCGCACCATTGTCCGCGTCGCTTCGTATCGTCTCACCTTCAATCCTGCTTCCATCCGTAACCGCGTTCTCATCGTAAGGCTTACGGCGAACGATCGGGACGGACGGCACCTTTTCGGCCAGAACAAGATCGATCCGGCCGGCCGGCCCCTCGCCGGAAAACCGGGCGGGATAGTCGTCGGGCCGTTCGATGTCTGCGGCCGATACCGCTTCGACCTGACAGGCGATTTTGCGGCGAAATGTCAATTTTAGATCACGGTCCGCGCTGGTCCGCGCGACGAGAAAATCGAAGACATTCGTGCTGTGCAGATAGGTTCGTGCCCCCCGAAACGGCACGTCCACGACCATCCGCATCGAACACCTCGTTTGAAGCGCATCATCCTAACGAAAAAGCCCGGAGATTGCTCTCCGGGCTTTCCGTTTTGATTTTGGCCGCCGTTAGTGCGCGACCATCTGATCGCCGTCGGTGGCGGTGAGTGCCGCCGCCGGAACGACATCGGCGGGTTCAACCCAGTCGATGGCTTCGGGCTGACGCACGAGCGCCACCTTCAGCACTTCACCGACCGTCTTCACCGGAATGATCTTCAGGCCCGACTTCACGTTCTCCGGGATGTCGGCGAGATCCTTCGAATTCTCATCGGGGATGAGAACCGTGGTGATCCCGGCGCGCAACGCGGCCAGCAGCTTTTCCTTCAGGCCGCCGATCGGAAGTACACGGCCACGCAGGGTGACCTCGCCCGTCATCGCCACATCGCGGCGCACCGGAATGCCGGTGACAACCGAGATGATCGCCGTTGCCATTGCAGCACCGGCCGACGGACCGTCCTTGGGCGTCGCGCCTTCCGGCACGTGCACATGGATGTCGACCTTGTCGAACGTTGGCGGCTTGATGCCGAACGTCGTCGCCTTGGAGCGCACATAAGATCGCGCCGCGTCGATCGACTCCTTCATCACATCGCCGAGTTTGCCGGTGGTCTGCATGCGGCCCTTGCCGGGCAGCATGACGGACTCGATCTGCAGCGTCTCGCCGCCGACTTCCGTCCACGCCAGACCGGTAACGACACCGACCTGATCCTCGCCCTCGATCTCACCGAAGCGGAACTTGCGAACGCCGGCATAGGTGCCGAGGTTCTCGGGCGTAACCTCAATCGATTTCGCCTTGCCCGACACGATCTCCTTCACCGCCTTGCGGGTCAGGTTCGCGATCTCGCGCTCGAGGTTACGAACACCGGCTTCGCGCGAGTAGTAGCGGATCAGGTCGCGCAGTCCCGCGTCCGTGATGCTCCACTCCTCGTCCTTCAGGCCGTGCGCCTTCTTCTCCTTGTCGACCAGATGGCGCTTGGCGATCTCAACCTTCTCATCCTCGGTGTAACCGGGGATGCGGATGATCTCCATGCGATCCATCAGCGGGCCGGGCATGTTGAGCGTGTTGGCCGTGGTGATGAACATCACGTCCGACAGATCGAAATCGACTTCCAGATAGTGGTCCTGGAACGTGTGGTTCTGCTCTGGGTCGAGCACTTCGAGCAGCGCGCTCGAAGGATCGCCGCGCCAGTCCGCACCGAGCTTGTCGATCTCATCCAGCAGGAACAGCGGGTTCGCCGTCTTCGCCTTCTTCATCGACTGGATGACCTTGCCGGGCATCGAGCCGATATAGGTGCGGCGGTGACCGCGGATTTCCGCTTCATCGCGCACGCCACCAAGCGACATGCGGACATACTCGCGGCCCGTCGCCTTCGCGATCGAACGCGCAAGCGAAGTCTTGCCGACGCCAGGAGGTCCGACGAGACACAGGATCGGCCCCTTCATCTTCCCGGCGCGCTGCTGCACGGCGAGATATTCGAGGATGCGTTCCTTGACCTTCTCGAGACCGTAGTGGTCGTCGTGGAGAACCTGCTCCGCGGCTGCGATGTCCTTCTTGACCTTCGACTTCTTGCCCCAAGGGAGCGAGAGCATCCAGTCGAGATAGTTGCGCACGACGGTCGCTTCGGCCGACATCGGCGACATGGAACGAAGCTTCTTCACTTCGGCCATCGCCTTTTCGCGCGCTTCCTTCGACAGCTTGGTCTTGCGGATGCGCGTTTCGATCTCGGCGAGCTCGTCGCGACCTTCGTCGCCGTCGCCGAGTTCCTTCTGGATCGCCTTGAGCTGTTCGTTCAGATAATATTCGCGCTGCGTCTTCTCCATCTGGCGCTTCACGCGCGAGCGGATTTTGCGCTCGACCTGCAGCACGCCGATCTCGGCTTCGATGAGCGAGAGAACTTTCTCCAAACGCTCCGCCGTGTTCAGCGTCTCCAGCAAGGTTTGACGGTCGGAAATCTTGACCGACAGATGCGAGGCGACGATGTCCGCGAGTTTCGCCGGCTCGTCGATCTGCGCAACAGACGCCAGCGTCTCAGCCGGAATCTTCTTGTTGAGCTTGATGTACTGCTCGAAGTTGGTCTTCACCGTGCGGATCAGCGCTTCGGTTTCGCGGGACTCGCCCACGTTCTCCGGAATGCGCTCGATGGTCGCCTGGAAGAAATCGGTGCGTGGCAGGAAGCCCGTCACCTCTGCACGCGACTTGCCTTCGACAAGGACGCGCACGGTCTGGTCCGGCAGCTTCAGAAGCTGCAGCACGGTCGCCAGCGTACCGATGGTATGCAGGCCGTCGGTCGAGGGGTCGTCGTCAGAGGCGTTCTTCTGCGTCAACAGAAGGATCTGCTTCTCCTCGTTCATCACCTCTTCGAGGGCACGCACGGATTTTTCGCGGCCGACAAACAGCGGCACGATCATGTGCGGGAAAACGACGATATCGCGCAGCGGGAGGACAGCCGCGACGTTGCCGGTTTCGCCTTTGAGGGTATTCACAACGGTATCCGTCATACTCTTGCTCCTACCGGCCGCGCCCCGGCGCCCGGCTTGTAAAAGGCATCGTACCCCAGACGGGCGTACAAAACCTTGATTTAAGTCGCCCTTATGGGCCGACTCTGTAAGAACAAAATGGGGCCGGGTGTTAACGGTTTCAAGGCGTACACAGCTTCCCAGCGGATTCCGCCGGGTGCTGGAGCCGAAATGACACTAGGAACCTGAAACGGCGTCAGCTTGCCGTCTTCTGGGCCGGTTCGGCCTTATCCGAATAGGTGTACAGCGGGCGGGCGCGGCCATCGACCACATCCGACGTGATCACCACCTCCTGCACGCCGTTGAGCGTGGGAAGTTCGAACATGGTCTCGAGCAGGATGTTCTCCATGATCGAGCGCAAACCACGGGCACCGGTGCGGCGCGCGATAGCGCGCTTGGCGATGGAGTGCAGCGCTTCGTCTTGGAAGCGGAGCTTCACGTTCTCCATCTCGAACATGCGCTGATACTGCTTCGCCAGCGCGTTCTTTGGACGCGTCAGGATTTCGATCAGCGCCTGCTCCTGGAGATCGCCCAGCGTGGCGAGCACAGGCAGACGACCGATGAACTCCGGGATGAGGCCGAACTTGAGCAGATCTTCCGGCTCAACTTCGCGCAGAATTTCGCCGGTGCCGCGCTCATCCGGACCGCGCACATTGGCGCCGAAGCCCATGGACGTGCCCTGCGTGCGGGCGGAGATGATCTTGTCGAGGCCGGCAAACGCGCCGCCCACGATGAAGAGAATGTTCGTCGTGTCGACCTGCAGGAATTCCTGCTGCGGATGCTTGCGGCCGCCCTGCGGAGGAACGCTGGCGATCGTGCCTTCCATGATCTTGAGCAGCGCCTGCTGCACGCCCTCGCCTGACACGTCGCGTGTGATCGACGGGTTGTCGGATTTACGGCTGATCTTGTCGACTTCGTCGATATAGACGATGCCGCGCTGCGCGCGCTCGACATTGTAGTCGGCGGCCTGCAGCAGCTTGAGGATGATGTTCTCGACGTCTTCGCCGACGTAACCGGCTTCGGTCAGCGTCGTGGCGTCGGCCATCGTGAACGGCACATCGAGGATACGGGCAAGCGTCTGCGCGAGCAGAGTCTTGCCGCAGCCCGTCGGGCCGATCAGCATGATGTTCGACTTCGCGAGCTCGACGTCCTGGTTCTTGCCGCCCGCGTTGATGCGCTTGTAGTGGTTGTGGACGGCGACCGAGAGCACCTTCTTGGCGTGCCCCTGACCGACGACGTAATCGTCCAGAACCTTGAAGATTTCCTGCGGGCTCGGAACGCCTTCCTTCGACTTCATGAAGGAGGTCTTGTTCTCTTCCCGGATGATTTCCATGCAGAGTTCGACGCATTCATCGCAGATGAACACCGTCGGACCCGCAATCAGCTTGCGAACCTCATGCTGGCTCTTGCCGCAAAAGGAGCAATAGAGCGTGTTCTTCGACTCGCCGCCGCCCGCCTTACTCATAGGCATTTCCGGGCAACTGCCCGTCCCTTAAAACACTGCATTGACCCAACTGCTGCTGGCTTTGCACGAACCACGCCAGCCCAAATCGGTTCGTCCGATTCATTCGACCACGTTAACCGAGGGCGGATCAAGATTTGTTTAATCCGCTGGTTTCCTGCCATTTCCGAGTTCCCGCGCGGCTTTTCTAGGGCCGGGAGTCGGCCGTTTCAGGCCGGCGTTCCATAACGGTATCGATTAACCCAAAGGCCTTGGCCTCTTCGGCGGTCATGTATGTATCGCGATCGAGCGCCTTTTCAACCGCCTCCACCGATTGTCCGGTGTGCTTGGCGTAGATCTCGTTCAGCCGTTTTTTGAGCTTCACGATCTCCTGCGCGTGCCGCGCGATATCCGCCGCCTGGCCGTAGTAAGACGCCGACGGCTGATGCACGAGAATGCGCGAATTCGGAAGACAGAAGCGCTCACCCTTCTTGCCCGCCATCAGAAGCAGCGATGCAGCAGATGCCGCCTGACCGACACAGAACGTCTGCACCGAGGGGCGGATGTACTGCATCGTGTCGTAGATCGCGAGACCCGCCGTGACGATGCCGCCCGGTGAGTTGATGTACATCGAGATTTCCTTCTTCGGATTCTCGGCTTCGAGAAACAGAAGCTGCGCGGTGATCAGGCTCGCGCCGTAGTCCTCGATCGGACCGGTCACGAACAGCACGCGCTCCTTCAACAGGCGCGAATAGATGTCGTAGGCGCGCTCGCCGCGGGCGGTCTGCTCGACCACCATCGGCACCAGCGTGTTCATATAGACGTTGCGCGGATCGGACATGCTTCTTCCTGATTCGATGTGATGAGCCTAGGGCGCACCCGCGCCCTGTCAACGCACATATAGGCGCTGATTCCGGTTAATACGACCTTGCCATAAGCAGGGTTATTAACGCGCTTTCTGAAGCTTGCGCGCTAACTTATTTGCTCTTCAGCTTTTCCAGCGCTTCGTCGGGATCCATGAACAGCGTCTCGCGGTCCACTTTCTTGTCCGTGACGTCGGCGAGTTCCGCGACAAAGTCCACAACCTTGTCTTCGAAGATCGGCGCGCGGATTTCGGCGAGCGCCTGCTGGTTCTTCATATAGAACTCGAACACCTGCTGTTCCTGGCCCGGGAACTGACGCGCACGCTGCGCGACCGCGCGCTGCAACTCGTCATTCGCGACCGTCAGGCCGTTCTGCTCGCCGATGCGCGCGAGCACAAGGCCGAGGCGGATACGGCGCTCGGCGATATCGTGGTATTCCTTCTTCAGTTCTTCTTCCGTCTTGCCCTCGTCGGCAGCGGTCTTGCCTTCGCGCTTCAGTTCCTGCTCGACGGCATTCCAGATGCCGTTGAATTCGGACTCCACCATCGCCGGCGGCAGTTCGAACGAATGCGAGGAATCCAGCGCATCGAGGATGCGGCGCTTCAGGTGCACGCGGCTCGCGCGGGTGAAATCGGTCTTCACCTGCTCGCGGACGCGCTCCTTGAGCTCGCCGACCGTCTGCAGGCCCATGCGCTTCGCCAGTTCGTCATCGACCTTGGCTTCGTCCGGCGCTTTCACGTCCTTCACGGTGACGACGAACAGCGCGTCTTTGCCGGCCAGCTTCGGCTCGCCGTATTCTTCCGGGAACTTCACGTTCACGTCGCGCTTCTCGCCGGCCTTCACGCCGACAAGCTGCTCTTCGAAACCCGGAATGAACTGGCCGGAGCCGAGCGTCAGATTGAAATCGTCGGCGGTGCCGCCGGCGAACTCGACGCCATCGAGGCTGCCGACGAAGTCGATGACAACCTGGTCGTCGAGTTGCGCCGCCTCGCCGGCCGGGCGCGAGGAATAGGTGCGCGACTGTTCCGCGAGGCGCTTCAGCGCTTCATCGATATCGGCATCGGTGACGTCGGCAGTCAGGCGATCGATCTTGATCTTGGAAACATCCGTCAGATCGAAGTCCGGCATCAGATCGACGGTGACGGTGAATTCGAGATCGGCCTTGCCGTCCATCACCTGCTCGAGTTCGCCCATCGGCTCGACGCGCGGCGCGAAAGCGGGCTTGAGCGAATTGTCGGCGATTGCCTTCGCGCTGCCGTCATTCACGACCTGCTCGACGACTTCGCCCATCATGGACTTGCCGAACTGCTTCTTCAGGAACGAGACCGGCGCCTTGCCCGGGCGGAAGCCCTTGAGATGCATCTTGGGCTTCATCTCTTCGAGACGCGCGGTGACCTTCGCGTCGAGGTCGCCCTGCGGGACGACGATCTTGTATTCGCGGCGCAAGCCTTCGGAAACGGTCTCGGTGATCTGCATTGGCGTTCCTACTTCTCTCTATAACTCTATGCTGGCCTGCCAGGCGAAGCGCGCGGCGATAGCCCAGGCTTCGCCCTTCGGGCTACGCCGAGCAGTCTTCGCTCCGCTCTCGCGTCGCGAAGCCTGGTGCGGGCGAAGGGACTTGAACCCCCACGACTTTCGTCGCTGGAACCTAAATCCAGTGCGTCTACCAGTTCCGCCACGCCCGCGTTTGGGCCATTCCAGAGGCAAATCCGGCCTTTCGGCCTGCCCTGGAAGGGCGCCCCTATAACAGGGGATTTCAGGGGTTGCTAGAGGATTGCAGGACTTTGGGAAACGCCGCCGCCAGCGAGAGGCGCGACGGGCCCTTCCGCTGCACCACCGGGCTCCGGAACAGGCGCGAGCGCCGGCCGGAACGGATGGAGCAGCTGGTCCGCGTATCCCGGCGGGACCGGCTCGTCGATCCCGTAGACGCGCGGCGCGTCCCCCGGGAGAAAGACGGTTCCAAATGCGACATCCCAGAGCGAGAAAATGGCCGCGAAATTCCGGTCCCTCGCCGCGTGTTCGTTGCTGTGATACCAGTGATGAAACTCCGGCGATCCAAGCAGCCACTTGAACGGGCC